>JAFGJQ010000317.1 GCA_016929015.1 Phycisphaerae bacterium | reverse complement strand
GATCCTCAATCCATGATGCCTCGGCCGCCGCGTGGTCTTCCCTTCAAGAGCAAGCTCAGAGCCTGGAAACGGCGCTGGCATCTGCTGGTGGGCCTCTGACGGCATCCGATCCACACAGTCTGGCTCGTCTGGCCGGCGTGAGGAAGACCCTGGGCGCCGCGTGCGGAGACATTCTGGTTGTGGACGGCGTCTGGCACATCCAGGCGTGTCACACTTCGGACGCTGCTTTGCGTACATCGTGCTCCATGGGGGCCGAGGTGGCGTGGACGCCCGCGGCGGACAGCGCGGGGTTCTCGACGGGCCTGTCGCGCGGATGGGTGGATCTGTCCGATGGGCGTCACGCGGCCGTAATCCGGCCGATCGGTCGGGGTGACGGTTACGTTGTGCTTCACCAACCCGTTGCACTGGCGGCAGTCAGTCCGGCCGACCTGTCACGATCGCTGGCGCTGGTGAGCGGCGTCACGCTTCTGTGGATTTGCATGCTTTCCGGAATCGGATTGTACATGGTCTTCACTCGTTTCCAGGAGAGGGAAGAGAAGGCCCGTCAGAAGGCCGCCCAGGCCGCGCGGGAGCAGGCGCAGACGTTGATCCGAACGCGAGACGCCGTGATCTTTGGATTGGCGAAACTCGCGGACTCACGCGACCCGGAAACAGGCGACCACCTGGAGCGTATTGCGGGCTATTCCACGGCCCTGGCTGCAGCCCTGCGCGAGCATCCGAAGTTTCACGATCAGATCAGCCCGACATTCGTCCGGCTGATCGGGCTCAGTGCCGCGCTGCATGACATCGGCAAGGTGGGCATTGAGGATCGGATCCTGCGAAAGCCGGGGCCGCTGACGGCGGACGAGCGCCGGGCAATGCAGGAACACGCCGTCCTCGGCGGGACGTGCCTGCAGCAACTGGAGCGGCGGCTTGGCAGCACGAATTTCCTGCAGATGGCTCGGGAAATCGCGTTCGGCCATCACGAATGGTGGGACGGCACCGGCTATCCGCTCAAGCTGGCCGGCGAACAGATCCCGCTGGCGGCACGAATCGTCGCCATCGCGGACGTGTATGATGCCATCCGCACGAAGCGCGTCTACAAGGAGGCCATCCCGCACGAGAAGTGCGTGGAGGTCGTTCGAGAACATGCCGGCACGCAGTTTGATCCGGTCATCGTGGAAGTATGGCTGGGAATGGAGCACAAGTTCCGCGCGATTGCGGATCAGTACACCGTTGCCTGCTCCATCGGTTTGAGCAGACCGTACCAAGGGACCGAAACGGTCACAATGGATCGTGACGCTGAGCGTTTTCCCGTCAGGTGCACGACCGCCGCGCAGACGTGAAGGGTCGGGAACCGCCGGCAGGCACGCGAGGAATGCAGGAATGAGCGGAAAACTCACCCGAGAACGAGTCACGTTTGAGATCATGCTGATCGTGGTCGCCCTGGGGCTGACCTGCCTTTTCTGGCGGACGGGCGGGTACAGAATGGTGATCCTGAACCTGTTCTTCCTGCCCATTGTCCTCGGTGGGTACTACCTGGGGCGTTCGACCGCCGGTGTGCTCGCCTTCTTCTGCGTGCTGGCGGTGGGGCTTGTGACTTCGCTGGAGTCCGGCGAACTGGCCCGGTTCACGACGCCCGCCCTCACCTACTTGGCGCTGACGGTCTGGGGTGCCGCCATGGGCCTGACCGCTCTGTTGGTCGGCACCTTGTGCGATGAGCGAGCCCAGAAGCTGGATGAACTGCACGAGGCGTATGTCGGCGTCGTGGAAGTCCTCTCCAAGTACCTGCAGACCGGCTCGAGCCAGGCGGAGGCCCGCATCGAACGCCTGGCGGAGTTGAGCCAGCGGGTGGCCACGCAACTGCGACTGTCCCGCAAGGAAATCGACGATGTTCGCGTTGCGACACTGTTGCTGGATCTCGAGAACATCGAAGTGACCTCGCAACTGGTCAGCCGGGCCATGAATATGCTGGAGGCCAACCCGAGAGCCATGCGAAAGCATACGTTTCTGGGGATGGACCTGATCCATTCGCTGGGTGCGGTCTTGCGGGGGGCGGCGCCTTTGCTCGTGAATCGAGACCCCGCCGTACGCGACGTTCTGGCCCTCGACGACAACGCGGGGCCGGCCACGATTCCCCTGGGGTCCCACGTGATTCGCTTCGTGCAGGCCTACGATGCCCTCACTCGTGGCGATGCAGAGCGGCAGGGTGTCTCTCCTGCCCAAGCGATTGGGAGCTTGCAGCAGGATGCCGCCACCGGGCCTGAACGCGAGGCCCTGCACGCTCTCTCTCAAGTCGTGTTGCGAGAGAAGCAGGGCGTGTCTCGGCCGGTGCCCGTGCCGGTCTGACCCATGGCCGAATGACAGAGAGAGCGCCTCGCCGGTACCGCATCCGTGGTGGGTGAAGGAAACGCCTGTCTCCCGCTTGCGATTCGTTGCCCGGTGCTAGCAGTCGTTCCCTCCGGCCCGGGCATTCGTGAGTTCCGCGCTCTCGGCAATGAACTGAACGCCGATCTCAAAGGAGCCGTCTTCCAGACTGCGGCAGCGCGCCACCACGCCGTCCAGGTGTTCACGTCCCGGTGCGCGTACCTTGAGATAGACGCGGATGGGCTGCCCCTGGTCCAGAGGACGCGGCGCGTTCAACCCGAGACCGACCCGTGACAGGTCTCGCGTGACGGCCACGAATCCGGAGTGTTCCTGTGGACCCAGCGGCGACGTGTTCAGCAGGAATACGCGGGCGGGCACCCGGAAGGCAAACCGGGGTTGGGCGCGGCGTTCAACCTCTGAACTCCCCTCTTTTGCGCTCGCCGCCGCCGGATCGGTCAGCCGCACCAGGGCGCTCACGACGTCCGGATCGTACTTGTCCGGACTCTCGCTCTGCAGGATGGCCATCGCCTCCGGAACCGTCAGGGCCCGGTCCTTGTACGGACGCAGGGCGGTCATCGCATCGAACGAATCGGCTACGGCACAGATCCGGCTGACCACGTGAATCTCGTCTCCCGTGCGCTTTTCGGGATATCCGCTGCCGTCCTGCCGTTCATGGTGCTGCTGGGCCACTGCACAGATGAGTTCGTCGGTCCAGCCCGCCGACTTGATGATGTCGTATCCGAATTGGGCGTGCCGCTGGATCTCGGCAAACTCCTCGTCGGTGAGCTTGCCGGCCTTGCCGATGATTTCCGGCGCAATGCGCACCTTCCCCACGTCGTGCAGCAGACCGGCCTGGCCGATCCGGGTCAGCTCCGCATCGTCCCGATACCCCATTTCATAGGCGATGGGCACCATCCAGGTCGCCACGTTGACCAGGTGCGTGGCCGTGTAGAAATCGTGGCGGGCCGCACTGTAGAGCTGTGAAAACGCGCCGCGGTGGTTGATGACAAATGCGGAGACGGCCTGGCAGACGTTCCGTACAGAGTCGGAGCACAGGCTCAATGTGGGGTCGGCGAGCACTTCGTTCATGAGCTCGAAGCTCGTTTCGTAAACCAATGCCGCCGCTTCTTCCGATGGCGTCTTCTTGTCCGCAGCCATGGTGGCCAGGCAGGCCTCCAGTTGCCGCTGCAGCTTGGGTTGGTCGGCCATGCGTACGTAGATGAAGCGCACCCCGTTCTGACGCAACCGTGTTCGGTCCGCCTCTGTGAACGGCACGACGCCGCTGGAGTAGAGAGAGTACTTTTCTCCGGCGTCCTCTGCCGGTTCGGTGCCCGGGCGTGCCTTGAGATATACGGAGATCTCATTCAGAGTGTGCAGCGGAATGTGGTTCAGGGGGATGGGGAGATAGCCGGCGCGGGAAGAAGTCGCGGCATTCGGCTTCGCGACCGCACGGACGGCTGCATTCGGCTGTGTGCTCTGCACTGTGGACATGTGCGAAGTCTCGCTGGCGTCCGCAGAGAACCGAAGGACGCCCGGGGGGCGTCGTGAATGTATGGGGCCCGCACCGCGCGGTGACTCCTCCTCCTTTCTTCGTACAAGGTTTCGGCTCAGCCCAGTGGAAATTACGCCCAGGCTTCAAAATACAGTGCATCCACACTGTGATACGGTCCAGCGCAAGGCGTCTGCTCGTCTGGACCGCTTTTCCGTCTGGTTGCAGGCGCTGTTGCAGTGGCACTTTCAGCAGGCCGTCCGCCACAGGCCCTCGCGGGTATTGGGCATCACTTTTTTCCTCTGGCGAAGTGCCCTCTCGCGTGACCGAGTTTAACCACGGCTTTACAATCCCGGGCGCAGGAGACCTCAAAATGACCCGACCAGCATGGATCGCACCGGTGCTTCTGATCGTCGTTGCGGCCCCGGCGGCGGAGGGGCCGACGTCGACGCCGGCCATCGCGCTGCGTCCCGAGATCAGGCAGGCCCTCCGGGAGGCGCGCCAAGCCGCCAGTGTAATAAGCCGGCTGCAGGAGGAAGTGACCGGCGCCGCCGGCTCCGGGATGGCGCGGCAGACGGAGGAATTGGCGGACCTGGAGAAGCAGATGGCCGATGCCTGCGCGCGGATCACGGTTGACCCGCGCGCCGAGCAGGCTGCTGCCGCGATGCGCCGGAGCGAATACGCATCTGCGCTTCCCTTGCTGGAGCAGGTGCTGGAAGCTGCTCCGGACGATCCCTACGCGTCTTACCTGGCCGGGATGTGTGAGGCGGAGCAGGGACGGTTCGCGGAGGGCGGCCGGCATTTCGCTCGGGTGCTCCGGCGCGAGCCCGACAGCCACACCGCACGGCTGCTCAGCCGGTTCTGCGAATGCGCGGCGAAGCAGGAACGGCCGATCTCCGACGAGAGACTACTGGAGTGCTACGACGAGGCACTGGCCGACGCGCAGCGGCACATGCCTCCGCCGCCCGCCGTGGACGCCCGGGACCTCGGCGCTGCAATGGTTACCGCGTTTCGCCTGCCCGACGTGCTTCGCGATCCGCTGATCTACAAGATCGACAACGAGGCTGCGGCCGGTCGCGGGCCGGTGGCAGTCAATGTGAGCCGGTTTGTGAAGGTGGCCGAGGCAACGGACTACACGCACCCACTCTTTCTGGCCTTTCTGCTGGCCGAGGATCAGAAGGCCGAGGAGAGGCTCGAAGAGCGTCTCGGCGAGGCGAAACATGCAATCACGGTCGAGGCCATCCTGTTTTTGAACCAATACTACGGTCCGGACAAACTCTATCGCCGGCGCAGCCCGGCTTTCCAGGCGGAGCTTGCGCGATTGCGCCACTGGATGCCCGACGACGGGCTCTGGCTCATGCTCAGCATTCCGTACGCACCGCCCGTCGGCGAAAACCGGGACCATCCCCCGCTGACGTCGGCGGAGTTGGAGCTGCTGAAGCGAGCGGAAGCGTCTCCCCGATTTACCAATCACAACCACCTGGCGCAGGTGGCGGCCATTCGCCTGTTTGAGAAGACCGGCTATCCCCGGGCCAAACAGGCGGGCGAGCTGCTGGCCGGGCAGGTGCGCTCACCTCTCGGCGCGTGGCGCGACGTAGCCTGTCGAGCCAACGCGCTCGCCAGGCAGCGATTCGAGGCGGGGGAGGTGGACGGCGGGCTGGAGATTGCGCGGACACTGCTGACGCTGACGCGGCGTCTCGAACCGGCGCCGGACGGCGTCACCTTTGCGGGGGCACTGGTGCGAGCGTCGCATGAACGGATGATCGCGCAGAACGTGCTGGAGAACGCGCCGTCGCTGCCGACCGAAACATGCCTGGAGTACCAGCAGCTCTGGCTTCAGGCCCGTACGGTACTTGCCCGTCACGAGGCGGTGGGGGCCGGCTCCATTGCGCTTCACCTGCCCCTGCGAATCATCAACAACGCCGAAGTACGGCTTCGCAACGGCCAATGGCCGCCCTGGGCCGTCCGCCGCGCCGAGAGGCAGTCACGCAAACCGGAAAACATCGAGGGGCGGCGCCGGTTGCTCACTCTTCAACTCGAAGGCGAACGTCAACCAGGCGACCGCGATCTTCTTGATCCGGGAATTCTCCATCAGATTGAGTTGCTGCCGGAGCTTCGCCGCTTTCGCGAGGCGGGTCTGGATGATACAAAGCTGTGGATGCTCGTATGGACGCTCGGAGAACTGCGCGACGATGAATCCGTCGAGTGGCTGATCGCCCAACTCGAGGACGAGCGCGGATGGCTGCGAGCTGTTGCCGCCGAGGCGCTGACGAAGATTACGGGACGCAGCGCGGGCCGGGACCCGGCCGCGTGGCGCGAGATGCTCAGGAAGCGACCGTGAACGCGGCGGCGCGGCGCCGGGCCGATGTGGGTCACCGGCTGCTCATCTCGTGGACCGCGTCCACCAGCGCAATCGCGTGATCCACAGGGACTGTCGGCAGAATTCCGTGCCCCAGGTTGAAGATATGGCCCGGACGGCCGCCGGCCTGGTCGAGAACCTGTTTCGCCCGGCGGCGGATTTCCGGCGGATCGGAATAGAGCACGGTCGGGTCCAGATTGCCTTGCACACCCACGCCGTTACCCAGGCGGCGCCAGCCATCGGCCAGTTCGATTCGCCAGTCCAGGCCGATCACATCGCCGCCGGCGTCACGCATCAATTCGAGAAGCGTGGCTGCACCTGTGCCGAAGTGAATGACCGGTACGCCCGGTCGCAGACCTGCGATGATCCGTGCCGAGTGCGGCTGAACAAACTCGCGGTAGTCGCCCGGGCTCAAGGCGCCCACCCAGCTATCGAATAGTTGAACGGCCTGCGCGCCCGCGTCGATCTGGCCGTTGAGGTAATCGATCAGCACCGTGCTGATCCGCTCCATCAGCGCGTGCCACGCTCCCGAATCCCGGTACATCAGTGATTTCGTATGCACGTAGTCGCGAGAAGCGCCGCCTTCAATCATGTACGAGGCCACCGTAAACGGCGCCCCGGCGAAGCCGATCAGGGGGATCTGTCGAGGGAGGCCCGCTCGGACCAGCCGGGCCGCTTCGAAGACGTACCCCAGGCTGGCCGAAACCTCGACGGCCTGCAGGGCATCCACTGCGCGGCCGTCCCGTACCGGCCGCAGGATCCGCGGCCCGGTGCCTGCCGAGAACTCCAGCCCTGCACCCATCGGTTCGACGACCAGCAGGATGTCCGCGAACAGAATGGCCGCATCGACGCCCAGACGGCGGATCGGCTGCAGAGTGACCTCTGCCGCAAGCTCCGGCCGCCTGCACATCTCCAGAAACGAGACCTTGGAGCGGATTTCGCGGTATTCGGGCAGGTATCGGCCTGCCTGCCGCATGATCCAGATGGGGGTATGGTCGGCCGGTTCACATCGGCAGGCACGCAGGAACGGGCAATTCGGATCGGCTGGGGTGGCCGGTTTGCTCATACCAGACCTCACTCCGCTGCGCCCGGACACGTCCGTGCGGCTCGGCGTCCGGCCGGTCGGGGCGATTGGCGTTTTTCATGATAGAGGCGGCACCGCAGCAGCGGAAGTGGTTCAGCATTCAGGCGATGCTGCTCGTGTTCCGATCGGCGTTCAGCACGCGGATACGTTCGGGACAGGCCGTGGGCTGGCGTTCAGATTCACCTGCCTTGCGACCGCCGTCGCATGGGGAAAAACAAACCCGCTGCGATCATTTGGTCGCGAGCGGGTTGTCTGTTCGGAGGAAAACCGATGAAACCCGAGGCTGTGCCTCGTCGCAGAGGAAATGCTTCCGCTCCCTCGATCCTCCGGAAAACAGCGTCGCCCGGCGTGCGCGGGGTCGAGGTAGCGCCGTCGAAGAACCGTCCCCCCCTCTCCCGTGAAGAGGATACCGCAGGCACCATTCGGCGCACGTGCGGGAACAGCCCGCCCAATCCATCCACATCCCAGCATGGCGGGCGATCACTGCACGTTGCGACCGGCTCCCTCGCCCAGGCGGTTTCGGTCTTTCGACGACGCTACAACTCGGTTAGTGCTCCCAACGCACGCCTGTTAACCGTTACGTCACGCGTGACATCGGGCAACATCCGTGCCAGTACGGATACCGGCGTACCTCGGGGAGCCATGGAGGAAGTGGCTTGTGACGTAATCTTCTATTAAGAAGGAGCTTACAAACGCTTTCGTCGCGAGTCGTGGTCTCCAGAAGACTGCGGACACTGCCCAGCGAGCATCGGCTCATGCGGGCCAATTGGCCCGCAGCGACCACCGAAGCGGCCCAGTCCCTGGCTGTGTTCGCTCGTTCGCCGTTCTGTTTGCCTGGGTTGCGCGCGCGCACCGATCGCGCACGCGCAGGTCCGGAACTTCCTGCAAGGAGTGACGGTCAGACCGCTCTTCGTGAAGGCCCAACGTGCGCGCCGCTTACGCCCGGTGGCTCCGCTCGCGCACACCCCCTCGGCAGAATCGCGACAACGTCCCAGGTGCCCGGAACTGCGGCATCTGCCGTTTCCGGTCACGAGGGATACGCCGCACCCTGCCGCCCCTGTGGGCAGGTATGTCCGAAACGTCTCCGAGAAGGAACGCCGTGCTAGCGGCCCTGCTCGTTCTCAATCACGCTGATGATGTCGATTTCTTCAAAGTGCATCTTCCACCTCGCGATCAGCACGGGATGACGTCGACATACGCCACCAATAGGTTCACCAACCAAGTCGTAATGTCAATTGCGATTGGAATCATGGGAGCCATTGGAACTCCTCCTCAGGAAAAAAGTGTGGTTGCTCTACTGCGTCCGCGGCAGGTGCCCCAGCAGCCCACTCGCGGCAGAAATCGCGATTTCCCGCTTGCGTCAAACGCGAACCGAATGCACAATAGGTAAGTTACTCAGTCGGATTCGGAGGACGCAGCTTGCGGTTGGACGCGGCTTGCCCTCGCGCTGAGCTCCGACATCCCGAATACTCCTGGTCTTTGGCAGCCACGTGGCCAAGACCGGCGTCGGGGAGAACCGATGTATTGCACACTCGACGTGAACGTGTCCCGCGCCTTGGGACCTCACCACCTGGGAAGCCTCCTTCAAGCGGCTCCGCATTCGGTCGCACTTTACGGGCTGCATTTCGAGCTCGTCCGCGTGACCATGGCCAAGCCAGCTTTCCAAGGCTGCCAACGTGGGATAGTAACGACCGATAACTAATTGTGTCAAGCGAAAATTGAAACGAAAGCCCAGGTTGCTGCGAATGTTAGGACAGGACGGGGCAGAACGGAGATGCCAAGCATGGCACGAAGGGATGATGGCAAAGTATCGGCCACGATAGGTAAAGCCATAAGAACAAACAGGTTACGTGCTGGAATGACCCAATCGCAGCTCGCGGCTGTCATCAGTCGGACTGGCAAGTTCCTCAGCGAGGTGGAGACGGGCCGAACCCGAATCAGTGAGGCTGAACTGGCCAAGCTGGCGACTGCTTTGGGGGTTTCGCCCGACCGCTTGTTGAAGGCGGACCCGGCGGAATTGGACCGTGAGGTGGAGGAGCTTCCGCGACGGATTCGGGATTCGCAGCCGACGGGGCTTGTACTGTTCACTCTTCAGCAGTTGATCGATTACCTGGATCGGGCGGGCTGGCTGCGGTCGTGTCGGCTGTGGAGCCTGTCCCACGAGCCGTTTCCCGAAGAGCGGAACATCGCCCTTGTGGAGCAGTTGGCCGAGCTGGTGCATACCCGCGGCCTGCGACTGCGTTACGTCTACCCTCGGCATCGGTTGAGGGAGGGTTCGGATGCTCTGTCGGGCAAACTGCAGGGTACGCCGGAGGCGCTGCCCGAGCCTTTGCTGAACGCACTGCGCTGGTCGACGCGGCTGCGCGAGCATATGGATGCGGATGCGTCCAGCGTTGTGGGTTATGCGTTGGATGATTCGTTTCCGTTTTTCTCGCCTTTGCAGTCGCACCTGTGGGTGGAGACGGCGGACACCTCGTGGAGCGAGGTGATGCCTTTGTTGTACGGGCGTTCAGAGACGCGCACCCACGAGAACGCCAGCGCCAGCGCGCCGTTCTGGTATCACCTTCCGCGCGACATGGGGTCGCGAATGCTGATCGGGCTGGCTCATTGCATAAAGATGGTCGACCGACGGCCGTTGAGCGCGTAACATGGATGACTTCGAGCCCCGTGCAAAGCTTCTGAGCGGTTCCGCCATGATGGCGGTGTGTCCGTTTCATGCCTGATCCAATGTTGTTCGCCTGTGGAAATTGCGGTGCGTCCGTTCGTCTGTCGAAGAGCTTTCGAGGGCCGGCGGCTCGCTGCACGCTGTGCGGGTTCGTCCGGACTCTGCCGCGAGCACGAGAGCCGGGCACCGCGGATCATGCGTTGCGGGTTCTGCCGGCCGATCGCTACCGCGTGGAGGGGCTTCTGCAGGACCGGGGGGGCGGGCGCGTGTACCTGGCTCACCATCGCGTTCTGGATTCGCCGTGCGTGGTGAAGGTGTTGGGACCGAAGGACGCCGGGTATTCCCCTACGGCGGCGGCGAGGCTGGCCTGGGAGGCGCGGATCGGCTTTCGTATCAGTCATCCGGGCGTGGTGCGCGTTTTGGACGTGTATCAACAGGAAGATACGTGGTACGTGGTGATGGAGTTTGCCGACGGGGCGGACCTGGCGACGGTGTTGGAGAGTGTCGGGCCCCTGGTGTGGATGCAGGCGGCCGACCTCGGACGTCGGACCGCCGAGGCCCTGGACGCGATTCACGCGGCGGGGCTCGTCCATCGGGACCTCAAGCCGGGCAACCTGCTGCTGCAGCCGGATGGGAGCCTGAAAATCGCGGACCTGGGACTTGCCTGCACGTTCGAGGAAGGGTTGGCCGGCGGGGGGCAGATGGCGGGGCTGGTGGGCACTCCGCCCTACGCGCCGCCGGAGCAACGCAGCGGCGGACAGCCGGTGGATCTGCGCGCCGACATCTACTCGTTGGGAGCCACGCTGTACCACGCCGTTACGGGACAGCCGCCGCAGCGAAACAAGTCGCCTTTGGCCTACCTGGTGGGGGAACAGTACGAGCCGATCGTGTGGGATACGGACATCGCCCCCACGATTCCGGACTGGTTCCGTGAGGCAATCGAGACGTGCCTCACACAGCACCCGGAGGGGAGATTCGCGAGTGCTGCGGCCCTGCGAGACGCCTTGTCGCAGCAGCCGGCCGTGCCGGCCGCCCGTGACCGCCGGCCCGTTACCACCCGGGCGGCGGATGCGCCGCGGATTGTCGTGTTGCCGTTCGCCAACGCCGGCGGAACGCCCGATGACGACTGGGTGGGCGACGCGCTGGCCGACCACATCAGCCAGCGGATCGTGGAGCTTCAGGACGTGCACCTGATCGACCGGCACGAGCTGGGCGTGTTGATGGAGCGGTTCCACGGATGCCCGTCCGTGCGGGCGACGGACGGTCAGGTGTGCGCGGCGTCCGGGCTGGTCGGTGCCTCCCTGGTGGTGCGGGGAAGTTACCGGCTCAACGGCGGGGCGGCCGAGGTGGACGCGTACGCGCTGAGCGTGTCGGACGGGGCCGTGCGGCCGGTGCTGCGGCAGTCCGGGGTGTTGTCGCAGATTCTGGGGTTTGAGGTGGACCTGGGCGAGGCGGTGATCGGCGCACTCGGGTTCAGCGAGATGCCCCGGGCGTCCGGTCGGACGTTTGCGAAGGGCACGACAAACACGAAGTCGCAGAAGCTGTACGCGCAGGCGCAACATGCGTTTGCGCGGGGCGACTACAAGCGGGCCATCGCGTCGGCACAGGAAGCGCTGGACGCGGACCCGGGGTTTGTGGATCTGATCGGGTTCATCGGGGTGTGCCATGCGCGGCAGGGCCAGTACGACGAGGCGATTCAGCATCACGACCGGCTCAAGCAGATCGCGGATGAGGCGGACGATCCGTACCGCCTGGCGGAGGCGGTGAGCAACCTGGGTGTGATGCACTATTTTAAGGGCGATTACAGCAGCGCGTATGACCTGTTGAGTCTCGCCAATCGGCTGGAGCAGAAGCTGAACCTGCTGCCGATTCTGAGCAAGAATTACAACAACCTGGGTTTCGTCCTGACCAAGCTGGAGCGGTTGGAGGAGGCGGACGACGCGTTTCAGCGGGCCATTGAGATCATGACCGCGCTGGGGACAAAAGTGTCGCTCATTTCGTCTTACAACGGGCGGGGCGAGGTGGCGCTTCAGCGCGGGCGGCACGCCGAGGCGGCCGGCCAGTACGAAACCGCCCTGGCGCTGGCCACCCAGATGGAAGACCAGGTGAACGTGGGCATCTGCCACTTGAACCTGGGCCGATGCGCGGCCCGCCTGGGCAAGCTGGACGAGGCGGAGCGGCGATTCCGGACGGCGCTGAAGAAGCTGCAGCCGACGACGTTCTGGCACGGGCAGGCACTGGTGTTCGAGCAGATGGCCGAGTTGCATCTGCGGCGGGACCGCCTGGACGAGGCGCTGGAGTGCATCGAGCAGCGGACGACGCTGGCCCAGCGGTTCAAGAACCGGCGGATCGAATCCGCCTGCTGGGAGCAGAAGGCGCGGGCGTACCAGAAGATGGGCCAGCCGGATACGGCCGTCGACTGCATGAGAAAATCGTTCGAGATCGCGCAGCGTCCCGTGCCGGCCGGCAACCTGTACGAGTACGTGGAGGCCGTGGCGCGAAGGTTGCCGGGAGAGCGGGAAGGATAGCGCGGGGGAAACGCAAAAACGGGGAAACGCAGAAGCGCAGAAACAGGCACGGAGGCACCAAGGCACCCGCCACGGCGGGCAGGCTCCGGGGAGGGTGCCGGCAGTGGCCGGCGACGACTGCTTGAGGGGGGCGGGCGGGGGCTGATCCGTGATACGTTCATCGGGTACGCTTGTCATGCTCGGTTGTCGCGGGGACAAGGAGAAGCAGCTAATTACGGCCCACTGAACCAGCGCGACGACGTCGACAAGGCGGCGCAAGACGGAAGGCCGCTCTGATGAGGTGGTGCGATGTTGCTTTTTATTGATGAGAGTGGGCAGGACCATAACGTCATGCCGTGCGAAGTCCTTGCCGGCGTGGCAGTTGCCCAGACCGATCTATGGAACCTGATCAAAGCGATTCGTGCTGCCGAGAGGGAGCATTTCGGCGATTATCTGCGCAGCCTCCGCGTGACGGAGCCAAAGGCGAAGCAGCTACTGAAGCGTAAGCGCTTTCGGCTGGCGAATCAGAGAATTGAGATCCCCGACGAGGAACTCGCAGTGCTGGCCCATTCGGCCCTTACGAAGGGCCTGGAAGCCCACAGGGTGGGAGCAGACTCCAGCCCAATCACAGCTCGCGAACTGACCGGGTACAGCCGCTCGGTGCTTCGGTTTGTAGATTCGGTTCTCGACATCGCTGCAGGTTTCAACGTCAAGATCATCGCGTCCGTCGTTGACTCAAACGCTGCCCAATCCGAGCGAGATATCCTTCGCAAGGACGTCGTGTATCTCTTTGAGCGCTACTTCTACCTGCTGAAAGACCAATGCCCGAATCAGAGGGGACTCGTCGTATTCGACGAATTGGATAAGGCGAAGGCGAAACACCTGATCGAACGCATGGCAGCGTACTTCCTGGGCACGAAGACGGGACGTTTTCGCAGTTCACTGATCGTTCCGGCACCGTTCTTCGTTCACTCGGAACTCACAACCGGCGTTTTCCTGGCGGATCTCGCCGCGTATGTGTTGGGCTGGGCTTGGCGCTTGGGCAGCATGCCGCAGGATAGCCGCCAGGAGTTGAAGCCGTTCGCAAAGAAGCTTCACGAGATGCGATTCCAGGGGCAGAAGCCCAAAAGCGACGGAACAGGCCACTGGCCCCTTCATGGCATTGTCTATCTTGACGATCTCCGGGGGCGACTGGACAAGATGGCTGACGAGGAGATTGACGCAGAAGACGACTAAAGAAAAAGGCAATGCCCAGTCCGAAGACCGGCCAAAGCCTCCATAAGAACTATCGACTATGAACTCCCGGAAGTCAAGCGGCACCCGCGTTTCCGGTCTCGGTAACCGATTCTGCGGACCAGACCGCAAGACGGGAACTCTTTATTATTGAAAGAGTTACGGCCCACTCCGCCGTCCGGGGGGCCGGCCCTGCGAGATCACCATCGTGGAGTCGGCAGAAGCCGATATCACTTCTCACCTGTCAGCCCGACAGCGCGGAATTGTCGGCGGAAGGAGTCTTTTCCGCGTGGACTATCGCGGACCAGGCGTGTCTTGCGAAAGCCAACCCGCAACGGAAGGCAGGCCCGCCCCTGATCACAAAACGGGCCTCGCCCGCAGAGCGAGCTTCGCTCGCCCAACCGCGTTGAAACGCGGGATCGGGGGTGGGGGTGGGGCGAGGGCGGGGAGGTTTGCAGAACGTGTCTGTCGGGTGAGTTCCACTTGGGAACGCGCTCAGATGGCGTCACGCGCTTTGCCAACGCTCGACTGTCTGGCGGACCTTGGCGGCGTTGGGGTCCTCGATCTGCTCGAAGATGGACAGCGCTTCTTCGGCCAAGGCGATGGCCTTGGGCCGGTCTTTGAGCGTCTCCCAGGCCAGGGCGCTGTTCCAGAGGGCATTGCCTTCCCCCCGCCGGTCGCCGATCTCGCGTGCGATGACGAGCCGTTGGTCATAGAACTCGATGGCCCGGCGTACCTCGCTCAGGGCCGCGTAGGCGGTGCCCAGGTTGCCCAAGTCTGCGCCTTCCCCCCTCCGGTCGCCGATCTCGTGGTCAATGGCTAAGGCCTTCTCATGGCACTCGATTGCGCGGCGCACCTCACCCACAGCCATGTAGGCAATCCCCAGGTTGCCCAGGTCTGCTCCTTCCCCCCTCCGGTCGCCGATCTCGCGGTCAATGACCAAGGCTTGCTCATGGAACTCGATGGCCCGGCGCACCCCGCCCAGGGCCGCGTGGGCCAGGCCCA
Source organism: Phycisphaerae bacterium (assembly GCA_016929015.1). Classification (GTDB taxonomy): domain Bacteria; phylum Planctomycetota; class Phycisphaerae; order UBA1845; family UBA1845; genus JAFGJQ01. The sequence goes on along the minus strand of JAFGJQ010000317.1, from coordinate 2,199 downwards.
GGTTGCCCAGGTCTGCTCCTTCCCCCCTCCGATCGCCGATTTCGCGCACGATGACGAGTTGTTGCTCATGGAACTCGATGGCCCGGCGTACCTCACCCAGATCCGTGTAGGCGGTGCCCAGGTTGCCCAGGTGAACTCCCTCGGCTTTTCGATCTTCCAGCCGCCGAGCGGCCTGGACCGCGGCCTCCAGCCAGGGGATTCGCTCGTGGCGGGGATGCTGGCGCAGAGCCAGACAATGCACCCCCACGCCCGGATAACTGCTGCATAGCCGGGCGGCTTCATCATCTTCCGCGGCCTGAGCGGCCGACCACGTTTGGCCGGCCTCGATGTTCGGCCGCTCCAGGTCGAAAACGGCCAGCCCCGCGGTGAACTGGTCGCCGCCGGCCAGGTAAAGCTGGTTGGCCGTGCGCAGGACTTGCAGATAGTGCCCGGCGTGTCGACGACGGGCGGCGTCGTGCTCTTCGGTGCCCAGCCCGGAGACGGCGAAGTCCCGGGCCAGGTCGTGCAGGGAGAAACGCTTCATCTTCTCGTCGCAGTCAATCAGGCTGAACTGGCGGATGTCTTCGAGCTTCTCACCGGCCGCCTCGGGCTCGAGCGTCCAGACCGCCGCTGCGGCGAGGGTGTCGAACGTCGTGGGGAACACGCTTAGCGCCCGCCACAACGCCGCGAGTTCTTCACCCAGCAGGTCGTAGCTCAGCTCGAGTGATGCGGCGACACCCAGCTTCTCCGCCGTCTGGTCACGGTATTTGTCCAGGGCTTGCAGCCGCTTCTCCGTATCCGTCAACCGCCGTACGTACGCATCGACGGCCAGCGTCTTCCTGGCCGCCAGGGCGCCGCCCGCCAGGCACAGGGCCAGGGGCAGACGGCCGCAAAGCTCCGCCAGGCGGGCTGCATCGGCGGCGATCCTTGGGGCGATCTTGAGCAGAAGGGCCGCGGCGTCGGGCGGGGGCAGCTTGTCCAGGTCCACGGGATGGAGGCCGGGGAGCACAAAGTGCTGGCGCGAGGTGACGAGCAGGATGCAGCCTTCCGGCGGGACCAGCGGAGACACCTGCGCGGCGTCGCGGGCGTTGTCCATGAGCAGCAGGGCTTTCTGCCCGTGGAGCACCTGGTGGTAGAGACCGCAGAGGCTGTCCAGGTCGTCGGGCAGCTTCGCCGTCGGGTGGTAGGCGCGGATGACGTGGGCCAGGGCGTCCTCGGGCCGGAGGGGCGTGTTGCCGGTGCCCTGGAGGTCGAGGAAGAACTGGGCGTCGGGGTAGTCGTCGGCGAGTTCGTCGGCCAGCACGAGGGCCAGGGCCGTCTTGCCGATGCCGCCCATGCCGCGCAGGCCGGAGATGGTGACCCCGCCGGTGCGGATGCCCTTGCGCAGCTCGTCCAACTCCTGTTTCCGGCCGGTGAAGTCCGCCGGCGGCGGGCGAAGCTGATGCAAACTGCCGGTTGGGGAATCGAAGGGATAGTGGCGCGCGAAGACCTCCAGGTGTTGGTCGTAGAGGGCGAGGATGTCATCCCAGAATACGACATCCACCGTGAAGGGCTTGCTCCGGCGGTCGTTGAGCCGGCGGACGACGGCCTGGATCTTCACGTCGCGCGGTGCCGTGGTCGCCAGGATGAAGTGAGCGAGTTGCGGCCTGAAGCGGGTAGCCTTCTCGACTTCGTTCGTCAGCTCCGTTTTCGTAACTTCGCCGCCGAGGTTGCCGTCGTGTCCCTTGCATTGGACGCCGTGATAATCGGCACCGTTGGGCTGGCCGTAGATGTCCACGCCGTGCTGCGGCTGCCCGATGCGTCCGTGCATGGTGGCCGTAACCCCCCAGTGGGCCTCGTATAGGTCGCGCATGTTGCGCTCGAACTGCTGCCAGTCCTTTGGGGGCGGAACCTGCATCGAGGATGGACGGAAGCTCATAAGGGACCTGCGTTCAAGGCGCTCCGCACGGCCAGACATGAGCGGCGAATCACAGAACTGACGGGCCCGGCCGACCCCGCGGTGCGGCGAAGTGCATTGTAGCACATGCCGGCCGTGTCGATACGCATTTGCCGGCAGGGTGGGTCATTCCCGCGGCGGTGGGGACGGGTGGGGCGGGGTTCGAGAGGCGGATGCAATTCGGGGAAGCGGGCGGAGGGGGAGGCCGCCTGCGGCGGCGAAAGCAAAAACAGGAGGAAGGCACGAAGGGACGAAGGCACGCAGGCACGAAGTGAAGGGCGCCG
>JAFGJQ010000316.1 GCA_016929015.1 Phycisphaerae bacterium | reverse complement strand
GGGGCGTCAACCACGAACAGGTGCGCGGCTCTGCCGAATCGCCCGCCCACGCCGGCGACGCCGTGATCCACATGCTCGAATCCTGGCGCGTGGACCAGTTGATGGAACGGTCGTGGTCACCCGTGGTCGGCCCGGGCACCCCTCTCGCAGAGATGCTGGAGCAGGTCCGGTACGGTGCCAAGCCGGTCTTTGCCGTGACCCAAGACGACCAATTGCTCGGCCTGATCTCCACGGCCGAAATCCACCGAACCATTGACGTGCCGGAACTCGGCGAAATCGTCATCGCCCTGGACATGATGACACCCGACGTCCCCACCGTGCAGCCGCAGGAGAGCGTCTATCGCGTGCTTGAACGCTTCCGCAGCAACGAATACGAGGTGCTGCCCGTCGTCTCCAGCGATCCCGAGCGTCGTTGGCTCGGCATGTTGACGCGGGAACGGGTGTTCCGGGCGATCCGACATCAGGTGGAGGTGATGGAACGGTCTGCCGTACGCGAGCACCACGGCCTGGCCGCCATCGAGCGCGAAGGCCAGTTGCACGAGCTGCTCACGGGCCTGGCCCCTACGCGCGAACACCAGATCCAGCGGCTGCTGGTCCCACTCCAGGCGATCGGCAAGTCACTGCGGGAGGCCGATCTGCGCCAGGCGTTTGGCATCCACGTTATCGCCATCGAACAGCCCGACGGCTCCCTCCAGTGCCCCCCGGCTGTCGATGCCCCCTTACGCACGGACCAGCGACTGGTCGCCCTCATTCGCACACCGGCATCAACCGAAGGCCAATCGTCGCGGAACGCCTGAACTGCATGGGGCACGGGCCCCCACAGGAACAAAGCATGGCACAGCCTCGCGGCGAGGCCGTGCCATGCATTTCTTGCCGAGTGCTTGTTCGTCGCTTGGCGCGGATTAGCGACGACGAAGAACCGCCAGAGCGCCCATCGCAAGCAGGGCCAGACTGGCCGGTTCCGGCGTGAGCGTCACGTTGTCGATCCAGACATCGCTCACACCACCGTCCGCAGCATTCCCAAACCGAACCACAACCGGCAAGCCAATCTCCGGGCCGCTGGCGCCGGTCGTATACGTCACACCGACCTGTGGCTCCCACTGCATCTGTCCATCGAGGGTGATGCAGTTAATGGCCAACGCAACGAAATCCGTCGCGATGCTCGTACCGCCGCTCAGATAGCCAATCTCGTAGGGGGCCACGCCCGTGAAGTTGCCACCTCCAATAGCCCAGCTCGCCAACGTGTACGTGGAGTCTGGCTCAAAGGTCAGCGTCGAAACCTGGCCCATGATCTCTTCCGTGCCGGCGCTCCAGAATCCGAAGTTCAGCCCGAGCGTTTCGTGGTTGGGGGCCGAATGGTTCGCGTGGTCTGCCCAGCCGCCGCCCGTCACACGCCAACCCTCCAGCGTGGAATATATGCCCCCTGGCTGATACTCCATGTCCGCGTTGTAAAGCTGGGCGTTCGCCGTAAGTGCCAATCCCAGAACGAGAACCGCACCTAATACCGCGCGCATAACTTGCCTCCTTTATCCTTCTTGCCAACCGATTCGTGAGAAAAGCCAAGACTTGGGGATGGGCGTTTCCCTTCCCCCACCAACATAGAGTGTACACCTTATGAGGGGACACTTCAACACACAAAGGCGAAAAGTACACCCCGCCCCCCCACAACACGCATGAAAGGCGTACGCAACCTCCTTCCCTATAATGGTTTAAGGAAACGGCCAATACCCATCGCCCGCGAGTCCGGCGTCACCCCAGCGTGGCACGCAGGCCCCGGCGAAGGCGCTCGTACTTCCCGGGCTCCAGGATCTTTCGTTGAGCCGGCGATCGCGCCAGGAACGCCTGCCCCCACCAGCCGTCTTCCGGGTACCGCGGCACCACGTGCCAATGTAGGTGCGGGACCTCATTGCCCAGGCACGCGTAGTTGAGCTTGGCCGGCCGGCACGTCCCGGAAATCGCTCGGGCAAGGCGGCCGATATCCTCGATCAGTTGCCCCTGTTCCCCCGTCGTCAGTTCAAACAGCTCAGTGACGTGCCGCCGGAAATACAGGATGCAATACCCTGGGAAGTCTGCGTCGTCCTGCAGCAGCACCCGCCCGGACGGCAGCGTCACCAGCCAGAGGGGGTCTTCCGCCTCTGGCGTCGCCGCACACACAGGGCAGTCCTGCCCTGCCACCTTCTGCGACCACCGCTTCGCGTCGAACATCGTCTTGCCTCCGCCGGGCAGTATACCGGCAACCAGCCTGGCCGCATGTCCCGCCGCCGAGGTTACCCTTGGCCGGAGCCTTCGGAACGGCACTGGGAATCTGTTTCTTATCGGGCCTGCCTTGCATGAGCGACTTGCCGAAAATAGAATTATGGTACGCAGGCGGAGTGGAAGCCCGCCGCCCAAAGGAGGTGTCGTCTTCCCAGAGGTTGCTGCCCATCTCGAGAACCAGCCCGCGGGCGGGCTGGATGCAAGCGTACTCATGCTGAACGCCAACTACGTGGCGTTACGGATCATTGACGCGCGTCGGGCCTTTACGCTTCTGTGCAAACGTACGGCCTACAACCATCCGTGCGCTGAGATCGTCAGCCTGGAGGACGGGCGCTACGTCTCGTACGACTTCGACGACTGGCGCGAGCTCAGCGAATTCCGCAAGGCCTTCGAGCCCGCCGAACACGATTGGGTCCGCACCGTCCGATTCGACCTCGTGGTGCCGCGGATCATCCGGGTCCTGACCTACTCTCGCCTGCCCAAACAGGAGGTCAAGTTAAGCCGGCGGAACATCTATGCCCGGGACGGCAACCGCTGCCAGTACTGCGGCAAGCGATTCTCCACCTGCGAGCTCAGCCTTGACCATGTCGTGCCGCGCTCCCAGGGCGGTGACAACGCCTGGGACAACATCGTCTGCTGCTGCGTGAAATGCAACGTCCGAAAAGGCGGACGAACGCCCGACCAGGCGGGAATCCGGCTGATGCGCCGGCCGGTCAAGCCACGTCGCAATCCGGTCATCCACCTGAAGCTCTCCAACAGCAAGTACCACTCCTGGAGGCAGTTCCTGGACCACGCCTATTGGGATGTCGAGTTGAAGTAGCTCCGCCCGTCCTGCGTCTGTTCGGCCCATCACACGGATGTGCCTTCCGTACAGTCCGGAAACCAGCCGCCAACCCCCTTTTTCCGATTGGATTTGTCATGAAGGAAGCGTTTCTCGCACCCGATGAAAGGCAGGTCCAGGGACAGGGTGGCCCCCGCCACCAGGGGAGGGTGTGTGTCTGCGAAATACGACGTCTTCGTCGCAGAGTGGTGCTCCGAGGAGCGTGGTTTGCTCGTAGACACCCTGAATGGGGCCGGCTTCTCCTGCCGCTCAGGCGAAGACGGTACGTCTGCCTGGAACGAAATCACACGCCGCCCGCCCCGCATCATCCTGGCTGCTTGGGACCTCCCCGGACTCACCGGCCCGGAGCTCTGCCGCCGCGTTCGTGAGCACGCGGACCTGGCTGACACCTTCTTCATCCTGATGACGGACGAGAAGCACGGCCAATCGCGTGGCGAGGCCCTGCGCCACGGTGCCGATGACTACCTCAGCAAGCCCGTGAACCTGGACGAACTGCTTCTGCGCATGCGGGTCGGCCTTCGCCTCTCCACCACACAGGAGAACCTGCGCCGAGCCACCTATACGGACGCTCTCACAGGGCTGTTCAATCACGATCACCTGAACCGAGTTATCGAGGCCGAAATGAGCCGTGCCCGGCGGTACGGCGGCCCTCTCTCCTTCATCATGATCGACCTGGACTGCTTCAAGGCCGTCAATGACACCTACGGCCATCTCGCCGGCAACCAGGTGCTGGTTCAGGTCGCCGCGTGCCTGCGCTCCACTGTGCGCGAGGTGGACTCTATCAGCCGCTTCGGCGGCGACGAGTTTGCCATCGTTACCCCGGAGTCCTCGTTGGGCGCCGCCAGTCTCCTCGCGGAGCGCATCCGCGCCACGCTGTCGGAACGGGTACGTATTGAAGGCGCCCACGACTTCATGCTGACCGCGTCTATCGGTGTGAGCAGCACTGACGATCTGCGCGTCAAGACCGCGGCCGATCTGGTGAACCTGGCCGACCTGGCCATGTACATCGCCAAGCGAACCGGGCGTAACCGAGTCGCCACGGTGTTGGAAGTCCCCGATGACCAACATGCTCCGGAAAGCCTCATCGAAACCAAGGAGGTGCAGTCACTCCGACGGCGCGTAGCGGCCCTCAGCGCGCAGGCCAAGCAGGTCTACGTCCAGAGCATCGCCTCTCTCGTCCAGGCGCTCGACGAGAAGGACCCCTACACGGCCCGTCACTCCCAGAACGTCTCGCTGGTCGCCGAGCGCATCGCCCGGGCCCTCGGCTGCAGCGAAGGGGCCATGGTGGCGATCAAAAACGCGGCACTCCTTCACGACATTGGCAAGGTGGGCGTTCCGGACCGAATCCTCATGAAGCCCGCCGGCCTTTCATCCCTTGAACTGGCCGTGATGAAGCAGGTCCCCCTCGTCAGCGCCCGCATCGTCGACCATCTGCGAATTCTCGAGTCCGAACGCCAGATCATTCGACATCAGCGCGAATACTACGACGGTTCCGGCGTTCCGGACGGACTCCGCGGCACCGACATCCCCGTGGGTTCACGAATCCTTCTTGTGTCCGACGCCTTCGACGCGATGACCACGAATCGCGTGTACCGCTCGCGACGTTCCATCGACACGGCCATCGATGATCTGCGTCGCTGCGCCGGGACCCAGTTTGACCCCCATGTGGTCGAGGGCATCACCCGACTCGTCAGGACCGACCGCGGATGGTGGGAAAACCGTATCCGCGCCACCGATGCCGACTTCCCCCTGCTCTCCGCAGGCACGCGGGGCTAGCCCAACCGCCTTGCTGCCCGGTCGCGTCTGCCCGGGGTTTCCGGCGAGCGCACCTCCCCGCTTGACCGCCGCCGTTACCCCGTCGTAAGCTACGCATGCAGGAGCCGGATGCAGAGGCTCGGACCTCTCCCGCCCGTACTGCTCTCCCTCGGATTCAAGAGAGTCACGGAGGCACCCGAATGAAAATTCGTTTTCTAACCTTCGCCTGCCTGGCGATTGCCCCCACGGCAGGCTGCCTCAGCATTGACTGGACCCACCTGGAACCCCAGAAACCCGACCTGGAGGCGGGCAGAGTGGATACCACGGCGTCCGATGCCGCGCTTTCCATCGCCTACCGGGACACCATCGGCCAGCACGGCTGGATCGAAGGAATGCGCAAGATGCGCGTCCGTGGCTACGGGCTCGTCGTCGGCTTGGGAAACCGCGGCTCCACCCAGTGCCCCCGGCAGCTTCGACAGCTTCTCATTCAGCAGCTCTACAAGCGCCCGGAATTCCAGACCACGCACGAAGACGGCCTTACCCCGGAAAAGTTGGTGGACAGCAGGGACACCGCAGTCGTCACCGTCCAGGGCGAAATTCCTGCGGCCGTGCCCGCCGGAGGCGCGTTCGACGTTTACGTACAGGCCTACCCCGGCACCCAGACCGTCTCCCTCGAAGGCGGCACCCTTTGGCCGTGCGAGTTACGCATCTTCCGTGAGCTGGATACCTCCACCAGCATCCCCGGCAAGGCGCTGGCCACGGCGGAGGGCCCTCTCTTTCGTAATCCGTTCGCCACCACCGAGGCTGCGGCAACCCAGGTCGACCCGCGGCGGGCCGTCATCATTGGCGGTGGGACAACGCGTGAAGACCGTCGCATCCGGCTCGTTCTCACCCGCCCTTCCCATCGAATGGCCGGCCTCATCGCCGAGCGGATCAATGCTCGTTTTGTCGGCCCCAAGATCGCTGAGGCCGAATCTCCCTCTTACATTCGTCTGCGCGTACCCTTCGCATACCGGGAGAATCCCGGCCATTTCCTCTCCCTGGTACGCCACCTCTACATTCCGGAACAGACGGGTTTCGCCGAGCGGCGCTGCCGGGACCTGTGCCGGGAGTTCGTGCAGGCGGGCTCGCCTCATGCCGATATCGCACTCGCCCTGGAGGGAATCGGAAGACCGGTGTTGCAGACACTCCGTGGGCTCTACGATCACCGCGACCCCGACGTCAGCTACTACGCGGCCCGGACCGGCATCCGCCTGGAGGATGATTTGGCCCTGACCGCCCTCATCCGACATGCGGGGGACGCCGCGAGCCACCATCGCCTTGCCGCCATCGAGGAGATGGGACGTGCCCCACGCACCGTCCGCGCCGAACGGGCCCTGTATCCCCTGCTCTCCGACGATGACCCGCGCATCCGGGTCGCCGCCTACGAGGGACTTCTTCTGGCCAAGGACCGATCCATCCAGACCCAATCCGTCGGCCGGCAGAACTTCCTGCTCGATCGCCTGTATGTACCCGGAGAGAATCTCGTTTACGCCAAGCGCAGCGGCAACCGGCGAATCGCCATTCTCGGCGGTGACGTTCGCTGCGAACCGCCTCTCTTCTATAGCGATCCCGCACGGCTGTTCATCCTGAACGCTTCTGCCGAGGATGACCACCTGACCATCTTTCGCAAGCTGCCGCTTCAGGACATCCTTTCGCCCCCCGTCCCGGTGGATTACGACATTGAAGCCGTCCTTCGCCTGCTGGGCGACGAACCGGGACGAGACGCAAACGGGCAGGTCGCCGGGCTGGGCATAGACTATTCCTCGCTGGTCCAGGCACTGCACGAACTCAGCCGAAGCCGCGCC
>JAFGJQ010000315.1 GCA_016929015.1 Phycisphaerae bacterium | reverse complement strand
GGGGTTGCAGCGCCACGCTGGTGGCCATCCCCTGCTTGCAGGGGAGGTGGGGTTTTCGTACTTTCTCTATCTCGTCGGGTGCTGTGTGGCGAACCAGGATCGAATATCGCCATTGAGGCTCGACCATTTCATACTTGTCGCGGCGTAGCCGTCAGGCGAAGCCGGATTTCCGGCGATTTCGCGCCGGTCGCGTCGGCGATGAAGCCCTCTAACCCGCGCTCGGTCATGGGGTGTTCCATCATCGCGGTGAAGACCTCGAAAGGGACGGCGACCGCGTGCGCGCCGGCGAGGATCACATCGATGACCTGCTCGACGTCCTTGATCGACGCGCCGATGATGACCGTTCCGTGGATGCCCCACGCATCGTACATCGCGCGCATCTGCGCGATCGCCTCGATCCCGTCCGAGCCGGTCATCCGCGCCCTCCCGATGAAGGGGCTGATGAACGGCGAGCCGGCGAGCCCGGCCATGAGCGCCTGGGTCGGGTTGAAGATCAGCGTCGCGTTCGTCTTCACGCCGTCAGCCACGAGCGGCTTGATCGCCGGCAGCCCGACCGAGTCGGCGACGACCTTCACCGCGAGCCCCGGGTCCATCGCGTGGATCTCCTTCGCGTGCGCGATCACCGCTTCCGTCGTCCGGCCCATCGACTGAAATGCGATCGGCCCGTCAAAGACCGATCGGATTTCATCAAGAACCTTCCGATAGGTCTTGCCGCTCTGGGCAATCTTGTTTGGATTGGTAGCAACTCCGTCCACAAGACCGGTAGACACCGCCACCTTGATCTGATCGATCTCGGCACAATCCAGGTAGATACGTACGTTACTCATGTCGTTCCTCCGTTGTAGTCTATGTATGCTGAATGATCGCGAGCCCGTCACGATCGTAGAAATCGATGATACAGTCAAATGCCGGCTCACCAGGCCAGATGCCACTCACCTTCGCCAGCACAAGCTCGGGGCCTCCCTCCGCCGGGAACACCGCCACGTTGCTCGTTCCGGGCGCGAAGCCGCCGACCCAGTTCGTGCGGGTATTGAAATCGGCGCCGTTGTTGGCCCACTCGACCTCGTTAGCCCTCACGCGCCCGGCCAGCGCGCACAGGAGCACCGCGGATTGCACTGGTCCCGACAGGGTCCGCATTGCAGTTATGGTGTTCATGACGCCCACATTGATGCATTAGGGGCCGTTGCGGGTCCAGCCGCAATACGTTCATTGCAGTTGGTATTGACAAGCCGGCGGTGCCAGCCATGCTGTGGACCATCAACAGCACAGGCGGAGTCAACGCAGGGAGGGAGACGGGCATGATCGTGATTGACCTGAATGGGACGTGGCGCTTGCGGCAGAAGGGCAAAGCCGAAACGGTCGCGGCAACGGTGCCGGGAGACGTGTACAGGGACCTGCTGGCGGCGAAGAAGATCCCGGACCCCTTCTACCGCAAGCAGGAAGCCGAGACGCAGTGGATCGGTGAGTCGGACTGGGTGTACGAACGCGAGTTCGAGACGCCGGATTCCATTCGCGACCAGAAACGGGTTGTCCTGCAATGCGACGGGCTCGACACGCTGGCGACGATCGCCGTCAACGGCAAGACGGTCGGGAAGACCGACAACCAGTTCCGCGTATGGGAATTCGATATCGCTCACGCCGTCAGGCCGGGCCCGAACACGATTCGGATCACGTTCGGTTCGGCCATGAAGTACGTGCGCCGCAAGGCCCGCGAGGTCAGGCCCCTGCCGGGATGGGGCGTCGGGCAGCACAAGCTGGACAGCGGCAGCTGGATTCGCAAGAAGCCCTGCAACTTCGGCTGGGACTGGGGACCGGCCCTGGTGACCTGCGGGATCTGGCGCAGCATGCGGATTCTCGGCTTTCGCCTGGCCCGCCTGGATGACGTCCATGCCAAGCAGCAACACGCGCGCGGGGCCGTCGCGGTGAACGTCGACTTGAAGGCCGAGACCGTCGCCAGGGTGTCGATGTATGCCGTGGCCACGCTGAAATACAAGGGGCGCACGGTTGCCGTTGAACGTTGCGACGTGCGCAACCGCAAGGCCGGTCTCTCCCTGCGGGTCCGCCAGCCCAGGCTCTGGTGGCCGCACGGCATGGGCGATCAGCCGCTGTACACGCTGTCTGTGGAGCTGTTTCGCAAGGACGGGATGGCGCTGGATTCCTGGACCAGGCGGATCGGCCTGCGGAAGCTGGAACTCGTACGCAAGCGCGATCGCTGGGGGGAGTCCTTTTGTTTTGCCGCCAACGGCAAGACCTTCTTCGCCAAGGGCGCCAACTGGATCCCGGCCGACGCGATCCTGTCACGCCTGACGCCCGAGGACTACCGACGGCTTCTCCAGGACTCGGTAGACGCCAACATGAACATGGTGCGCGTGTGGGGCGGGGGCATCTACGAGCACGACGCGTTCTACGAGCTGTGCGACGAGCTGGGGCTGTGCGTGTGGCAGGACTTCATGTTTGCCTGCGCGACGTATCCCGGGTTCGACGACGAGTTCGTGGCCAACGTGAAAGCCGAAGCCGAGGACCAGGTTCGACGCCTGCGGCATCACGCGTGTATCGCCCTGTGGTGCGGTAACAACGAGCTGGAGCAGGGGCTGGTAGGGGAGGATTGGACGGACTACCGGATGAACTGGGAGGACTACGGCCGCATCTTCGACAAGCTGCTGCCGCGTGTCGTCAGGCGGCTCGATCCCGAACGGTCGTACTGGCCGTCGAGCGGTCACTCGCCGTACGGCGACCGGCTGGACACGCGCAACCCGGAATGCGGCGACGCACACCTGTGGCATGTATGGCACCGAGGCGAACCATTCGAGTGGTATCGCACCAGCGATCACCGCTTCGTGAGCGAGTTCGGGTTCCAGAGCTTCCCCGAGCCGCGTGTCGTGGCCGGCTACACCGTGCCGGAAGACCGCAACGTCACGTCGCCGGTCATGGAATGGCATCAGCGCAGCGGCATTGGCAACACGACCATCATGCGGTATATGCTGGCCTGGTTCCGTCTGCCCGGGAGCTTCGACATGATGCTGTGGCTAAGCCAGATCCTGCAAGCGCTGGCGATCAAGACCGCCGTCGAGAACTGGCGCCGCAAGGTCCCGCGCTGCATGGGTGCGCTGTACTGGCAGCTCAACGATTGCTGGCCGGTGGCGAGCTGGGCCTCGATCGACTATCCGGGCAACTGGAAGGCCCTGCATTTCGCCGCCAGGGACTTCTTTGCGCCCGTTCTCATCTCGACCATAGCGGATACCGAACGGTACCGCATCGAGGTGCATGTTTCCAACGACCGCCTGCGAGCGTTTGCCGGGCGGGTGTGCTGGATGGTCCATACGCTGTCGGGCGAGCTCCTTGTCGACGACAGCTTCCCGGTGCGAGTCGCAGAGCGCAGCAGCCGCAAGTGCGGGGCGCTGGACATCGCGGAAATCGTGGCGCAGTACGGCACGGACGACATCGTCGTGTCCCTGTCGTTGGACGACCGCAAGGGCGAGCTGGTATCGCGCAACGTCGCCCTGATGGCGCGACCCAAGGCCATGGAGTGGGAGGACCCCGCGTTTCGGTGCACGATCAAGAAGGCCGGCGCCCGCGCCTTTGACGTGACCCTCCGCTGCGCAAAGCCGGCCCTGTGGACCTGGCTTGACGCGGGCCCGGGCGCGACGTACGAGGACAACTTCTTCCACATGCAGCCGGAGGAAGTCGTGACGACACGTGTCACCGTGCCGGACGCCATGACGGTTGTCCGCATGAATAAGCGCCTGAAGGTCAACAGCCTGCGGGACACGTACCGCTAGCGAACTCTCAGGGTCAGACCTATAATATGGACAATAGCGTGACGAGCTGAATCCGATCAGAACCCAGCGGATGAAGCGGCAACCGGTGAAGGCG
>JAFGJQ010000314.1 GCA_016929015.1 Phycisphaerae bacterium | reverse complement strand
TACCGGACCATCGCGTCCTCCAGCGCCTCGCGGAATTTCCGGCTCTGCACGATGTTGGTTCGGTCGGTAATGCGGATCTGGTCCGTCAGCAGCTTTCGCAGCATCTCCAGGGCGAGGTTCTTCTGTTCGAGCGCGGCGACGCGTCCGAGGAACTCGTCCGAGAGGATGTCGAGCCTCGCTTCGTCCAGGCCCGCCGCCGCGAACAGGTCGATGACTTCGTCCGCATCCACCGCACCGCCGATGAGCTGCCGGACGGCGGCATCCACGTCGCGCTGCCGGTGCCGCGCGCCACCGCCGGATTCATCCGCGAGGCGTTTGCGGATCATCGCGGCCACCCGCTGGAAGAAGGCCAGGTGATCGACAACGTCTTCCGTCTCCGGCCGAGGCACGGCCAGGGCAAAGGCGGCGGACAGTTCCTTCACCAGGGTCCGCAGCCGTTTCCAGCCGTCGTTCTGCCCGAAAACGTGGTCAATCGCCCGCAGGTAGACGGGCAACACCCGTAGCGGCTCCGCACGGAAGGCGGCCTCGTAGTCGCAACCGTGGAAGAAGGAGCGCAGCTTCTCAAACGCCACCAGCATGGCGGGCACCGCCTCGTCCTGAACCTGCCGGACCGCCTGGCCTGTTCCGCCCGCCTGCGTGTACGTCGCGAGGGCGTCGGCCAACTGGTCGGCCAGCCCGAGCAGGTCCACGATCAAACCGCCGGGCTTCTCGCCGTAGACGCGATTCACGCGTGCGATGGCCTGCATCAGGTTGTGTCCGGCCAGCGGCTTGTCCAGGTACATGGTGTGGGCGGGCGGGCAGTCAAACCCCGTCAGCCACATGTCGCAGACGATGACCAGGCGGAAATCATCGTCCGGGTGCTTGAAGCGCTCCGCGAGGCGTTTCCGCGCGGCCTTCGTTCGGACGTGGCTCCGCAGCGGCTCCTTGTCCTCGGAATGGCCCGTCACGACGACCTTCATAAGGCCGCGCTCGTCGTTCGGGTCGTGCCAGTCCGGCCGCAGCGCCTTGACGGCCTCGTGCAGGCGGGCGGCGATGTCACGGCTCATGGTCACGACCATCGCCTTGCCTTCCATCACGGCCCGGCGCTTTTCCCAGTGCTCCACGATGAACTCCGCCAGCCGCTGGATGCGCTCCGGCGCGCCCACCAACGCCTCCAGCGGAACGCGAATCTCAGGGGCAACCTCTTCGCCCGATGCGTCCGCGTCCGCCGTTCGCTCCAGCTCCGCCTCCGCGGCCGTCGCCCCGGCGTCATCCACCGTCAGCTTCACGATCCGCGACTCGTAGTACAGCGGCTTCGTCGCGCCGTCCTCCACCGCCTGCCGGATGTCGTACACGTCCGCGTACTCACCGAAGACGTGGATGGTGTTCCTGTCGTCCCGCTCGAGCGGCGTGCCGGTGAAGCCGACGAAGACGGCGTTCGGCAACGCCTCACGCATCCATCGGGCGCCGCCGTCCACAAAGCCGTACTGGCTGCGGTGGGCCTCATCGGCCATGACGACGACGTTCGCGCGATGGGAGATGACGCCGTGCTCTTCGGTAAACTTGTGGATGGTGGTGAAGACCACGCCGCCGGCCGCACGATCCAGCAGGCTTCGCAGGTGATCGCGGCTTTCCGCCTGGATCGGGTCCTGCCGCAGCAACGCGCGACCGGCCGCGAAGGTATCGAAGAGCTGGTCGTCCAGATCGTTTCGGTCCGTCACCATCACGACGGTGGGGTTGGCCATCTTCGGCTCGCGGATGAGCGCACCGGCCAGCATGAGCATGGTCAGGCTTTTGCCGGAGCCCTGCGTGTGCCAGACCACACCGCCGCGGCCGTCGCCCTCCGGCTTGAGGCGGCTCAGCACGCTGGCGCGCGTCTGCCGCACCGCACGGAACTGGTGGTAGCCGGCGATCTTCTTGGCGATGTCGCCGCGCTCGTCCTCCTCAAAGGCCACGCACGTCCGCAGGTAGTCCAGCAGCACGGCCGGCTGGAACAGCCCGCGGATGAGGGCCTCCAGGGTGGGCCGGCCGCCCTCGGCCGGTCGCCACGGCATGAACCGGCTGCGGTCGCTGGTGATGCCGCCGACTCGCGTCAGCAGGCCGTCGGACGCGACCAGCAGCAGGTTCGGCACGAAGAAGTCCGGTGCGGTCTGCATGTACCGGTTGAACTGGCGAATGGCCGTGTCCAGGTCGGCCTCCGGGTCTGTCGGGTCTTTCAGCTCGATAAGTGCGATGGGCATTCCATTGAGGAAAACCGTCAGGTCCGGGCGGATGTGCTTGCCGGACGGGCCGAGCACGGTGAGTTGGCGCACGACGAGTAGGTCGTTTTGGGAGGGATCGTCGAAGTCGGCCAGCCTGGCGTGCCCGCCGCGGGTTTCGCCGGACCGGGTGTCGCGGTACTCGACTTCGACGCCGTCGGTGAGCAGGGTGTGGAACCAGCGGTTGTTCTGGACCAACGTGGGGTGCGGCGGGCGTGCGAGCGACCGCGCCACCTGATCGAGGGTGTTCTGCGGCAGCGCGGGGTTGAGCCGGCGCAGGGCGTTGGCCAGGCGGTTGCGGAGGAGGAATTGGGCGGCGTCTGCGCGTTCGCCGGCGTCGTCCACGTCGGACCCGGTGCGCAACTGAAACCCGGATGACTGAAGCCAGTTGAAGGCCGCTAGTTCGATGTCCGCTTCCTGCATGGTAACGGTTCTACGGAGCAGTGGTCAGTCTTGTGGTCACAATGGGTTCAAAGTCGTCACCATTGCATGGACGGAAACCACTTGGCCAGCAGCATGTCATACGGCAGAGCACGCGCTGTTGGAGGGGCGCGCCGGGGTTCACACGTTCCACAGTCAAACTCACGAAATCGGGGTCACACCGTCCACACAGTTGCCGAATGTCACGAGCCAGATAACGCGGCACATAGCCGATCAGATACCGACCCTGCGTGTTCCACGTCCGCACGGCGACCGCGTGACGGTCATACGGGTTCGAGATGTCCAGCATCAGCCCGAGCGTCTCTTCGCTCGCGAGTTCGTCGATCCGTTTCCGCGCGGGCTCGGGCACGTATCGCACGCCGTGCAGGAAGAACTTGCTGACGTAGCACCCGTCAGCGTCCGGCACGGGGCAGGGGAACAACTCCAGATCGTCCGTCGCTCGGCGCCCCTCGGTGACGCCCAGGATAGCGATCGGGTCCGGCGGATTGTCCGGGTCGAACCCCCCCCACGTCAGGAACGCCTCATACTCAGGACGCGACCGGGCCAGCAGGCGATTCGCGAACAACGGGAGCAACTCGTCCGATTCGTAGACGCTTTCGAGATTCGGCATGCCGGGAAAAGGCGCGAAGCCGCCCAGGCGCTGCGCGCCGCGCGTGTAGCCGAACCGGTACACACCGTCATACTCCAGCCGGCCCACGGGACCCCACTCTCCTCCCGTGGGCGTGCTCGAACGCCATGCGACGAAGAGGGCATGGGTCATCACTCACCTCCATCCAGCAATCGCCGTCGATTCTCCATCAGCAACCGCAAGGAGAACTCTCGGGCAACGTGGCTCATCCTCTGGGGGGCAATCTCCTTCAGCACGGCCTCCACGTCGGCCTGGGACACCGCCTCCAGTCGCCGCATCCAGATAATACCCTCTTCCGGAGTTTTTCGCGAGAACGCCTGCCACGCCTCCATCGTGCTCATGGGCCTGGTCTGCGAAGGGTCCGCATAAAACGCGGACTTCGCTCGGCGGGCGAACGCTGCAACCATCCGCCCTCGATCCCGCGACGCGAGCCGCTCCCGGCGTTCCCCGTCGCTCAGGTTGCGTGCCAACGACGCCCCGTGGTCGAACGTCGGGGCCAGCCGAAGCACATCGTCACAAAGCAGAGCGGCCCAGTTCTCGTGGTGACGGTCCTGGTTGGCGATCCAGGCATCCAGCATCACGTAGCCGGTGAAGACGGCCAGCGCTGAATCGATCCCGTCGGGCAGGTTGCGGCAGTATTGATCGGGAGACAACTGCAGGAGTTCGACGGCGGAGCAGACGGCCTCCACCGTGTGTCCGTGGACCTTGTACTTGCCGCCCTGCGGATAGGCCGGGTCCAACGTCTGCAGGAGCTGGTTTCCGAGTGCCATCATCACCGGCGGCGGAGCGCATGTTTCGCACACGACACCGGGCATGTCGCGGTGCGAGTCATGCGCCATTTCGTAGTGAACGTGCGGCAGATGGAGCCGTGCGCACAGTTCGCAGGCGATCTTCTCCGCCCAGTCTTCGCCGGTGCCGCGTTCCTCCGCCTTGAAGAGGAACTGCCGACCGTCCGGGTCGCGATACCAGAACTTGGGCTTGGTGCCCAACGGTTCCAGGGCCTCGCGCCGCCGTGAATCGACCTGCACAATCGGAAACATCACGCCACCCTGTCCAGAGGTGGCTCGGGCGGGGACAGTCCGCCGGCGCGTGCGCCGCTCGATACCACCGCCGGATGTGACGAGGAACCTGTCATCAACAGTTCTTCTCCATGCGTTCGATGGACGTCTCGATCTTCATTGGCTTCCCGTTGTCGCGAATCTCCTTCCGGCCCGGGCGACGTTGACCAGCTTCCGTTCGGTTTTTCCGGAGCCGCCGTTCATCGGTCGCTCCTTTTGGCCTGCCGCACGCGGTAGAGGCGTTCGGTGAAGCCGCCCTCGCGTTCGAAGGCGGCGGCCAGGGCGGCGATCTGGCGGTCCGGCAGGGCCATGGCCACGCCGATCAGGACCAGCGCGGCGTTGGCGGCGAGGGATTCATCGCGTCCATTGCGTCCCCCGGCGCGCCGAGACCCATCGGGTCGATTGGCGATCATGACACGTTCTCCGTTTCACCCACCCGGACCTGGCCGGAGAGGAGCTTGGGCAACAGGTAATCCCGCAGGGCGGCAAGCTCGCGGGACTCATCCCCGAGCTGGGCCTGTAGTTCGATCATCGGCTGAACCACGTCAGCAAACGCTCGCTGCACCGGCGGAGGTGGAAGCAACAGCATCATCGCGCGTTGATCCGACAGGCTCACGAAATCTGCCATATCGGTCTGGCCCTTCACGGCCATCCACTGCCTCGTGAACAAACCGGACCGCATCCACAAATGCAGGAAGAACGGGCAAAGCCTGCCAGGATCGACAGCCCTCCAGAAGCAAACCTGTGGCGCGTACACCACATCGCCGGTACCGGATGTCACAAGACCGATACGTCCCACGGTGCCCTTCGAGGTGAAGACGGTATCCCAGATCTGCGAACGCTTCACGCCAGCTCGCGACACCGCCTCGGCTCCGAGCAATTCGGCCCCGTCAGTATTCACTGTCTCATGCACATTTCCCGCCCGGACAAACGGCAGGCCCGCTTCGGCGAGTTCTGCTCGCTTTGCGCGGTAACCATCGCCAATCAGCAGAACTCCCTCCTTCTCCAAGTCCGCGACGCGACGCGTGCGTTGCCACCCCGCCGGTATCGGGCCGAGTTCGGAGTGGGTGAAGGTGGTGGGGAGGGCGTCGAAGATGGGTTGAGGCATGGAGGGGAACGAGGTGGCCCCGGCGGCTTTGGCCTTGACCGGCTCGAAGTCGACGAACCACGCCCGAAACACCGCCCGCGCCAACCGCTCCAACACCCGCGCCGTCCGCCGATTCTGCTCGATCTTGTCGTCCAGCGAACCGAGAACGGCAGCGATGGCACGCTGCAGGTCGATCGGAGGCAGCGAAATCTCCATTCGTCGCTGATCCGTCAAGCTGACATAGTCGGCCATGTCCGTCTGGCCTTTGACGCCGAGCATCTGCGGGCGGAACTCCTCGCCGTGCATCCAGTAGTACAGCCAGCGAGGGTCGATGACTTCCAGGTCGAGCGATCGCCAGAAACACAACTGCGGGGCGTAGACGAAACGGGGTGTGGCTTCGCGAACCCACGCCATCCGGCCGACTGTGCCCTTCGATGTGAAGACGACATCCCCAGGACGACTGATCTTGTCGCCCACCTTCGCCAGGTCAGCCTCGGGAAAACGGTCAGCGTCTCCGAAGTGGAAGCCGCCATCGATGTTTCCAGCCCTCGCGAAGGGGAGCCCGTCTGAACTCAGTTCAGAGTTCTTCGCACGGTAGCCATCACCTATTGACAACTTCCCGGCCGCGATCAGGTCGCCGGTCACCGATGTAGTCCATTCGGCGGAACTGGACAGTCGGCTCACGCGATGCCTCCGTCCATCTTGACGAATTGAAGCCTCTCACGCACGGTGGCGGTCAATCGCTCGCCCTCCGCAAAGCGCTCCTCCAACTCTGCCACCCGCCGCGGGTACTTCTCCGCGAACGGTTCGCCGTCGTCTTCCTGTTCTTCTGCGCCGACGCAGCGGCCGGGGGTGAGGGCGAAGGCATGCCTTCTGCTGTTCTCCAGCGCAGCGGCCCTGCGAAGGCCGGGGAGGTCCGGCACGGGGCGCCGGGCGTCCTCATGGCAGTCGAGGCCGGCGCAGGGCGACGTCCATTCATACATGGCGGCCGCCTTTTCCCGCGCGGCCGGGTTTCTTTTTCGCGGACTTGCCTGCCCGGGGCTTCTGCGTGCCGCTGAGTTCGGCCTGTAGCTGCTCGACGGTCGGCAGCCTGCCCTGGAACTCGTCGGGCAGGCTCTCGACCAGCCGGGTCTTGTAGCGGGCCACGCCTACGGGCTTGCCCAGGTCGCGGAGGGCATACTCAGCGATGACCCGGCTGCGCGTCTTGCAGAGAATGATCCCGATGGACGGCTTGTCGTCCGGATGACGCAGAAGATCGTCCACGGCGGAGAGGTAGAAGTTCATCTTGCCGGCGTGTTCAGGCTGAAAGGCTTGTGCCTTCAGATCAATGACGACATAGCATCGCAGGCGCAGGTGATAAAAGAGCAAATCGAGATAGAAGTCCTCGCCGTCCACCCCCAGATGCACCTGCCGGCCCACGAAGGCGAAGCCCGCGCC
>JAFGJQ010000313.1 GCA_016929015.1 Phycisphaerae bacterium | reverse complement strand
GGTGGGTCTATAGAGGCGGGGGGCCATTGCGGCCGGGACGGGGTTGGTCTATACTGGCTGGACGCGCAGCCGGGGGCGACCGCGGCGCGGGAGGATGAGTTCCAGGCAAGAAACAAAATGACGAGGACCCGATGAGTAAGGCAAACAAGACGGCGATTTCGCCGCGACGTGACGAAAACTATTCGGAGTGGTACCAACAGGTGATCCGCGGGGCGGAGCTGGCCGAGCCCTCGCCGGTGCGGGGGTGCATGGTGATCAAGCCGTGGGGATATACGCTGTGGGAGAACATTCAGCGGGTGCTGGATGGGATGTTCAAGGAGACGGGGCACGAGAACGCGTATTTCCCGTTGTTCATTCCGATGTCGTTCCTGGAAAAGGAAGCGCAGCATGTGGAGGGGTTTGCCAAGGAGTGCGCGGTGGTGACGCATCACCGTCTGGAGATGGGGCCTGACGGCAAATTGCATCCTGCCGGTCCGCTGGAGGAGCCGCTGGTGGTGCGGCCGACGTCGGAGACGATCATCGGGGCGATGTTCGCCAAGTGGGTGCAGTCGTATCGGGACTTGCCGCTGCTGATCAATCAGTGGGCGAACGTGGTGCGATGGGAAATGCGGCCGCGGATGTTCCTGCGAACCGCGGAGTTCTTGTGGCAGGAAGGCCACACGGTGCACGCGACGGAAGCCGAGGCGTGGGAGGAAACGGCGCAGATGCTGGGGGTATATGCGAAGTTTGCCGAGGAATACCTGGCGATGCCGGTGCTGCAGGGGGAGAAGACGGAGTCAGAACGGTTTCCCGGTGCGGTAAGCACCTATTGCATCGAGGCCTTGATGCAGGATCGCAAAGCGTTGCAGGCCGGGACGAGCCACTTCCTGGGTCGTAATTTCTCGCAGGCGTCCGAGATCAAGTTTCTCAACGACCAGGGGCAATTGGAGTATGCGTGGACGACGTCGTGGGGGGTATCGACGCGACTGATCGGGGGGCTGCTGATGACGCACTCCGACGACAATGGGCTCGTGCTGCCGCCGCGGTTGGCGCCGCGACAAGTGGTGATTCTGCCGGTGCTGACAAAAGGGGCGAACGAGGAGGCGGTGTTTGCGTCGTGTCGGGAGCTGGCGGGTCAGTTGGCAGAGGCGCGCGTGGACGGGCAGCCGGTGCGCGTGCAGGTGGACGCGCGGGAGATGCGCGGCGGTGAGAAGATGTGGTCGTGGGTGCGCAAAGGGGTGCCGCTGCGAGTGGAGATCGGACCACGTGAAATCGAGGAGGGAGTTGTGTCGCTGGGGCGACGGGACCGCGAGACGAAGGACCGGCAGACGATGACGCGGGGGGAACTGGTCGCGACGGTGGCGGACCTGCTCGAAGACGTGCAGAAGAGTCTGTACGAGCGGGCGTTGGCGTTCCGCAAGGAATACACGCGAGTGATAGACGATCTTGGCGAGTTCACCGCGTTCTTCACGCCGGAGAATCCGGAGCAGCCGGAGATTCACGGTGGGTTTGCCCTGGCCCACTGGAACGGCGACCGGGCGGTGGAAGCGAAGCTCAACGACGAGCTGGGCGTGACGATCCGGTGCATTCCATTCGAGGACGATCCCGAGCCGGGGCGGTGCTTGTTCACCGGCGAGCCAAGCCGGCAGCGGGTGGTGTTCGCCAAGTCATACTAAGAGCCGCTCTTACAACCGCTCTGCCTGCGATAGAAGGCGGTTCCGCGCGCACCGGAGGGAGGAAGATATCGGTTGCCGGAGCATGGCGGAAACGTCTAGCCGATATGTTCGATCAGGGCGGCGACCTGGGTGCTCACGAGCGTGAGGTAGTCGAGATCCTGGTTGGTGAAGGGATCCTGGTCGATGCCGTTATCGAGGTAGATAACGCCATAGGCGCCGCTGGGAGCCATGATGGGGGCCGCCATGGCGGAGCGCAGGTGTTCGGCGGCGCCGACGAGGGAATCGCCCGCAGCGGCGGCATCGACGACGTTGGGCATGAGGATGTAGGATTCGGTCTTAACGGCCTTCTTGACGAGCCCCTGGCCGAGCAGGCCATCGAGGCCGACGGCGGTGCCGCCGCGGGTCAATCCGCCGTGGCAGGTGAGCGGGCCGGAGATGGTCTCGCGCAGGCCGACCCAGACGTGGTAGGCTTCGAAATGGTCCAGCAGCATGACGGTCAGCTCGCTCAAAAGTTTTTCCTGATCCTCGACGACGGCGAGCCGATTCACAAGTTCGAAAAAGTGTTTGAGACGTTGGGGGGGAATGTGCAAAAGGCGATCGGAGGCGGCGGTGCCGGGCTCGTGCGAGTAGATGCTGGGAATGACGTCCTGGTCATGGACGATGGTCTCGCTCATGTCGACGTCCTGCTCACGTCGAGAGGATTTGACGGAGTCCGCATGGAATTCCAGGATGAAGTCGGCGATACCGATGATGTCGCCTTCGTGAAGGGGTTGTCGAGTGACGGGCCGGCCGTTGACGATGGTCTTGTTGGCGGAATCGCAGTCCTTGATAATCCAGGACTGGTCCTCGCCGGAGATGATCATGGCGTGCTGGCGGGACACGGCGCGATCGGGCAGAAAGACGCCGCTCTTGGGATGCCGGCCGATGTAGATAGGCCCGTGGGCGAATTTGAGGTCGTTGATCAGCGAATTGCCGCGCTTGACAAGTAGGCGCATAGCATACTCCGTCCGCTACCCCCTATCAGTGTTTTTTTGGCTCTGGCAAGCCGTCCCAGACCTAGGCTAGAAATGCCCTTATACTATAGCTTACCACAGCCTCTGCGGTCTTGTCAACGCG
>JAFGJQ010000312.1 GCA_016929015.1 Phycisphaerae bacterium | reverse complement strand
TGCCGGGTTCCAATGTAAGGTTTAGCTTCACGACATCATGTTGCACCTCCTTACCCAGGCTTCGCCTGGCGCACCGTTTTTCGCTTGTTGGGCTTCCAGCAGGATTGGGGAGCTTGCGCAGATCGGTCGTCCTTGCGGTTCCTGCTGGAAGCCTGTTCTGCGTTAAACGCAACCCTCGTAGGCAAGCGATTATGCGAAGAGCGAACGAACCCCACGAGAAGATGTGTAGAACAACGAGGGCAGCGCCCCCAGGGGGAAACGAAAGAACCTCCGGCGTTGGGGCGAACGGAGTTGGTTTGGACGCATCACGTGGCGTTTGCGTGTCTCAGGAGGCCCGACGCGCAGCGGCACTCCGCGCCGGGGCGACGAGGCAATCTCCCGCGTTGGAGATTGCTTGGGTGCCCAAACGCGGACTTCTGCGTTTGGGAACCCATCGCTACGCTCGCAACGACATGCGGGGCGGTACTCTGGAACGACCTGGCGTTTGCCCTGGGGAGACCTGCCCGCGTTCTTGCCCTTCGATCCACCGGTGGTATGATGAATCGCTGAATGGCCGTACGTTGTCTCGGAGTGAAAGGAGAAATCATCATGTGGACGAGGAGATTCGCATTTTGTTGCGCGGCGGCCCTGCTGGCCGGTTGTGTGCCCATCGTCTCGCTGCACCCGCTGTTCACGAAGGAGAACATCGTCTTCGACGAGAAACTGCTGGGCGCCTGGGTCAAAGACCCCAACGATCCGGAGGTCACGTGGGTGTTCTCGCGGCTCGATCCCGGCGCCGCGGAGGGCATTCTGGAGCCGTGGCGGGACGAGCTCGACCGGTTCTACCGCCTGAGCATCACGGATGAGGACGGGCGCAAGGGGACGTTCGCGGCGTGCTTAGTCAGACTCGGCGAGCGGCTCTTCCTCGACGTGCTGCCCGACCGATACCCCTCGGACGAGCAGGATATCGAGACGATGAAGCTCGCGTACAACGGCTTTTTCTTCGTGCCCGTCCACACGTTCATCCGGGTGGACGCGTTCGGCGAGCAGTTGGCGATTCGGATCACCGACGACGAGCGGTTCAAAGACCTGATCGAGGCGGAGCCGACCGCCGTGCGGTACGAAGAGGTCAACGAGCGCATCGTTCTGACGGCCTCCACCTCGCAGTTGCAGGCGTTCGTCGCCAGCCACGCCGGCGACGAGCGGCTGTTCCCGAACGACCTGATCCTGACGCGCAAGACGGAGTAGATCCGTTCACCGTCCGCCCGTGAGAACGGCGGCTGTGTCATCGCGGGCGGACGCCAGACTCACATGGCGCCGGGGCGTGGCAGTCAGAGCACAGGCTGCGTCCGTACCCGACACCCGCCGCGCGGCGGCTGCGCGACTTGCAGTGACATGCGGGGGCACGCTCTGTTCGGGGCATCAGGCACGTGAAGAAAGCGCCGGGTGCGACTGAGTTCTGTGGCGGTTGGCACAGTTCGGAGGGGTGGCAGCCTCAAAGCCTCCGGCTTTGGGGATGGCCGGACCATGCCTGGTGCCGGCGCGCATCCAGCCATCCCCAAGGCCTACCGGCCTTGAGGCTGCCACCGGGCGCAGTCGCACACAAAGCGCCTTTGGACATCGTTTGAGTATTCTCAACCGCCGTCCACTTCGGTATGATGGTGGGCTTTGCAGCCGGAGCGCCGTTGTATGCCGCAGGTTTGAGGCCGGCGCACTCGTGGGGGACGCCCCACGGTTGCTTTTGTCGTGCATGTAAGGCAGTTCAGGACATGGGTGAGCAGAATAAGGGACAGGAACCGGTGCCCGCCGAGCAGATCCGCTTCGGCGAGCCGCGCCGGTACCTGGTGAACATCGATTCGATCTCGACGAGCCAGCTTTTCGCCGATTGTGTGATCGTGGGCGCGGGCATCGCGGGTCTGCGGGCCGCCCTCGAGGCCGCGGACCGCCGCAATGTGGTCCTCGTGTGCAAGGCCGGGCTCGAGGACAGCAATACCTGGAAGGCCCAGGGCGGCATCGCCTCCGTGCTGCGTGAGGACGACACGTTCGAATCGCACGTGGCCGACACGCTCCGCACCGGCGGCGGGATCGCCGATCCCGCGGTGGTTGAGCAGGTCGTCCGGCAGGGGCCCGAGCTCGTCCGCCAGTTGCAGGACTGGGGCGCCGGGTTCGACCGGGTCAACGGCCGGATCGACACGACCCTGGAGGGCGGCCACTCGCACGCGCGAATCATTCACGGCCACGGCGACGAGACCGGGCGGGCCATCGCCGAGGCGCTGATTGCCAAAGTGCGGAGCACCTCGAACATCCGCATCATCGAGCATTTCTTCACGATCGACCTGCTCACCGACAACGGAAACCGCTGCATCGGGATCGTCGGCCAGAGCAAGGAGCACGGCCTCCAGATCGTCTGGGCGGCGAATACGATTCTCGCCACCGGCGGCGGCGGCCAGCTCTACCGCGAGACGACCAATCCCCCGGTCGCCACCACGGACGGGCTGGCGATGGCCTATCGCGCCGGCGCGGTCCTGCGCGATTTGGAGTTCGTGCAGTTCCACCCGACGACGCTCTACGTGGCCGGCGCCTCGCGCGCCCTGATCACGGAGACCCTGCGCGGCGAGGGCGCCTACCTGCTCGACACCAAGGGCCGGCGCTTCATGAAGGAATACGATGAGCGGGGCGAGCTGGCGCCGCGCGACGTGGTCAGCCGGGCCATCCTCGCCCAGATGCGAAAGACCGACGCGACCCACGTCTATCTCGACGTGCGTCATCTCGACAAGGAGTACTTTGCGAAACGATTCCCGCTGATCAGCGATCTGTGCGAGAGTTTCGACATCGACGTGAGCCACGATCTGATCCCGGTCCGGCCGAGCGCCCATTACATGGTCGGCGGCGTCAAGACCGACGCGCTGGCGCGGACGAGCATCGAGAACCTCTACGCCTGCGGCGAGGTGGCCTCGACCGGCCTGCACGGCGCCAACCGGCTCGGGAGCAACTCGCTGCTGGAGGGCCTGGTATACGGGAAGCTGGCGGGCCAGGGCGTGGGCGCGAGCGAGGAGGCCGACGCCACGTCGCTCCAGCATCCGGCCATCAAGTACCACGTCCCGCACTCGGACCGCAGCCAGCTCGACACCGCGGACGTGCGGAACTCGCTGCGCTCGCTGATGTGGCGGAACGTCGGCATCACGCGGAAGGCCCAGCCGCTGGCCGAGGCGCAGGAGATCATCCGGTTCTGGCATCGGTACGTGATGGACAAGGTCTTCGACACGCCGGAAGGGTGGGAATGCCAGAACCTGCTCACCACGGCGCTGCTGCTCGCCCATTGCGCGGAGCTTCGCAAGGAAAGCCGCGGCGTGCATTACCGCATGGACCACACGCAGACCGACGACAACCGGTTTCGCAAGCACACGGAGATCGTCCGCGCCGGGTGACTGGGGGTACGGCATGGGACCTAGGGGACTGCGCCTCAGGCCGGGGGCAGGTGGCCCGGGTCGATGCCGAAGTGCCGGAGGAACTCGAGTTTGCCCGGCAGCTCCTTGTGCACGATCCGCTGCGGATTGTTGCTGTCGATCGCGTTGAGCAGATTCTGCGAGTGCACGACCTGGAGCCAGCAGGGCTTGTCCTGGATGTACTGGCGGGGCACGTCCATCGGGATTTCGCTATGCTGCCACCGGTGTACGGTGCGGGCCCCCTCGGAATCCTCCACCAGCGTCGGGCAGTTGTTGAACCAGTATTCCATCACCCACATCTGCCGGTCGGCCAGGTCCAGGATCAGGCCGAAAGGGCAGATGATCAGCCAGGGCTTGGCCCGGTGCGGCGCCTCTGCGCGCCACGTGTCCTGGATATTCCGGATCGTGTCGCGATGGAAGGCGTCGTCGTTGTCCAGGCGGGTGGTGATCAGGTCGTACCGACCCGGCGCGAAGTCCCGCAGCCAGCGGGGCTGCTCGGGATCCAGGAAGATGAGCTTCATATTCCGGCACGCCGAGGCTTCCAGCGTTCGGCAGTAAGGGTCGGGGGTCTGGCGGTCCATCAGAACCAGCCACGTAAAATCCTGGCAGGTCTGCCCGGCGATGGAGGGAAGCGTGATCCCGGTGAACAGCCGGATTCGATGCTCGATCCACTCCCGCGGGTCGATCCGCGCCCGGGCGTTGGGACCGTACAGTCCCGTATTGAAGCGAGTCAGAATGTAGTGCCGGAATTCCGCCATGCGAGTTCCGGTCAATCCTGCAGCCGGGCCATGAGCCACACGGTATAGGCGACCATCGGCGTCCAATACTCCGAGACGTGGTAGACGCCGTCGCCGATGAAGGGCTGGTCGTCCGCGGTGCCGCCGAGTCCGTTCATGACGGCGCCCGGCAGTCGAGGCGTCGGCGGACTGAACTCGTTGCC
>JAFGJQ010000311.1 GCA_016929015.1 Phycisphaerae bacterium | reverse complement strand
TTTCACATACAACGACAATCGCCACCACTGCCTCGACGCCCGCGCCAGGGTTCTGCGCCAACCACGATCACGGCAGTGCCATTCGGGACAGTCACCTATTATGGAGTCTCCACGCGGCATTTGTTCTCGGGTCTCGAACGTCTTCATGCGCAGGCACGTCCGAGGCGAGGTGCGGGGGGAGTTTGTCGCGTTGGGGCCTCCGGCTTGAGACGCGAGCGAGGCGCTCGCTTGGGACTGGGGAGAGCGTGCGTGGGGTGTGCGCGGCACGCCCATCGCTGGTGGCTCCAAAGCGGAAAACTCCCGCCGGTACGGCGAAATCCGGATCGGTCCGGTTCTTCCTCTGTCGGGAGGCAAGTGCTTTTAAGTCGAAGAGTTCGAGCATCCCGGAATTCTCTGGTATTACCCTTCGTGCTCTTCGTGGTGCAAATCGTAAGAACAGGTCTTGCCTGCGGACTGCTCCAGATCGGTTCTTCACCACGAAGGTCACGAAGCACACGAAGGTCGGAGGGAGAGGGGGTGAGGAACGGTTCCGTTCTCCATGCGGATACTGGGGACGTCTACTGTCCTCGCGTAGCAGGGTCTTCGGCGCAGGCACGCCCGAGGCGGTCGTGCAGGGGGAGTTTTTCGCGTTGGGGCCTCCGGCTTGGAACGTGAGCGAGGCGCTCGCTTGTGGCTTGACGGTCGTGCGCGGGGTGTGCGCGGCACACCCATCGCTGGTGGCTCCAAAGCGGAAAAACTCCCGCCGGCACGGCGGAATCTGCATCGGCTACGGTTGCGAGGGGACCCCAGGCTCGTTTCGGTTGCGTGAAGGCGTGGCCCGACGCGCAGCGGCGCTTCGCGCCGAGGCCGTGCCGGGGGGGCTGCCGCCCGGCCGACGCAACCGTTCGACGCGACGCCCTGACGCAACCGCTGGGCCGAAACGAGCTTCGCAACCGTCGGACGATGGTGCGTCGTACCCATCGGTCCGCCGCTTCCGCGCTCGTACATGGGGGACGCGTAGGTTGAGAATCCACCCTACAAGGCCGGCCTTCCTCCGTCCCATCCCCTGCGTCTCCGCGGCTCTGCATGGGGAGTGTCAGGCGCGATTCGGTTGCGGTTGCGAGGCTGTGCGACGGACACGGACAAACGAGTTTGTCCATGCCACCCTGCTCACCCGATAGGGATGGTCGCTATACTACCGCCCTGATCCCGAAGAAAATTGATGTCCTTACTCCTGTGGGGGCAACAACTTAGGCCGATCGCGATAAAAGTACACGAATTTTCTATTGACATATAACTTGTGAACATGCGATAATTCACCAGTATTGGAATGGAGTGGGTGCGGCCGGCCCGCGGGTTATCGCCGGCCACTGGAAACTGGCAAACGGCAACTGACAACTGAAAAAAGGGAGGGAGAGATCATGGCGAGGTGCTGCTGTAACAACTGCATTTACGTGTACATCGATCCGGAGGAATGGCTGCACGACTTCTGGATGGGGATCTGGCCCGAGCCCAAGTGCGCGAATCATCCGTGGTTCCCCGGCCGGATGCAGTACGTGTCGGGCATCCCATGCCGGAACTACCGTCCCAAGCCCGCGGCGCCGCAGGGCGACGTCCGGCTCATCCCTCTGACCGACGGGCTCTACGCCTACGTGGACGCCGCCGATTACGAGTGGCTCAGCGGGTACACCTGGTGGTCGGCGGGCGGATACGCCGCACGGAGTGAAAAGGGCCGGACGATCTTCATGCATCGCGAGATCATGAAGCCGCCCCCGGGGATGCTCGTGGACCACATCGACGGCAGCCGGGCCAACAACTGCCGCTTCAATCTGCGGGTCTGCACTCGTGCGGAGAACCAGTGCAACAAATGCAAGAAAGGCGGTTGCACGTCCTGCTTCAAGGGCGTTTCCTACGACAAGAGGCATCAGAAGTGGTATGCCTACTGCCAGGTCGAAGGCGCGTATGGGTGGCTGGGCTACTTCGACGACGAGATCGAGGCGGCGCGCACGTACGATCGCACGGCGGTCGAGCAGTTCGGCGAGTATGCGCGGCTGAACCTGCCCGAGGAATGGCCGGCCGAGAGGAGACAGCAGGCGCACGCGGAATACCAAGCGCAGAAGGCCCGCGACGCCCCGCGAAGCTGAGGGCCCGCCCTTGGAATACTCGTTTGGAGTTCCGCCTTCAGGCGGGTGGGAATGTCTTGCGGCGCAGCCGGTTCCTTTGCTTCATTCCCGGGAGTTTTCGTGGTAGTACTGCCGCCCTGCAGACTGGTGCCCTCTGCAAAGAGAGGACGTTCTCGGCAGCCCCGGCTCGTTCCCTCTTCTTCGCCTTCTTTCGTTTCTTTCGGCGCGCATCCTACGTTCTGGCGTTCCCGCCCTGTGATGTTCCGACGCTTCGGCGCGCCAGGAGCAGGAACTGCTTGCCGAGGCTCCGGCAGATGTGCGGCAGCGAGAACTTGATCGGCATCAATTGCGGCAGGAGAAAATCGGCGCAGGGCGTCTCGGGCAGGGCATCGCCGACGACCTCGATCCGATCGAGGTCCGAGCAGCCGAAGCCGATCTGCCGGGCGGTGCGGATGATGGGAACCGCGTCCGGCGCCAAGTCGATGAGACGGCAGCAGATCATCTCGCAGGCGATGGGGTCCGTGCCGGCAATCAGCCAGCCCAGCG
>JAFGJQ010000310.1 GCA_016929015.1 Phycisphaerae bacterium | reverse complement strand
TCGGCATCGGCATCAACTGCCTGCAGCACCGGGGTCACTTTCCTCCGGACTTGCGCGAGCGGGCCACGTCGCTGGATCTGGAGAGCAGCCATCCGGTGAATCGGACTCGTGTGGCGCGGGCGCTTCTTCAGCAGCTTGACGCGTGGCTGGTGGACCCCCGGGCGCTGCGCCCGGAGGTTGTCTGCGAGCGTTGGCGAGCCCGGGCGGTCGGGCTGGGGCAGCCGATCCGGCTGAAGCGCGACGGGCGCGAGTATGCCGGCGTGGTCGTGGATGTGGATCCGACGTCGGCGTTGGTGGTTCAACTGGATCAGGGGCCGCGCATGTTGTTCGATGCCGAGGGAACGACGGTTCTGGATGCGTGAATGACGCCACGACGCACAGCCCGGACGCACACGGCAAGGCAACGTCCACGGGATCGTGTTCGGCCGGAGGACGCGGTTGCGATGCTGACCGGTGCCGGCGTCGGCCTGGGGGCGTTCGGCTTCGCGGAGCAGTGGTATCGCATTCTGGATCCAACGCCGCTGACGGCCCGGCTCGTGTGGGGCGCGGTGTTTCTGGGTTTGGGTATCGGGCCCGGCCTGCCTCCGGCGCTGGCGCTGTGGGTCGGGACGCGCGCCTTTCGCCGCGGAACGACGCGGACCGCCCTGACGGCGCGCCTGACGGTCGGCGGGGACGTGGACCTGAGCGTGCTGTGGACGGTGCTGGCCTGTCTGGCTCTGGCGGCGGGCCTGGCCTTGCTGGGTCTGCCGCTTGTGGTGTCCTGCGGACGCGCCGCGTATGACGCCTCACTTGGCCGGTTTGTCTGGGGAGTGGCTACGCTCACCGCCTTTGAATGCCTGCTGATCGCGGTTACGGCCGTGCCGGTCTTCGCGCTGCTTGGCTGGGTAGTCAGTTGTGTTCCCATTGTCACGCGTTCTGTCGAGCGATGGGATCCGCGTATCGTGCCGTGGGTCCTGTTGGGCGTGGCCATCGGCATTCTGGTGCCGATCGTGATTGGCGAAGCGGCGGTCCCGCCACCGGTTTGGGTGGTGACGGGCGCGGTTCCCTTTCTGGTCGTTGCCATGCTTTCTGTGCAGCGGTCCCAGGTTCATGCCGGTTCCGGCCATGCCGTTCGGGAGGCTGATCCCCCGGTGCCCCCGGATACCCGTGATCCGTGGCCATCCGTTCTCCGGGTGACGGTAGCGATTGGTGCCGTGACTCTGGTCGCGGCCCTGTTCGGCTGGTGCCGCGCCCTGAGCATCCTGGGCCGATTCGAGCGTGTGGGTATCGTGGGGCTTTGGGTGCCGGCCCTCGCGGCCGTCGCGGGCGGGTGGGGATGGTCGTGCCGTCGCGACTGGACCGGGACCGGGTCCGTGGGTGTCCTGGGGTCGGTGTTCGTGGCGGCGGGGGTTGCGATGGCCCTTCCCTTGGTGGTTGTTGCCTTCGCATCTCCGAGCGTCGGTCCCGCCTCGTCTCACGGTCCATGGTTCTGGCTGCTGGTTGTGACGTGCGTGAGCGTACCGGCATTCGCGGGCGGGTATGTCACCGGTTCCGCGGCCGGCGCCGTTCTCGGCCGGATGGGGAATCGTCCGACGGTCGGATCGGCACTGCTGTCACTGGCAGCGGTGTCCGTCAGTGCGCTTGCGTATGCCGCTCTCTGGCCGGTGCTGGCAGCGCTGGGGACGTATGCCTTCCTGGCGGCGGGAGCGTTGACGCTGCTTGCGGTGGGTGGCGTGTTGATCATCCACGAGCCGGCGGCCGGACGTGCTCTTCGCACGCGGCGGGTAGCGTGGGTATTCGGAGTCGTCATCGTCCTGACACTGGCTCTGCCCCGTCCGGCCCAGAAATGGCTCGTGACCCGAGCGGGAACCCGCGTTCGGCTTCTGGAGTCGCAGTGGCTGACGGTTTCCCAATGGCGGGAGGGTGGGGAC
Source organism: Phycisphaerae bacterium (assembly GCA_016929015.1). Taxonomy (GTDB): domain Bacteria; phylum Planctomycetota; class Phycisphaerae; order UBA1845; family UBA1845; genus JAFGJQ01. Next base: position 9,476 of record JAFGJQ010000310.1, on the reverse strand, counting down.
GAGATACAGGTGGAACCGCTGGCTCATCGTCGGGTGTTCGCGTCGCGTTTCGCGCGGTCGCCGGTCACGGGACCCTTGTTGTCCATGGAAGGCGTCACGCCGGACAAACGCATAATGGGATTGTTCGGAGCATCTTTCCGGTTGATGTCGGAGTTGGGGCTGCACCTGCCGGCGGAGACGCTGCATTCGTTTGACCCCGGCGTTCGCGGCCTGGCGGCGACGCAGGGCGTTGCAGGGGATCATCGCAGCCGACCCTCTGCCACCCGTGCGCTCCGTATGAAGCGGGAGATCGCCATCGTGGTGATTGACCTGCACGCGCTGCCCGGACCCGTTCGCGATCGCCTGCTCAGCACCGGATTCCTGAAACGCGTGCGGAACGCCCTTGCGCCGGACGGGATGGCGATCGTTCTCGTGTCTCTGCAATCCATGTCGCCCGGCGAACTGGATCGCTGGACTCAAGGGGTCCGCGCGGTCTCCGATGACCGATTCGGGTGGACCTGCCTGGATGTGTCCTGGGACTCGGTACTCGTGCTGGTGTTCGGCGGCGACGGCCAGTGGCCGGAGCGATGGTCGTGCTGGTCACGTCATCCGCTGCGTCCCGCATCCGAGTTGCGATGATCGGGTGTTGGTACGGGTTTGTACTTAGGGTTTTTACCGTATATAATGCGTCTCGAACGCCCTGAGCGGGTTGCTGAGTGCAGCCGTTTTGCGGGGGAGACCGCGCCAATGCCTGCGTACGCCTCGTTGATCGTTACCCTGGGCCTGCAGGTGGTGGTGGCGGTGCTGGCCCTGCGGATCGGCCGAGAGACCGGCTGGCGGGGGCCCTGGCGGTTCGTGGCGGCTGCGATGCTTGTCTGGGCCTTTCGGCCGGTATTGCTGCTTCTGACGGGTTCTTCATTTCAGGGAGTTGCGTGGAGCGAGGCGGCGAGCCTTGCGGGGGCCTTGCTCCTGCTGGCCGGGCTGGTCGCAATGGTGCGCCGGGCACGAGCGGGCGGTTCGCCTGCGGGAATGATGCAGGGTCTGGAGTCGCTGGCCCGTGACCTCGTGGAGCACGCACCGCTGGGCATTGTCTACCTGGATGCGAACGGGATTGTGGTCTACACGAATCCGGCCTGCGACCGGATGATGAACCTGTCGCCCGGGCAGCTCTCGCCCGCCCTCGGATATCGATTCGTGGACCTGCCGTCTATCCGGCGGAATCCGGACATTGCGCGGAAATTCGCACGTCTGGTGGAGGGCGAACCACTTCCGCTGATCGAAGTGGATTACGAATCGCTGTTGGGTACCCGTCTGCGTCTGGTGGTCACGGGTACGCCGCACTTCGGGCCCGATCGCCGGGTCGTGGGGGCGGTGATCATGCACGCCGACGTGACCGACCGGTCGCGGGCGGAGGCAGAGCGGAATCGGCTGGCCGGTGCCGTCCAGCAGGCCGGCGAGGGCATCGTGATCACGGACCTGAACGGTGTCATAGAGTACGTGAATCCGGCGTTTGAGCGGATCACGGGATACCCGGCGTCGGAGGCGATCGGCCGGACGCCGCGCATTCTGCGGAGCGGCGCGCACGATGAGGCTTTCTACCGGGGGCTCTGGCAGACGCTGAAGCGGGGCGACGTCTGGTCCGCTCGGCTTGCCAATCGTCGTCGTGACCGGTCCACGTTTGAGGCGGAGGGGACGATCTCACCCATTCGCGACGAGGCCGGTCAGATCACGCACTACGTGGAGGTGCTGCACGACATCACGGACCAGGTCGCGATAGAGGAGCAATTGCGGCAGTCGCAGAAGATGGAGGCCGTCGGGCGGCTGGCGGGCGGCGTGGCCCACGACTTCAACAACGTGCTGACCGCCATTCTGGGCAACGTGGATCTCGCCAAGCGGAACCTGGATCGGCCCACGTCCACGGCGGAGTTTCTCCTGGAGATCGAGCAGTGCGCTCGCAGCGCCGCTCAACTGACCCGGCAGCTTCTGACCTTCAGTCGCCGGCAGGTCATTCGGCCGGAGGTGATCAACCTGAACGACACGCTGGAGCGCATGAAGGGGATGCTTCGCCGGTTGATCGACGAAGACGTGCGGCTGTCATTTGACCAGACGCAGGATCTGGGGCAGGTTCGCGTCGATGCCGGGCAGGTCGAACAGGTCATTCTGAACCTGGTGGTCAACGCCCGGGAGGCCATGCCCGGCGGCGGCGAACTCATTGTATCCACTGGCAACACAAGGCTGGACGAGGCGTATACGGCCACGCGCCCGGACATGAAGCCCGGGCCGTACGTGGCGCTGAGTGTAAGCGACACCGGGTGCGGGATTCCGAGGGACATCATTCGCCGGGTCTTCGAGCCGTTCTTCACGACCAAGTCGTCGGGCCGGGGTACCGGGCTGGGGTTGTCCATCGTCTTCGGCATCGTGAAGCAGGCTGGCGGGCACGTTGCCGTCTACAGCGAGCCCGGCGTGGGCACCACGTTTCACGTGTACCTGCCCCGCGTGGACGTGAATGCGGCGGCGGCGGCGACGGTTGCGGGACCCGCGGTTCCGCGGGGCACGGAAACGATTTTGCTGGCCGAGGATGACGAGGTGGTGCGGGCGCTGGCCGGCCGCATGTTGACCGAATGCGGCTATCGCGTTCTGATCGGCGAGAGCGGCCGGCACGCGCTGGACCTGGCCCGGTCGCACACGGAGCCGATCCACCTGTTGGTGACCGACGTAATCATGCCGGACCTGGACGGCGTTCGCCTGGCGGAGTCTCTGAAGGCGTCGGATCCGAAGGTGAAGGTGTTGTATATGTCCGGCCACCCCGCCGAGGTTGTCGCGGACCGCGGCATTCGCCGCGACGGCGCTGAATTCCTGCAGAAGCCGTTTGCGTTGGAGATCCTTGCCGGCCGGGTCCGGGCCATTCTGGATGGCACCGCACCGTCATCGACGTGACGCGGCATGGGCGGCGGAGCCCGGCGGGTATTCGTCTCTGAAGGAGCTGCTATTCTATCCGGCCATGGGCATTGCTGACCGGTTCTTCTACTATCCCACGCGGGTTCGCTATGACAGTCCGGACGAGCACGGCCTGGCGTTCGAGTCCGTCTGTTTTTGCTCGGACGGGGGCGTGCGGCTGCACGGCTGGTTTTTGCCGGCGACCGGGGCGGCTCGCGGCACGGTCGTGCATGCGCACGGCAACGCGGGCAACGTCAGTGCGCATTTCCCGTACGTGGCCTGGCTGCCCGGGTGCGGCTGGAACGTGCTCTGCTTCGATTACCGCGGGTACGGACAGTCGCAGGGCCGACCCACGCGGGCGGGCACGCTGGCGGACGTTCGTGCCGCCATCGAATACGTGCGGACCCGGGCAGACGTGGATCCCGCCGGCGTCGTGCTGTTCGGCCAGTCCATCGGGGGAACGCTCGGCCTGGTCGCGGCGGCCGGGCGCGACGACCTGCGCGGGCTCGTGATTGACGGCGCGTTCGCGGCGTACCGTCGGGAGGCCCGCGAGATGCTCCGACGGTCTCTGCTGTGGGGAGTGGCGGGCCTGGTGTCTCGCTACCTGGTCAGCGACGACGATTCACCCATCGGCATCATGGATCGGTTACCAGATGTTCCCAAGCTTTTCATCTGTGGAACGGCGGACCGAATCGTGAAGGCAGAACACACGATCGATTTGTATGAAGCGGCACCGGGGCCCAAGCGGCTCCACGTCATCGAGGACGGTGAGCATTGCGACTGGGTGTTCTCCGATACGGACGAGCACCGTACACGGGTGACGGCGTTTCTGGACGAGTGCGTGAACTCAGGTTCGCATCCCGCCGGCGTTTGAGCCTTCCGTCGCGATCTGGACGTGGGTGCCGACTACCAGGAGTCGGCCGGCTGCGAAAAGGCGGATCGCCTCCGGATACGCTTCCTTCTCTGCCTCGAAGACGCGGTCGGCGAGAGTGTCGGGGGTGTCGTTCGACATGACGGGCACCTGCCGCTGCAGGATGATCGGGCCGTGGTCGTACGCATTGTCGGCGAAATGCACGGTGCATCCGCTGACCGGTCGTCCCGCCGCCAGAACGGCTTCGTGTACGCGATGCCCGTGGAAACCCTTGCCGCCGAAGTCGGGCAGCAGCGCGGGGTGGATGTTCATCACCCGGTTTTCAAAAGCAGGGGGAATGCGCCAGAACACGAGAAAGCCCGCCATGCAGATCAGGTCCACGTTGGCCTGAATCAGGGCTTGCGTCATGCGACGGTCGAATTCCGCCTGGGGCGAACCCTTCCGCTGCACGATGACGGGGTCGTATCCGAGATCCCGGGCGCGCGTCACCCCGTACGCATCCGGGCGCGAGGACACCACCCGGACGATTCGGGCCGGAATCGCACCGGTGGCGGCCGCCTCGTGGAGATACTGGAGCGATCGGCCGCCGCCGGACAGCAGCACCGCCAGTCGAAGTTTTCCGGATGGGTCGGCATCGTTCATGCGGGCGGTTCTCCCTCGCGCCAAGCCGGCATCATGCGGTCAATACGGCGGCCACGCAAGCGGGATGTGGTGTGGGTTGCCGCCGGCGCCAGAGAACCGGGGTCCGGTCCCCGCCGATGGTGCGCTGCGTGCTATAATGCCTGCGTGAACGCGATTCGGGCTGATCGAGGTGATGCCGGGTACGACCGCCCGTCGTACCTTCGCCCGGAAATGACCGCGGACCTGGCTCGCCGGGCGGCGGAGGCCGTGGCCGGTCTGGTTTGCTGCCGGGCCTGCCCGCGGGAGTGCGGAGCGGACCGCCTGGGCGGGGCGGATGGGGTCTGCCGGACCGGCCGGCATGCCCGCGTCACCTCCGCCTTTGCTCATTTCGGCGAGGAGAGCTGCCTGGTCGGATCGCACGGCTCCGGGACGGTCTTCTTCGGCCGGTGCAACTTGGCGTGCGTTTTCTGCCAGAACGCCGACATCAGCCAGCAGACGTCGGGCGAGGTTCTGGATGCCGGGAACATTGCGGAACTGATGCTTCGCCTTCAGGGGGCTGGCTGCCACAACATCAACTTCGTTTCGCCGTCTCACGTGGTGCCGCAGATTCTCGAAGCGGTGGCCGTCGCGGTGCCCTGCGGGCTGCGAATCCCGCTGGTGTACAACTCCAATGGGTACGATTCCGTGGAGACGCTGACGCGGCTGGACGGTGTGATCGACATCTACATGCCGGATTTCAAATTCTGGGAGCCGGCGTCGGCCGCCCGCTACTGTTCCGCGGAAGACTATCCCGAGCGTGCTCGGGCCGCTTTTCGGGAGATGCACCGGCAGGTGGGCGATTTGTGCGTGGATGGCGGCGGTATCGCCCGCCGCGGTCTGCTAGTGCGGCACCTGGTCATGCCCGGGCTGTTGGACGAGTCGGCCGCGGTTTTCGACTGGCTGGCGAGTGCGCTCTCGCACGACACGTTTGTGAACGTGATGGCTCAGTACCGCCCCGCGCACCGCGTCGGCCGCCATCCGCCGCGGACCGGGTGCGGTCCGTCCTTTCCCGAAATCAACCGCCCGGTTCGGCTGGACGAGATGGAGCAGGCTTTTGCGGCCGCCCGGCAAGCCGGCCTCCATCGCTTTGCGGACTGACATACTGCGCTTCGCCGCGATGCGGCCGGAAGGCTCGCGCTGTGCTTTCCCCCTGCAGCCTACACACTGCAGCCTATAGTCTACAGCTCGCCACGGCGAGTCGCCTGTGGCGATCCACAGCCTGACGGCCCCGTCCGTCTCACTTCTTCGTCAGCAGGCGTCTGATCAGGCCACATCGCGCTTTCGTGTCGGGCTCCTGGCCGGAGCATTCCACGGCGATGCGCCGGGACATGTCCTGAATGGCGAGGCGAACGGGGCTGGACGGCGCGGACGCGGCGATCGGATGCCCGAGGTCCAGCGCGCTGATGACCTGCTTGTAGTCATTGGGGATGCGGGCAAATACGGGGCGCCGGAAGTGCTGTTCCACGTCTTTCAGGGTTACGCTGCCATGGTCCGCCTTGTACCGGTTGATCACCAGTTCCACGACTTCCTCCGGCGCGCCCAGTTCCAGCAGGTATTCATACAGCCGCGTGGCGTTTCGCACGCCTGCGACGTTCAACTGCGTTACGATCAGCACCAGATCGGCGCCTTCCAGCGCCGCCGCGGTTTCCGCATGAATCGATCGCGGCATGTCCACGACGACGTTCGGATACACGCTGCCCACCGCCTCCAATATCTGTTTGATGCCCGCCGCGCTCACCCGAGCCACTTCGCTGAGCTTCTTGGGGCCGGGCAGGATGCACACGCCCGAGGGCAACTCGTGCATCGCGGACTCCGCCATGATCCGATCGATGGTACTGCCTTCGCACAGGTTCGCGATCGTGTGCTTCGGAGTGATGTCCAGGGCGCAGGTGATGTCGCCGAACTCGAGGTTCAGGTCGATCAGGCCGGTCCTCGCTCCGCTGAGGCGAGCCAGTTCCAGGGCCAGGTTGCAGGCAACGGTCGTGGCGCCGGCCCCGCCGGTGGAGCCCATCACGCAAATCCGACGTGATCGCCGGGCCGCGCCGAATTGAGCGTGACGAATCCGTTCCAGCGCGTCTGCCAGGTCCTGACCATCCACCGGTGCACAGACATACTGGGCGCAGCCGGCCCGCATGGCCCGGATGATCGTCTGTGGGTCCGTGGCCGCGCTGACGCCCACGATGCCCAGGTCCGGCATCAATCGCACCACGTGCTGAACCACGCCAAGAGCGAATTGCACGTCGTCGTCGAGGTGGATCAGCAGGGCGTTTACGCCGCCCGGGGCCAGCAGCCGTTCGAGGTCCTCGCGGGTGGACGCGAAACCGGCAACCTCCGTTTCCGGACACCGTTCCAGGAGCCTGCGGAATTCTCGTTCCCGCGTATCCTTCGAGCTGTAGATACCGACGCGAAGTCTTTTGTTCATGATTCGGGCCAGACTCAATGGAGCCAAGGGCAGCGATCGACCCGCGAGCAGACGCGGGGCTTCCGCGCAATCACTTTCCCGTGCATATATCGGCCAAGTGCCCGAACCCCTGCGGGAATCACGGACCGGCCGGCGATCGAGAGGATGGAGCCCGATAAGATGCGATGACGTGGCGGTCAGGGCCCGGTGCCCGCCTCCGGCGCTTTGCAGATCTCGCGAAGCACGGTGGTCGCGTAACAGCCGGAATCCAGGGCGAACGAGATGCGGATGCACGGGCCCCGGGCGTCCGTTCCCTGGTCCGCGCGGCAGTCTTCCGGCCGAAAGCGGAGCGGGCGGCGGGCACCCTGCACGTGCCGGTGCTCGGCCAACTGCTCCATTGTCACGCCGGATTCCGCCAGCACGCGAGACTCGGATCGGCCGGGTTCGCCCTGGGCGGCCTTCATCTTCCGGCCGAACAACGGCCCGGAGGGCGAAATCTCAAACGCATCGCAGCGCGGCTGCTCGGCCGCGGCGTCTTCCACGAGGAACGAGGCACCGTTCGCGTGTTTCCAGGCCACGTCGCCGTCCACGAGTCGGTCGATGGTTGCGATGCGCTCGGCCAGCACGCGATTGAACAGGGCGCTTTGCAGCGCGGAGACGTACAGCAGGGCGAGCTTACGATCGATGACGCGCCAGGCCCTGCTCGCGTCGCCGCGGGAATTCTGCATGGCCGCGCAGAGGCGGCGCTGCTCCTGCGAGCCGCGGGGCCAGGCGGCGAATGCCGCCCCGAAGTCGCCTCGATCAAAGAGCCCGCGGGCAGTGCGGACGTCTCCGGTGTCGGCCGGGCCGGGCCGGCCGCAGACCAGGGCGACCGCTTCGTCGAAATCGCTGCGCAGCACGGCCAGCCCCACCGCGGCATTGTCGCCGCGGCGGCCAAACCGCTGCTCGCCGAAGTAGTTCGGCACGCCGCGCCGGGCGAGGACATTGAGAATGGCTTGGACCCGCGGCAACGCATCGGAATCCGCCTGACGCACCTGGATGATGAACCGGTTGCCGCGGAGGTGGCCCATCTTGAGCTTGTTTGTGTGCCGCCGGGTCCAGAGCACGCGCAGCGCGGGCCAGGAAAGGCGTTGGATGGCGTCGGGATCCACGTGCTCCAGGCTGAAGGTCTGTCGGGCGACAGCGTGGGCGTCCTTCATGCCGGCGTAGCCGATCTCACGGGCGTCGCGGCGAAGGGCGCGGGCAATCATCTGCACGGCCTGCGGTGTGGACAGGCCGTTCTTCTCGATGCCGAAGTAGACGTGCGTGCCTTCGCCGGAGGGCTCGTAGAGGGGAATTTCTTCGACCTCGAAATCCTCGTTGTACCGCTTGATGACCCCACCGATGCCGGGCAGGTCGGCGGTGAGGAAAGGGCAGGGGATGGGCGAACGCAAATCCATGTCCGCATTGCACCGCAGGCCGGCGTCGCTGTCAAAAGCGAGAACGGACGGGAAGACGACACCGTGACTTCATCCGACCGACGGGCTTCGGGGTTGCATCCATCCTGTGCGGGGGCCACACTCTGGGCCGGTACGGGAGGCGGAAACGATGAGGATCGTCGTACTGGACGGATACACCCTCAATCCCGGCGACCTGAGCTGGGACGCACTGGCGGCGCTGGGTGAATTGGAGGTCCATGACCGGACGCCGGCGGAGGAAGTGCTCCACCGGGCGCAGGGGGCGGAGATTCTGCTGACAAACAAGACCGTGTTGTCCGCGGAGACGATCGCCTCGCTTGCGCAGCTTCGATATATCGGTGTGCTGGCCACGGGGTACAACATCGTGGACGTGGCAGCTGCCGAGAAAAGCGGCATCACGGTCACGAACGTGCCGACGTACAGCACGCGGTCGGTGGCGCAGCTTGTTTTCGCGCATCTGCTGGACTTCTGCCACCACGTGCAGGAACACAGCCAGGGCGTGCATGCGGGTCGCTGGGTGAATTCTGCGGATTTCAGCTACTGGGACTGGCCGTTGGTCGAATTGGATGGTTGCGTCCTGGGCATCGTGGGGTATGGGCGGATCGGGCGGGCCACGGCCGATCTGGGGCGGGCGTTCGGCATGGAAGTGCTGGCGTATGATCCCGCGGCGGTCGATGCGGCGGGCGGTGTTCGCCTGGCTGATCTGGGCACGGTGTTTCGGGAGAGCGATGCGGTGACCCTGCACTGCCCGCTGACGCCGGAGACGGCGAACCTGGTCAACGCCGAGCGGCTGGCGCTGATGAAGCCCTCCGCCATTCTGATCAACACGAGCCGCGGCCCGTTGATCGACGAGGCGGCCCTGGCCGACGCCCTGAACGCCGGGCGGCTGGCCGGCGCCGGGCTCGATGTGCTTTCCACGGAACCCCCTCGGGCCGACAACCCGCTGCTGCGGGCACGAAACTGTGTCATCAGCCCGCATATAGCCTGGGCGACGCAGGCAGCTCGCCGGCGGCTGATGTCCACTGTGGTGGCGAACGTTCGGGCGTACCTACGTCAGGAGCCCGTGAACGTTGTCTGTTCGGTCTGAGCAAGGAATCGCCCGTAATACGTTGTGAAATATATGGTTAATACAGTCATTCAGTCGATGATCTCGGTGGGCGTTTGATGGGGG
>JAFGJQ010000309.1 GCA_016929015.1 Phycisphaerae bacterium | reverse complement strand
TCGACGGGGCGCCGCTGGTGACGGGCGGCAACGTGTACGTCGTGGTGCGACGGCAGCGATCATTCGGGTTTGAAGACGCGCTTCTCTGCCGGTTTGAAGCGGAGACGGGCCGTCTGACGTCCCAGGCACACCTGTGCGGCGCGTCCACGGGCGAGTATGGCCGGCAGCGGAACACGACGTCCATCCCGAGCCTGGTGGACGGCGTTTTGTACGTGGAGAGCAGTCTCGGCGTCGTGGCGGCGGTGTGCCCGCATCGGGGAAAGGTTTGCTGGGTCCACGCGTACGACACGCTGTCGCGGCGGGACTGGGGCCGCGGCCAGGGGGCTCGTGCCGAAGTGTTGGGCGGGTGGCAGTTCAGCCCCGTGTTCGGGGTCGCGGATCGATTGATCGCGTTGCCGTTGGATTGCGAGAGCCTCCTGGTGCTGGACCGCTCCGGCGGCGGACTGGTGCAGTCCGTTCCGCGGAGCGAGCTGGCCGGCGCCACGGCGGTGGTCGGCGTGCGCGGGTCGCGGCTGTACGGGATTGGGACGGCCAAGGCGTTCTGCTACGACCTGGGGGAGGCGGCCCTGCTGTGGACGGCGCCGTGGCCGGCCGAAGCGGAGGTGACGGGCTATGCGGCGCTGACAAAGACGGAGCTGCTCATTCCGACGAGTGCCGGCCTGTGCCGAGTGGATCTGGCGACGGGTCAGTTGGAAACGACTGCGTGGGACGAGGGGTTGGGCGGCAACCTGCTGCCGATGCCGGATCAACTCGTGGTGGCCGCGTTTGACGGCATTCGTGTCTACGCGCGGCGGGCGGACGTGTGGGCCCGGCATGAGGCGGAGTTCCATGCGCGTCCGGAGGATCCCGGTGCCGCACTGGATCTGGCGGACGTTGCGTTTCGGCTGGGCCGTGACGCGGAGGGTGCAGCGGCCGTGGAGGAGGCGGTGCGACGGGCCGGTGGGTTTGCCGGGCCGATGGACGTGAGCGTGAAGCGTCGATTGTTCGAGGACAGTCTGCGTTTCGTGGCCAGGCTTCAGGATCGCGAAGGCGCGGACCCGGCCGTGCTGAGCCGACTTTTCGCGGTTGCGGCCCAGACGCCTCCCGATACGGATGCTCACGTTCGGCTACGATTTGTCCGGGCGGCGTGGGATGAATCGGCGGGGCGGATTCGGGAGGCCGTTGCGCTGTATCAGCAGGTGATTGCCGATCGTTCGCTGCGCGAGCACGTGTCGGCCGCGGAGGCGGGAGCGGCAGAGCCCGCCGGCGAGCTGGCGCGGCGGCACGTTGCGCGACTGATCGAATGGCACGGCCCGGACGTGTATGCCGAGTGTGAGCAAAAGGCCCAGGACCTTCTGGCGGCGGCCCGCCGCACGGGTGACATCAGCCTGCTCGATCGCGTGACAGAAACGTATCCGAATGCACAGTCCGCCGGGACGGCGCTGGTGGAGAAGGGACGACTGCTGACGAGCCGGGGCGACGCGGCGGGTGCGGCCGAGGCGTTTCGCGCGGCGCTGGCCCGCTACGCGACGACAGTGGATATGCCCGCGGTCATCCGGGCGTTGGTGGATGCATATGTGCAGGACGGACGACAGGAATCAGCGTTCCGCTGGACGGTCCGGGGCGCCCGGCAGTATCCGTCGTACCGGTTCGAGGTCGACGGAGAGCGGCTCGACTTTGCGGCGTGCCGTGACCGCCTGCGTGAGCAGTGGGGACCGTTGGAACCGCCGCGGCCGGCCCTGGGTCCGCCGTTGATCGCTCTGGCTCCCCGCACGTTTTCCTCGGAGGTAACGCTGCTGGCCCCCCGATTTGCCGATGCGCGGCGAACGTCGTGGCGGCAGTATTACGTCTTCGTGGAATCCGGCATTCAGGCCTTTGGCGCGGGGAACCAGCCGGTCTGGTCCAACCCGGCGCCGTGCCGGATGGCGCCGGAGCTGCTGCTGGCCACGGACGACGTGGCCGTTGTGGGCACGCGGCACCAGGTGCTGGCCGTGGACGCCGCGGCGGGCACCGTGCGCTGGGCGTTCGGGGTGTATCCGGCCGACCTGCTGGACCCGAACACCGATCACGAGCAGTTCACGGAGTTTCGTGCGTTCGGATACGGAAACGACCGGCTGGTCTGCGTGCAGGAGGACGGACAGACGGTGTGCCTGGACGTACACGACGGGCGCGTGGTCTGGCGCCGGCAGATCGAGGACGAAGCGGTCGGCGACGTGAGCGTATCCGAGACGTGGGTAATCGTGCGGGTGGCGAACCTGGGCCGGCCGGTGCTGGAAGTGCTGGATGCCCGGACCGGAGAACGTGTTCGGCAGCTTCGTCCGCCGGTCAATGAGGCCGTTGTCGCATCCGCTCTGTCGCTGGATGGCAAGGCCATTGCCGTGACGCCGCGGAATCTCTGCGCGTTTGACGTGGCATCGGGCCAGTTGCTCTGGCAGCGAAAGCTGGACCGGGTTGTGCTCCCCGCGACGGTGTGTGCGGACGTGGACGGTCTCTGCTTTGCCACGGCGTCGGGGTTGCTGGAGAAGGTGAACCTGGACACCGGCCGGCCGATCTGGTCCGCCCCTTCACCGGTGCGCGGCGCCTTTGACGCTCCGCGCGCTCATCTGGTGGATGGACGGCTGCTGCTGACGTCGGAGCGTCAGGTGTGCGAAGTGGACAGCCTGGACGGCCGGTTGCTCTGGGAGATGAGCGGGGTGGATCGCCCGAACTTCCAGGATCGGTTCGTTGCCGAGCGACACGTAGTGGCCGTTCACTGGCCCGGACGAGCCGGGCACGAGGGGTTTCGGGCGTACTTCTTCGATCTGACGGAGGGGGGCCGGCCGGCGGCGGCGGGCGGCGTGCTGGAACTGGGTGAGTTTGAGCGGGTGCGCCGGACGGTGCTCTGCGACGTGGGACTGGTGCTGCAGGAAGACAATACCATCCACGTGTGGTCGCCGTAGGAAGCCCGCCTTCTGCGCGCCGTCACTCGGTGGGGGCTCAGGCGTTCATGTCCGCCCATCGTTTGGCCATCTGGCCGAAAATCGCCAGGGCGATCATGGCCACCACGCCGATGGCCGCGAAGGGAATCCATACCTTGTACTGCGGGTCATACGTAGTCCAGAGCAAGCCGGTGGTTGTGTTCGCCGCGTCGTTGATTTCCGCGGCCGCTCGGGCGCGGGCCTCGAAGGGATTCAGCCGCAGCAAGCGGGCGGCCTGCTCCGGCGATCGGGACCAATCCTTGTTGGCGAACGCCGCGCGGATGATCTCGGGCTTGCCGGCCAGCCGGACGAACGGAATGCCGGATGCCGAGCCGTCTTCCGGCACGGTGCTCCGGAAGAATCCGACGAACGCGTCCGATGTCCGGGTCAGCCATCCTTCGTCGGCAAACGCCTGCTGAACGGCGGCAACGGCCTGCGGGTCCGGTTCGATCAGTTCTCGGAGCAAGCGGATGTTTCTGTGCCAGTCGGTTGTGGCCGAGACCATGAACTGGTAGTGCCGCTTCTCCATCAGGTACACGTACAGGGCGGCGTTTGGCATGGCGTCCGGCACGTTCTGCGTGGCGAGCACCGTTTCGATCCGGGCGTCGTCGGCACCGCATGCGCGGGTCAGCGCGGCGAACGATTTGGTTCGTCCGATGCCCAGTCGCTTCTCGATGAGTTCAACGCGGGCGTCGATGGGCAGCGTCTGCGCGTCGGCCAGCAGCTTCGCGACCGGCGCCTCCAGAGCGGGGGTCCCCTGGGCCAGATACTGCAGGGCGAGATTGTTCAACGTGGCCGGATCATCACCGAACCGGGCCCACAGTCGCTCCTCCACGGCCGCGTCGTCCAGCGTTCCTGCAGACGGCCGGCTGCGTTCGAGCTCCTCGCGGGCGAGAACAAGCGCATCGGTTCGGTCCACCCCCGACGCCTTGGGAAGCAGGTGCACGAAGCGAGCGATTCCGACCGGGTCTGATCCGTCCTTGAGATCGGCATCGCGGCGGAGCTTCTCGGCGTCGGCGCGGTCGGCGGCGGATACGTTCTTCGCCTTTTCGATGGTCGAGGCCACGTTGCGGAACGTCTCTCCCCGACAATCCGAATGCAGCGCGAGATACTGAAGGGCGAAGTTGTTGATCTGCCGGGCGTCGTAGCGGAAGACGGCGCGGAGCCGGTTCGCCACGGCGTCGGGCGGCTGTTTCTCTTGCTCGCAGACGTGGTCAAATGCCGTAGCGCGGTCCACCTGGAGCAGGTCCGGGAGGAATTCAAGCGAATCGCCCCACTCTGTGGCGCGGGCGGCCCGGGCCATGAGTGCCGGTCGATCGGCCATGTACTTCAGGGCCAGGGAGGCCTTCTCGCCGTAGTGATCGTAGACGTATCCCGCGACCGCCGAGCCGACGAACAGTCCGATGCCCACCGGGATGTTCACGTAGCCCAGGTACAGGCCCTTCTTGCCGGGCGGCGCGATCAGGCCGAGGTACTGGTTCTTCTTGGGGCCGGTGAGCATCTCTCCCAGGGAGAAGAAGACGATGCCCAGCAGGAAAATCCACCCGTTGCCGGTCAGACCGGCCACGAGTGTGCCCACCGTGCAGGTAGTCATGCCGATGAGCATGGCGCTGAGGGTTCGCATTCGCCGGACCAGCCAGGAGACGGGCAGCACCAGCAGAATGATCAGGCCGGCGTTGGTGGACAGAAGAATTTGCTGGGGCACGCGGAGCAGGCCGCGGTCGCCGAATTCCTGCGTCAGGTCGAAGGGCAGTTGCCGGGCGACCATGGAACTGTCGACCCAGTCCTCGATGAAGTTCGGATGCAGGTCCCAGACCTGGTACATCATCAGCCAGAAGGCCGACATGATGAGCAGGAACACCGGCAGGCGAAGCTGCCAGGTGAACCGGCCGTCGACCAGCCACAGGATCAGCACGACTCCCGCCGCCAGCAGCCCCAATCCGATGAGCCAGCGGAGCACGTCCGGCAGGGGCACGCGGCCCCAGGCCATCACGACGATTCCCGCGGCGGCCAGGGCGGCGCCCAGCCCGGTTCGCGTGCCGTGCAGGCGACCGCCGCGGAACCAGTAGGGCCAGATGTTCTCGATGGTGATCCAGAAGACCCTGGCCAGGCTCTGGGTTTTGTCGGCCCCGGACGGCACGTCGCGGAACGTGAAGAGCAGCAGCAGGTTGGCCGCGGTGAAGCCGGCGGAAATCAGGAACAGGTTCTGCCAGCCCGAGGCGCTGTGGGGTTTGCCGAGCACGATGGTGGAGAAGAACGGCGCGGCGAATCCGCCGATGTTGACGATCCAGTAGAAGATTCCCCAGCCGAGGGACGAGTTCTCCTTCGTCAGGTTCTGGGCGATGGATCCCTGCAGACTGGGTTTGAAGAATGCCGTGCCCAAGGCCAGAATGAGCACGCCCGCGAAGAATCCCGCGTACGAGTGCAGATAGGCCATCATGAGGTAGCCGATCACGTTTGTGCTGATGGCGCAGCACAGCACCCGCTTGTATCCGTAGCGGTCGGCGATGCCCCCGGTGAACAGGGGCAGAAACGACTGCACCGCGCCCCACCAGGCATAGATGATGCCCTTGTGGGTGGCGGAAAGGTGCAGGCCGCCCGGCTCGGTGGCCTGCATGATGTAAATGGGTACGACGGCGCGGATGCCGAAGTAGGCCAGGCGCTCAAACGCCTCGATCGAGTTGAGCATCCAGAAGGCGCGGCCGAAGGCGCTGTGCGGCACCTGTCCGATCGGAGCGGCGGGTTGCGGTGAGTTTGCCATGGTCAGCCCTTGTGCGTGGGGGTCGATTCAGCCCAAAGAAAAAGCCGCGGGTTCCAACTCTCGCGGCGTGCCGGATCAGTTGAAACCAGCGGCTTGGGCAGAACTCTGCCGTGGCGCGGGCTTCAGTCTTGCACAACCGTCGTCGGATGTCAACCGTTTTTTTTACCCGAATCGTTGCCGCCCCTGCACGGGTCATTCCTCGAACACGCTGAGCACGAGCGAGTCGTTCTGCCCGCCGAATCCGAAGCTGTTGGACAGCACGTGGCGCAGTTCCGCCTTGCGAGCAGCATTGGGAATGTAGTCCAGGTCGCAATTCGGGTCCGGTTCGCGGTAATTGGCCGTGGGCGGCATGATTCCGTCGCGAATGGCCAGCACGCACGTGATCAGCTCCACCGCCCCGGCGGCGGCGATGAGGTGTCCGAACATGCTTTTCACGCTGCTGGCCGGCACCTGTTTGGCCCGTTCACCGAACAGGGTGCGGATGGCGAGCGACTCGATCTTGTCGTTTTCCTCCGTGCCCGTGCCGTGGGTGGAGATGTAGTCGATCTGGTCGATGGTGAGTCCGGCGGACTCGATGGCCGTCCGCATGGCGGCGATTCCGCCGCGTCCGGTCTCGTGGATGTCGGTGATGCGGAAGGCGTCGGCGGTGGACCCATAGCCGGTGATTTCGGCGAGGGGCTTTGCACCGCGGGCGCGGGCGTGCTCCAGTTCCTCCAGGATCAGGATGCCGGACCCTTCGCCCAGCACGAACCCGTCGCGCGTCCGGTCAAACGGACGGGAGGAGGTTTTGTACTCGTCGTTCCGCGTGGACAGGGCGGTGAGTCGATTGAATCCGGTGGTGCCGAGCGGGTGGATCATGCTGTGGGCGCCGCCGGAGATCATCACGTCGGCGTCTCCGCGACGGATGATCGAGTAGGCTTCGCCGAGCGCCTGCGTGCTGGCGGCGCAGGCCGTAAGCGTGTTGAAGTTCGGACCGGCCGCATGGAACTGGACGGCGACGTGTGCGGCCGCCATGTTGGGGTCCTGCTCGATTTCGCGGACGGCGTTGAGGCGTTCGGCGGCCACCGCGGCCCAGCGGACGCAGTCCAGCCGATTCTCCGCGGCCGACCAGCCGGCGACGGCGGCGCTGACGAAGTTGTCGAAGTCTATCGGCCCTTCGCCGCCACCGAGGTAGACGCCGACGCGTTCCTGCCGACGGGGGGGGGCCTTGTCGAGCCCGGCATAGGTCCAGGCCAATTGAGCGGCGGCCAGGGCGAACCGGGAGTTGCGGGCGGCATCGGCATGGCGCGCCGCATCAGCCCCGAGAAAATCCTCGAGTCGGAAGTTCTTCACCTCGGCCGAAAACGTGGTTGGAAACGTGCGGGCGTCAAACAGGGTGGTGGGCTCGATGCCGCTTTCGCAGCGCAGCAGCCTGCCCCACACGTCTTCAATGTCACAGCCCAGGGGCGTGACCCATCCGATCCCGGTGATGACTGTTCTGCGTCCCACGGGGCTACTCCTCGCACTTGCGGATGATGAGGGCCGCGTTCTGCCCGCCGCTCAGGGAATAACCGACACTGAGCAGACAGCGGATTCGCGCATCGGCCGGGTCCTTCGTTGCGAACGCCAGGCGGCATTCGGGGTCCGGGTCGTCGGTGTTCAGCGAAGGCGGCAGCGTGTTGTGGGCCAGGGCCATCGCGCAAACGGCCAGATCCACCGCGCCGGCGCCGGCGCCGGCGTTGCCCAGCGCCCCCTTCGTGGCGATGGCAGGCAGGCCGTCGAACCGGCTGCCCAAGGCCTTCTGGAGGGCCTTCAACTCCGACGCATCATGCCCCACCAGCCCGGCGCCGAACGTCCCGACGGCATCAATCGCGTCCGCCGAAATGCCCGCATCGTGCAAGGCGGCCCGAATGGCGGTCAGCAATCCGGTGCCGTCCGGGTCCGGCTCGGTCCAACTGTTCGTGTTGGCGCTGGCACCGAAGCCGATGACCTCGCCGTAGACGCGGGCCTGACGGGCTCGCGCGTGTTTCATTTCCTCCAGGATCAGCAATCCGCCGCCCTCGCTGACCACGATGCCGCGGCGGCTGGCGGAAAAGGGCCGGCAGGCGCGGGCGGGCGTGTCGTCCCATCCTGTCGCCAGACGGTTGAGCAGTTGCTGCCGCACAACGCCCATGGGGTTGATCTTGCTCTCGGCCCCTCCGCAGATGCACACGTCCGCGGCGCCGCGGGCGATGGTGCGGTACGCTTCGCCGATGGCCAGGTGGCTCGACGCCTCGCCACAGGTGATGGTGTTGGAGGGCGCCTGTGCGTCGTGCACGATCGTCACGTGGCAGCCCAGCATGTTGGGCAGGAACTTGAGCAGCCACAGCGGCGTGAGGTTGTTCATTCCCTCGGCGCCCCAGCGGGCCAGGCTGAACTGGCCGTTCTCAGCCGCGGTGTGCAACGCGCCGGCCAGTTCCTGCAGATCGGCGCAGATCAGACCGGCCCCGATGTTGGCCCCGAACCGCGTGGGATCCAGATTCGCGGGGCCGCTCGCCTCGCCGCGCTCGACCAGGCACCGGGTGTTCAGGCCTGCGTCCCGCACCGCCGCGTGGGCGGCGGCCACGGCGATCTCGATGTCGCGGGCCATCACCTTGACGCTCTTGCGGTAGCTCTTGGGGACATAGTCGGCGGCCCTGAACGCGGGGATCTCGCCGCCGAGGCGTGAGGCCAGGCCCGAGGCGTCGAACGCCTCGATGGGTTTGAGCCCGCAGCGTCCGGCCATCAACCCCTCCCACAGGGGCTCGATTCCGATGCCCAGGGGGGTGATGGTGCCGAGGCCGGTGATTGCGACTCGTCGTTCGCCGGTCATGGGAATTCCACTCGGTCGGCCCAATCGTCAGTTGGCAGCCTTGACGTTGAAGGCCGTTAACAGGTCCATGAACTGATCCGTGAATACGAAGTTGTGCCCGGGCAGGCCCAGGTTGGTGGCCGCATTGTCTGCGTGGGAGAACATGAGGTCGATCTCTCCGATGGGCCGATCCTCCTTGTAGACGATCCCGTGGGTGGTGGCGGCGGCCTCATCGACGGTCTCGATGAAGGCTTCGTAGCGGATGCGGTCTCCCGGGGTGCAGTAGTCGTCGAAACGGGCCCGGCGGATTTTGGCCAGCAGGACTTTTTCCCGGAAGTTGCGGGCCTCTCCGACCAGGACGCCGGCGGTCTGGGCCATGCCTTCGATCATGAGCGTCGCGGGCATGACGGGGAAGCCGGGAAAGTGGTCGTGGAGGTGATCCTCCGACCGACTGACGTTCTTGACCGCCATCGCCCGCTTGCCGGACTCGAACGCGACAAAGGTATCAATCCACATCCAACGCATGCGGAGCTCCGCGTGAGGGGTGGGACACTAGGAGGCGGCCTCCGCCCGGTTCCCGCTCTGGTTCAGCTTGAGCGCCACGAAATCCACAATCGCCTTGACCGTGAACAGGTCGGGCATCCGGGAGACGCTGGGGTCCTTCTCGAACTCCGAGAAGTTGGCGTGCGGCATGCTTCTCTTGAGCTGGATCAGCCCGGCGGTCGTCATCCGACCGTTCTCGACATAATCGGGGTTGTTCAGGATGTCGTCGGGAAAGAGTTCCCCGCGCGGGATCTTGATGTCAAACGCCTTCTCCAGCCGGAAGACGATGTCGAGAAAGTCGATGCTTTCCGCACCGAGATCGCCGGTGAGCGTGGCTTCCTCCGTCACCTCGTCTTCGTCCACTCCCAGGGCGTCCACCAGCACGGACTCGACCTTCTTGAACACCTCGTCGCGACTCATCGCCATAGAGACCATCCTCCTTCAGTTCGACCCACCGGACCGGCGGTCCATCAGACTACGCCGCAGAGTCGGCGTTCACTGTGCCGTTGTGGTTGCGCAACAAATCGTACCGCGCCCGCGCCGCCTGAATCACCCGCCGGTCGATCGCAGCCAGTGCCGGGTCCCGTTCCGCCAGATTGAAGTGTCTCAGGACAAAGCGACCCTTGACCACCTCAACCGAGCCACAATGGCCGGTTCCGGCGAATTCGCCCTCCGCCTCGTCCAGACGACGGCATTCCACGTCCAGCCGCATCTGATGGCCGGGCTTGACGAAACTCTTATATGTAACGTTGCGGACCTCGGCCAGCAAGATCAGGCTGTGGGCGAAGTCGGTACTGACCCGGGTCAGCCACGACGCGGCGTCGATCATCGCCTGGAGCATCAACACGCCCGGCAGAATCGGAAAAGTGGGGAAATGGTCCGCCAGGTACTCCTCGGCCAGCGAGACGGACTTGGTGGCCACAACCCGTGTGTTCGGCTCCAATTCGACGATGCGATCAATCAACTCAAACTTCATGCACGCACCCTGCGTTTGGACGCGGATCGCCCGCGTCGGGGCGAGCACCCCACCCGGCCCGATCCCTCCCACCGGCGGGGGAAGTGTACCCGCCGGCCCCCACGAACGCCAGCCCGGGGCCCGTCCGGCAGCCTGATTCCGCCATGCGGGCCCAGGTTCCGACACCGCCGGCGGGTTGAAAATTCCGCGGTCTGCGGTATCGTGGTCAGCTTGCGCGGCGCCATCGGCGTCGGGAGAGTGGGTCCAGATGGCCAAGCCCAAGCGTGCCCCGCTGTACGAGGTCCTCAGCAAGTCCAGGAACCCCCCCCTGTGGACACAGGGTCGCGAGGGGGATTCGGACGGACAGACGGGCTCGTCCGCTTCGCCGCCGGCCTCCCCCCCGGCCCCGGAGACGCCGTCGGCTGCGATACACGCGATTCGGTCGCCGGACGAGCCGCCGGGCTCGGCGCCGCCGCAAGCCGGCGGCACGACCGAGACGGCGTTGCGCATTGATGGGCGGGTCATTCGGATCGCCCTGGACAGCACCTGGGCGGCCGCCGTGCTGTTTGCGATCGTAGTGCTGATGGGCGTGGCCTACGGACTGGGGCACGGCAGCGGCAAGGAAGCAGGGAAGGTCGAGGCTGGCAAGGCACCGGTCAATGCCGAAGCCGGCTCTCTGGACGAAATGGACCGTGTGCGTCAGGGGCCGCCTCAGCCGGACGTGACCCAGGGGCTGGGACCGTCGCCGCTGGTGCCCGAAGAGGGTCCGGCCGCGCCCACGAAAGTGGCGCCGCCGTCCACAACGCTGACGTCGCGGGATGACGCGGCTCAACGGACTCCTTCGGGCGGCTGGACGGCGGGGCTGACGTACATCGTCGTCCAGGATTTTGTATGGTCCGCAGGGGAGGACGCCCTGAAGGCTCAGGAGCACCTTCTGCAATACAGCATTGAGACGTCCATAGAACAGACGCCCGGCAAGTGGTATCACCTGGTCGCCACGCAGGGCTTCAACTGGGACGATCCGGCGGACCGCGACCGATACGAGCGATACCTCAGGCGGATCCAGGCTATCGGCCAGACGTACTACAAGAACGGCGGTCGGTACAGGCTGGAAGGGTATCCGAAGAAGTTAGCCCAGGATCACTGGTAGGGAGTACGAACACGATGTCGATGGACAAGTCTTTGAAAACCAAGGCGGCCCTCGTCCGCCATCGGAATGTGCTCAGTCGGGCGGAGCGGATCGCCCGCCTTCGCGACGAGGCCCGCTGGGAAGAAGGCCGGTCTCCGTTCGGCCTGCCCAAGGTGGCTCACCGCAAGGCGGCGGTGGGCGGCAAGGTGAAGAAGAAGGGCAAGGCCGAGGGCGAGGAAGGCGCTGCGACCGCGGCTCCGGCGAAGAAGTAGTACACCAGGGGGTGACCCCCTGGGAATTGCGCATACAATCACATCCGCTGCTCGGGCTGGTCCGGGCAGCGGGTTTTGTTATCGGTACGTCAGACCGCGGATTGGCCGGGTTTGCGGTCGCATTGGCCAGTACGGACGAACGGAGGCTTCTCATGTCCGGCAGCGAGTTTGTGGCCCAGCGGATGGCGTCCATCGGCTCGTCCGGCGTCCGGCGGATATTTGATTTGGCCGCCGCGATGAAAGACCCCATCGATTTCTCCATGGGGCAGCCGGATTTTGACGTGCCGGGGCCGGTGAAAACCGCCGCGGTCTCGGCCATCCAGGAAGGACGCAACAAGTACACCGTAACACATGGGATCGTGCCCCTGCGGGAGCGTATCGGCCAGATCATGCGGAAAGAATTCGGCTGGGACCCCGCCGTGCTGATCACCTGCGGCGTCTCGGGCGGATTGACGCTGGCCCTGATGGCATGTGTCAACCCGGGGGACGAGGTGCTGGTGGCCGACCCCTGCTTCGTCTCCTACCGCACGCTGGTTCGCCTGGCCGGCGGGGTGCCGGTGTCCGTGGATACGTATGACGACCTGTCGCTGCATCCGGAACGCTTTGTGGCGGCGGTCACGCCACGGACGAGGGCACTGATCGTCAATTCGCCGGGCAACCCGACGGGCATCGTGTACGCGGAGCAGGAAATCCGCTCGCTGTGCGAACTGGCTCGCCGGCACAACCTGCTGATCATCAGCGACGAGATATACGCCGGGTTGTGCTATGACGGCCCGGCGGCCAGCCCCGTAACCTTCGCGCCGGAACGGACGCTTCTGCTTCGCGGATTCGGGAAGGACTACGGGATGACGGGCTGGCGGATGGGGTACGCGGCCGGACCCGCGGCGATCATCCAGGAAATGGCCAAGCTGCAGCAGTTTACGTTTGTCTGCGCACCGCAGCCGGCGCAGTGGGCCTGCCTGACGGCCCTGGAGACGGACGTGTCCGCCCAGGTGGCCGCGTACCGGGCCAAGCGCGACCTGGTTGTAAACGCCCTGAGCGAGCGGTTCGCGTTCGTCCGGCCGACGGGCGGGTTCTATGTGTTCCCCCGCGTGCCGCAGCGATTCCCGAACGCGACCGCCTTTGTGGAGGCGACCATCGCGAAGAACGTGCTGGTCATCCCCGGCTGCGCGTTCGGCGACCGGGACACCCACTTCCGCATCAGCTATGCGGTGTCTGACGACCGCCTGGCGGCCGGCTGCGAGATTCTCTGTTCACTGGCCTGATGGCCGGTGCCGGCGGCTCAGACCGGAACCGGCTGCGGCTGTTTCGGCTTCTGCCCGCCGCCCACGGCGTCCGCATAGGCGTCGACGAAGTGGTCCAGCGCCTGCTCAAACGCGCGGCGCGCCCAGGCTTCGTTCACCTCGGACAGCTCCACGTGCTGGTTGATCGGCGGCAGCTTGCCGCGGTTGGGGATGACAAACTCGCTGAGCAGCTCGCAGTTTTCCAGGTTGTTCAGCCTGAACGTCATGAGCACGTACGCATTCTCGGTGAGCGAGAATTTGAACGTGCGGATGCCCGCCTTGGACAGCGGGGCCGACGCCGTGAAACCCTGCTGGGCCGTGAATCTTTGAAACTCTTCATACACCGGGCCCACGCAGCGTTCCACCGTTTCCTCAAACCGATCGCTCGAGGCCCCGCGGACCGTTTCCAACTTGCTGGTGAATCTCTTCTGCCAATCGTTCATGGCAACTTACCCCTTTCACGGGTGAGTCTGTTTACACCGGCCCCGGCGAATGGGCCCCATCCGCTGTTTTGGAAACATACGATACGTTTTCCTGGCGTGCGGAATGGGCAGGCGGGGGAATTTGCGGATTCAATCGGCCGATAAAACGGGCACTGGCGGGCAACGTCGAGGGCAAGCCGGCACACGGTCCGCCGCTTTCCGGACGTAGGCGGCCCTCAGTCGCGGTCGTCCAGGAAGCGCTCCACTGCGTCCCCTTCCCTGTGGGACCGGCTTTCTCGCCACGGCGAGTCGCCTGCGGAGACCAGCCGGTCTCCGGTCTCCGTCAGTGGCGGTCGTCCAGAAACCGTTCCACCTCGTCGCTATGGGACGTGTATTGGTGGTGGCAGAGCTTGCCCGTGTCCTCGCCGAAGTGCTCAAACAGCCCGGCCAGCAGATAAGGGAGCACGGCGCGCAGATCCCGGTCGGTGCCCGTGCTGACCGCGGTAGCCTGCCAGACAACGGCCTGGTGGCGAGTATTCTCGGGGGCGCTGTCGAAGCGGGGACGGTCCAGCAAGGTGGCGTGAAGCTGCCGGTCGAACTCCCGCCACGATTCCTCGACGTAGGTGGTGCCGAAGCCGCAGCCGTAGACGTGGGACCGGTACCATCCACCGTACCCGCCGGCGTAGCAGGGCGTGGCGTACATGTCGGCGTATCGAGGGACGGCACGCGTGACCACCTGGCCGCCACCCACGCGGATGAGGCAGGCGAGCACGTAGTCGGCGTCGTCGGGCTTCTCCACGACGGCATACCCCCGGCGATCCAACTCCGCCTCGACGGCCTGGGCCGCCCGCCGGGCCAGCAGCAACGGCTGGTCGCCCGGGTGGCACTCCACGAAGACGGTCACCTGCCGGGAAGGGGCCGGGAACGGCTGGTCCCCCAGATACGCGTTGACGTCCACGGCCTCCGGCGCGCAGCCAAGCGTCCCCAGCAGCAGAACCAGGCTCAACAGCGGCATGGTTTTCACAACAGCAACCCTCCGGCCACCATTGTACGCCCCGCCCGCGCAAGACGAAGGCCAGCTCTAACCGGCTGGCCTGGCTCAAGTTACGATACTAGCGGCGGTGGGGCTCGAACCCACGACCTTGGGTTTATGAATCCCATGCTCTAGCCAACTGAGCTACGCCGCTCTGCTCTGAATCTACCTTAGCCACCCGAGGGGCCGGGTCAAGGGCGATGCCCTCGCGGTGGCGTCGCCGGATTGCGGTGGCCTACTGTGGCGCGTATACAGTCGCCCTGACCTAACTGGCGTGCGAATCCTTCTCCGATCGCCGCCAGATCGATGTCGGACGAGAGCGGCTTTGGATTCAGGAAAAGACCCATGAAGGTTCTTCTGGTCGGTGGTGGCGGGCGGGAGCATGCCTTGGCGGTGAAGGTGGCGGCGTCGGCGCGGGTGTCGGCGCTGATTTGTGCTCCGGGCAACGCGGGGACGGCGCTGCTGGGTGAAAACGTGCCGGTCGCCGCGGAGGATATCAATGGGCTGCTGGCCCTGGCCCGCGAGCGCCAGGTCGATCTGACGATCGTCGGGCCGGAGGCGCCGCTGTGCGCCGGGATCGTGGACCGGTTCGAGCAGGCGGGCCTGCGCATATTCGGCCCGACGGCCGCCGCGGCCCGGATCGAGGGCGACAAGGCCTATGCCAAGGACTTGATGCGGGCGGCCGGCGTGCCGACGGCCTCGGCCCGAATCTTTCACCGATTCCGCGATGCCCGCGAGTACACCCTCACGCGCGACTGTGCCCTGGTGGTCAAAGCCGCCGGGCTGGCCGCGGGCAAGGGCGTCATCGTCTGCGACGAGCCGGCCCAGGCGGTCCTGGCCCTCGAGAGAATTATGGAAGACCGCATCTTCGGGGACGCGGGTGACACGGTGCTGGTCGAGGAGCGGCTGGAAGGGCCGGAACTGTCCGTGCTGGCCCTGGTGGATGGCCGGACCATTTACGTGCTGGACTCCGCGCAGGATCACAAGCCGATCGGCGAAGGCGACACCGGCCCGAACACGGGCGGTATGGGTGCGTACAGCCCGACAGCCATCGCCGGCGACAAGGTGATGAACGTGATCCAGGGTGACGTGCTGGTGCCCATGATTGACGTGTTGCAGCGAGACGGCAATCCGTACCGCGGGGTGCTGTACGCCGGGCTCATGCTTACGCCGGCCGGGCCGAAGGTGCTGGAGTTCAACTGCCGGTTCGGCGACCCGGAGACGCAGGCGATTTTGCCGCGGCTGCAATCCGACCTGATCGAGGCGATGGAGGCCGTTCTGGACGGCCGGTTGGACGAGATTGAGTTGCGATGGGACCCCCGCCCGGCGGTGTGCGTGGTGATGGCGGCCGGCGGATACCCGGGCAGCTATGAGAAGGGCAAGGTCATCACGGGCCTGGCGGAGGCGGGCGCGCTACCGGATGTCACGGTGTTCCACGCGGGGACAAAGACGGTGGGGGATCAGATCGTGACGGCCGGCGGCCGGGTGCTCGGCGTAACGGCGCTGGGCGAGACCGTTCGGGCCGCTCGCGATCGGGCGTACGAGGCGGTGGATCGGATTCGTTTCGAGGACGCCTACTGCCGCCGCGACATTGCGCTGCGAGCCGTGTAGAGAAATCGGCAGTTCGTGGAGCCTTGGGTCTCCAAAGGTTTCCGCATGGTCGGCGTTTCTCTCACTCCGGAGGAGTGAAGGACACGCAAACGAATGGCGGCCGAGTGGAACATCGCCGAATTCTGATTGACGACTGGCCGAACGGGGGAGTCGCGGGCCGTTTGCGGAAACTCGGCAAACGGATACGATTGAGTCGCGATCCGGCGCCGGCCGCACAAGGAAAGGGGCGTCGGCGCGGCCAGTGTGGTGATTCGGCCATGGGAACACAGGCAGTCAACTGCAACAACTGCGGCGCCCCGCTTGAGGTGGGCGAGGCCACGAAATACGCCACGTGCGGCTTCTGCGGGTCACAGCTCGAGATTCTCCGCTCGGGAAGCGCCGTCTATTCGCAAGTGCTCGAGAAGATCAGCCGCCGCACTGCGGAGATTGCGGATGATGTGGAGGTCATTCGCCTGCAGAATGATCTGGAACGTCTGGACCGCGAATGGCTCCTCGAACGCGAGCAGCACATGATGCAAGGCAAACATGGCCGAACCTACCGGCCGAGCCGGGCGGTCGGAGTCGTCGGGGCGATTGTAATGGCTGGCTTCGGCATTTTCTGGACCTCCATGGCGATTTCGATGGAAGCGCCTTTCTTCTTTCCTCTTTTTGGGCTGGTCTTTATCGGCATGGCCGTGGCCATAGGCATATCCACGGTTTCAAAGGCGGGCTCATACGCCCGCGGCGAAGAGGCCTATCATTCACGACGACGTTCCATCCTGCGTGAGTTGCAGGCCCGCCAACGCGGAAGTTGAGCAGTGCAATCCAGCGGGTGACGCCGCGGGAGTCATGGATCGTGGAGGTCGGATCTGCCTCCGCAGGTCGATCTTCTGACCCCGGAGGAGTCATGGATCGTAGCCACCGGTGAAGTCCCGATGACAATCGGGACGGAACCGGTGGATCGAGAAACGTTCTCTCCTTTCTTCTCCGCCCTGGAGAGGCGAAGGATGAGCGGCGAACGCAACCCTCCTCCGCCCCTCCGGGGCAGGCAGGGTTTTGCGACGGACCGCGGTCCACGGGTTACGTCCCGATGGAATCGGGACTCCACCCGTGGCAACAGTCCGCCGCCCCCTGTCGGGGGCGAGATCGGAAATGAAGAGACGTTTCTCCGTCCCTTCCGGGCGGGCAAGCTTTGGGGGCGAGCCGGCCCACGGGTTTGGGCTCCTGCATGTGCGCGTCGCCTGTCTGGTTTGTTCGCACCCTTCACGACGGGTATAGTGCGGGCGGCGCGGGGTCCGGCGGCGGGGCCCGGGAACTCTCACCTCAAACGAGGAGGAATCGCGATGAGTCGATGTGCGTGGCGGGCGATGCTGGTAGCACTGGTGGCCTGGAGCGGTGCGGTGGCGGAAGAGCCGGCCGGCATCACGTACGAATCGCTGCTTCGCGAGTTGGTGGACCGGGACGCTATCGCCCGGTGGCCGGAGCCGGCCTACACGTGCAAGCAGTTCAGCAGCTTTGACCGGAGGTCCAAGTCTCCGCAGGAGAATTGGTTCGCCAATGCGGATGCCGGGCAGTTTCTCCGCGAGGAGCAGAACGCCGGGCGGACGGAGTGGGTCCTCATGGACACGGAGGGGCCGGGGGCGATCGTGCGTTTCTGGTCGGCCAATCCGGACGGGGCGGGCACCATCCGAATCTACCTGGACGGTTCGGAAACGCCGGCCATCGAGACTCCGCTCTCTGACCTGCTGGGCGGGAACTGGCGCGTGGGTGCGCCGCTGGCGGCCATCCGAGGCCGCGGCTGGAACCTGTACCTGCCCATTCCGTACGCGAAGTCGTGCAAGGTAACGGCCGACAAGGGCAAGTTCTACTACCAGATCAACTATCGCACGTATCCGGCAGGCACTCCGGTGGAAACGTTCTCCATGGACGTCTTCGAGAAAGGGCTACCCGTCCTTCGCGACGTGACGGTCCAGTTGCAGACGGTCGGCCGCGATCTGCAGCCCCGGCCGATGAACACGATGCACCAGGACGGGCCGCTGCCACAGGAAAAGGCGGTGTCGCTGCGGCTGCCCGCCGGCCCGCGAGTCGTACGTGAGCTGACGGTCCGCCTGCGCAGCGAGGACCTGGCGAAGGCGTACCGCGGCGTCGTGCTGAACATGACGTTTGACGGCGAGGAGACGGCCTGGTGCCCGGTGGGCGACTTTTTTGGCTCGGGTGTCGGCGTGAACGTCTTTCGAAGCTGGTGGCAGAAGGTCGAAGCGGACGGGTCGATGACCTGCTATTGGCCGATGCCGTACGGACAGTCTGCCACCGTCACCCTGGAGAACCTGGCCGGCGGGCCTGTTGAATATGACCTGACGGTCCGGACGGCAAACTGGAAGTGGGACGACCGGTCGATGCACTTCCACTCGACGTGGCGGCACGAACATCCCATCTCGACCAAGGAGAAGAAGGACTGGAACTACGTTGCGGTGACCGGTCAGGGCGTATACGCCGGTGACATGCTGGCCCTGCTGAACCCGACGACGGTGTGGTGGGGCGAGGGCGACGAAAAGATCTACGTGGACGGCGAGTCGTTCCCTTCCCATTTCGGCACGGGGACGGAGGACTACTACGGCTATGCGTGGGGTGACTGGCGTTTTTTTGCCGGGCCGTTCCATGCGCAGCCGCGGGTGGATGGGCCGGTGGAGCTGGGGCACACCACGGTGTTCCGATCACGGTCGCTGGACGCCATCCCCTTCACGAAGTCGCTCAAGATGGACATGGAGGTGTGGCACCATCGGTCGGTCGAGGTGGCCTACGCGGCGACGACCTGGTACTACGCCCGCCCGGGCGCCACGGACAACCGCATGGTCGATCGGCAGAAGACGGCGTTGTTTGTGCCGGAGCTGAAGCCCCTGAACCAGGTGCCGGGCGGGATCGAGGCGGAGGGCATGGAGATCGTGTCCATGTCGCCGGGTGTGGAATACAAGGTGGAGGCGGCGTGGCATTGCGATGACCTGAGCAGTGCTGCGCAATTGTGGTTCGGCTGCAAGCAGAAGGGCGATGCGGTGGAGCTGCGTTGTCCGAACGTGCTGACCGGACCGCAGAAGGCCATCATTCACATGACGAAGTACCCGGATTACGGCATCGTCCAGGTGTCGATCGACGGCAAGCCGATGGGTGGGCCGATCGATCTGTGCAACCCGGCCAAGGAAGGGCCGAGCCTGATCGTGACGGGGCCGATCGAACTCGGAACGTTTGAGCCGGGCCCGCGGGAGCCGCTGATCCGCATTGAAGTGACCGGCTCGAATCCGGAGGCGAAGGAGCCGGGCACGTATTTCGGATTCGATGCGATCGTGTTCGAGCCCGTGGCGTCGGAGCCGAAGTAAGCATCGCCGCGGTTGGCGTTGGGGAGGTCCGGCGCGATGACCTGGCAGGCGTGGTTGACCCTGGCCGCGGTGGCGGTGTCGATGGGCGTGCTCATCTTCACGCGGTTTTCCGCGGACATCGTTTTGCTGGGCGCGCTCACGCTGCTGGTGCTTTGCGGGATTCTGACGCCGGAAGAGGCGGCCGAGGGCATGGCCTCCACCGGCATGATCACCGTGGGTGTGCTCTACATTGTCGTGAGCGGACTGCGGGAGACAGGGGCCGTTCAGATCATTGCCGGGCGCGTGCTGGGTCGGCCGAAGACGCTGGTGTCCGCCCAGCTTGGGCTGATGGTTCCCGTGGCCGCCCTCAGCGCGTTTCTGAACAACACGCCGGTGGTGGCCATGATGATTCCGGCCGTCAGCGACTGGGCCAAGCGGCTGCGGCTGTCTCCGTCGAAACTCATGATCCCGCTGAGCTACGCGGCCATTCTGGGCGGCACCTGCACCGTCATCGGCACCAGCTCCAACCTGGTCGTGAACTCTCTGATGAAGCAGTCGGCCGGGGTCCGGCCGCTGGGCCTGTTTGAGATCGCCTGGATCGGCGTGCCGGGCACGGTGGTGGGGATTCTGTTCGTGGTGCTGCTGAGCCGCTGGCTGTTGCCCGAGCGGCGGCCGGCGATCAGCAAGCACGACGACCCCCGGGAGTACACGGCCGAGATGGTGGTGGAGCCCGGCAGTCCGCTGGTGGGTCGCACGCTCGAGGAGGCCGGTCTTCGCAACCTGCCGGGGGCATACGTGGCGGAGATCGATCGAGGGGGCGATATTCTGGCGGCCGTATCTTCGGCCGAGCGGCTGCACGCGAGTGACCGGCTGGTATTTGTGGGCATGGTGGAAACGGTGGTGGACCTTCAGAAGATGCGAGGTCTGACGCCCGCAACAAACCAGGTTTTCAAGCTGGATTCTCCCCGCTCGGCCCGGACGCTGGTGGAGGCGGTGGTCTCGCCGACGTGCCCACTGGTGGGCAAGAGCATTCGCGCAGGACGGTTCCGGTCCGTCTACAACGCAGCCGTCATCGCGGTGGCCCGAAACGGCGAGCGCGTGCGGGCCAAGATCGGTGACATCGAGTTGCGAGCGGGCGACACGCTGCTGCTGGAGGCCCGATCCGCGTTCGTGGAGCAGCAGCGCAACTCTCGCGATTTCTTCCTCGTCAGTCCGATCGAGGATTCCGCTCCGCCGCGGCACGAGCGGGCCCCGCTGGCCATCGCCATTCTGGCCGGGATGGTGGCCGTCGTGACGGCGGGCTGGCTCGATATGATGGCGGCGGCCATGGCGGCGGCCGGGGTAATGATCGTAACCGGCTGCTGCCGGCCGGCCGCCGCGAGGCGCAGCGTGGACTGGAGCGTGTTGCTGGTGATCGCGGCATCCATCGGCCTGGGCAAGGCGCTCCTGCACACCGGAGCCGCAGCGACTCTGGCAGGTGAGTTGATCGGGCTGGCCCGGGGCAACCCCTGGGCGGCCCTGGCGGCGGTGTACGTCGTGACGGCCGTGACAACGGCCACGATCACGAACGCCGCGGCCGCGGTGCTCGTTTTTCCGATTGCGCTGAAGACGGCGCAGAATCTGGACGTGAGCTTCACGCCGTTTGCGGTGGTCATCATGATCGCGGCGTCGAAGTGTTTTGCCACGCCGATCGGATACCAGACCAACCTGATGGTCTATGGGCCCGGCGGCTATCGGTTCGCGGACTATCTGCGGATCGGCGTTCCGCTGACGGTGGTGATCGGGTTGGTGACGGTCCTGCTGGTTCCGCAGATCTGGCCGCTGACGGTTCCGTAGGTGCGCTGAAGAGAGAACCCGCTCCTGACGCCACGACTCGTTCCGGCCGAGCGAGCCGCCGGGTGAGGACCAGGATGGGAATCCCGGTCCAGCCGTTGTCCGGCGGGTCGGTCATGTGCCAATGGGAAGGGCCCGCGTGGGCGGGCCCTTGGGGTCATCTCTCCGGCCTGTCGTTTCAGTCGGTGTTGCTGGTGCGGGTCGGCAATTCCCACGTGATGGGGTGGAACGTTTCGACCTGCTCGTACGGGTTCTGCTCCAGCGAGACGGCGCCGGGCCGTACGAGGTGCCACCGGGGATCGAACCGCAGTTGCGGGGTAAACGTGTTCGGGTCGTTGACGCACGCGGTCGGGAAGATCACAGGTGGGGCGTTTTCATCGAAGGCCCAGTTCAGCTTGAGCCAGTCTTCGCAGAGTGTTTCGGTCTTCTCTTCGCCGGCGGCGGTTGTGTTGGCCGTCTTCATCCGAGCGTTCATGGCTTGCGGCGTTTCGATGACGGCCACAGAAGTCGGCTCGTCATCCTTCAGTGGCGCCGGCGGCCCGACCATGGGCCCCACCAAATCCGGGAGGAAGCGCGCCGTCAGGAACACGTCAGCGCCTTCCACCTCAGCGGGCGTGTCGGTCGTTGACGCATCGGCCTGGTCGGCGATCGGCTGCACGGTGATCTGGTCGGCCTCGGCGATGAGGGTCCGGAACGTGTTCCACATGGGTCCAATCTGATCGATGACCCGCTCGATCGGCCGCTCCGCCGGCTGCCGCGCGGTGGAATCGATCGGACACGGGTCCGCCGAGCGGATGACCACCGCGTATTCGTCCGGCGGTGCGTCGATCGGCTCGTCGATTTCGGCCGCCTCGGAAAGCGCTGGAGCAGGCGGTTCGACCGGCGGTGCCGCTTCGATGATCGGCTCAACGGCAGGTTGCTGGGCGACTACCGGTGCCGCCGGCGGATCGGCCATGGCCGGCTCCGGAATCTTCGGCCCAATCTGCTCAAGCTGGACCTGAGCGGCCGTCAGTTGCGGGTCAATCTGCAGGGCCTGGGCAAACGCCTCCGCGGCCTTGGTGTACTGTTGCGCGGACCGGAGCATGAGGCCCACGTTGTAGTGAGCGTCCGCGCTGGGGACCGCCTGTTCAAACGCTTCCAGCCCTTCGTCGTACCGCCCCTGCTTGCACAGGACCATGCCCAGGTTGATGTACGCCCGTTTGAAGTCAGGCTTGAGCTGAATGGCGTTTCGGATTTCCGTTTCCGCGTCAATCCATCGCTCTTGCAGGGCATACTCGAATCCCAGGTTGTTGCGCAGGGGAGCCGACCGTGGCCGGAGTTGGACGGCATGGTGCAGGTATCGCTCAGCGCCTTCATGCTGGCCGATCCGGCCCAGGAGAATGCCGAGGCGTGTATAAGCTTCGGGATGGTCGGGCTGGGCGGCGATGGCCTTCTGGTATTGCGTGACGGCCTTGGCGTAGAGCCCCTGGCTCTCAAACAGGGCGGCGGCCGCAATGTACGTCTGGGGGTAGATGTCCGGTTCCGACGTATCCTCGCTGGCATTGAGGACAGCCGGATCCGCCTCGCCCCATTTCGGGTTTCGCTGTGACGAAACGACCTCTTCCTGCGGCGGCAGGCAACTGGCGCCGACCAGAAGCACGGCAATCGCCACCGTTGCGACCAGACAGAATCGTATCACGGGAGTCCCTCGCTCTGATGACATTCGAACGGGTTTCACGGGAACATGGGCTGATCGGCCGACGGCGAACCCCCGCCGGACGCGTCCTTCTCCATGGTCTGGATGGCCTTTGTGGCGCGAGTCTGGCGACCGCGCGGCAGACCGGGAACCACTTCCACCTTGCTGAGATCGGCCCCGGCATCAGCCAGGAATTCCCGCATGGTCTCCAGGCGGGAGTCCACCAGGCCCTCATCGCGCTCGGACGTGTCGTAGTGAATGGTGCCGCCGATATTCAGCAACAACTCGGCGTAGCGGTTCAGGCGACGCGCGCCCAGGCTGTTGATCTGGTTGGTATGCGGAACGAAGTGGATGTCGGACACGCACATATCTTCCAGCAGGGCGTTGTCCACCATGTAATTCAGGTCGTTCTGCATGGGATGAGGCGCGTTGGATGCCCCTTGCGGCGGGGCGTTCAGACGCCGGGTCGGCTCCTGGCAGGCGCCGGCCAGCAGAATGATCAGAGTGGTCCCGGAAAGCAGGCTGGCCCGCAGTGACATCATCGGTACTCCTTTGCTACGGTTTTCCGCCGAGTGGCGGGCGCATTTGCCGGCTCGGTACGCCGGACCGCCCGCACAACCGGTATGTCTTCTACGTCCGTACGTATCGAGAAATGGGGACCTTGACCTTCGGAAAAACAGCGACCTTCCCGGACGCCGCAATGTGCGTGCGTCAGGGTCCGATAATGGCGCGGCGGGAGCGACCGGAAAGAAACACGGCCCGGTCGGTCAGGCGAGATGTGCGGATCAGAGCGCGGCGCGCGGCTACCGCCGGGCCAGCATGTTGGCGAGGATCAACTCCAGGTCGCCGCGGTGGGCGGCGGGATCCAGGGCGCATTCGATGACGCGGTCGTGCGGCAGGGCATTGATCCGGTCGTTCAGGATTCGCAGGACGCGCGTGTTGATCTCGACGGCCCGCCGTACGGGCATGCGCTCCGGGTTGATATCGATGCCGAAGTACTCCTGGTAGCCCATGACCTTCAACGCGTACAGCAGGGCCTCCGCCTGCTGCACGTCGACCACGCCGATGTTCAGGTCCTGGTCGTAATTGCCCAGGGGCTGGCTGTTCCAGTGCGTGTGGGCCAGGCGGCCGTCCATGCCGCATAATGTGTACGCGGCAGGACAGTCCTCGAAGCCCATGCGCACGTGCCCGATCTCCGGGTTCATGCCGAACAGCTTGTGACCCTGCTCCAGCAGCTTGCGGTTCTCCGGGTTTCTCAGGCGAGCCTCGATCCGCTGGCCGGCGAGGATGCCCTCGGCCGTGGTGCGATAGATGTTGTTCGGCGCCGGCTCGTACGGCTTGGGCTCCAGGGCCACGAGCACGCCGGGCACCTCGTCCATGGCCTCGGCCATGCTGCCCTCAAACCAGTCCCACATCCAGCGGAAGAAGGTACCCAGCGAATACAGGTACCCGTCAATGCCCGGCCAGGAGATGGCACAGCGGGCGCCGGCGGCCCGGACCAGCTTCAAACCGCCCACTGCGATGTCCAGCGCTTTTTTGCGTACGTGGGCGTAGGGATTGGACCCGCTGCCGAACTCGAAATCCTTGTCAAAGAAGTGCGAGAACGGGACGGTCACCAGCCGGATGCCCGCCTGCTGCTCGAGCTTCTGGTACAGGTGCAGGTTCTCTTCATTCACTTCGGCGGGATAGTGGGCCTCAATGCCCGTAACGCCAAAGGCGGCCAATTCGGCTGCCATTTCGAGCCGCTGTGCGATGGAAAGCGGTTCCACGTAGGCATCGTGAAACCGCCCGCCTCCGGGTGCGAAGTACCAGATCCCCACCGACACCTGCGGTTCAAGCGAAAAGGACCTCAGGTGAGCCAGCATTTCATCGGGGCCGCGGAGTTTTGCCTGGTAACGCAGATCGGGCGGTTGATATGCCATGGGAATCGCCTCCGGGACGGGGTAGCAGTATCCATCGCGGCCGGTGCGTCCGTCGGCGCCGCGCCGGCCCCCAGACCATACGCGGCCCGACAGGCGACTGCAAGCCGATCCTCCCGTTTGCACGATGATGCCGCACCCGCCACAATGCTCGGGCGGTACGCGAGGGCCGGGACCCTCGCGACGCAGCCGCGGAACGGCGCGGCGAGGATGAGACATGATTCCGATCGAGACGGCCCTCGGACGGCTGGGGACGCGGTGCTTCCTCAACTTCCGCCCGCAGAGTCGGGAAGTGCGCCACGGAGCGCTGGGTCGGTATTTCGACGCGGTCGCCGACCTGCGCATCGGCTTGGCGGTCGACGGACAACGTCGCGTGCTGCCCCTGTGCAGGGCGGGGGAAGTGTTCGAGTCGGTCGACATGGAACTCACCATGACGTCCGTGACCTTCCGGTGCGAATCGCGACCGCTGAAGGTCGGTTTGGACGTCACGTTCCGGGCGCCGTTCTATCCGCGGGACGTGCAGACCTCCACGGCGCCGGTCTTCTACATCGACCTCACCGTGCACGCGCTGGCGCCGCCGGGCCGGCCGCGGCCGGGCTTTGCCGGGCCCGTGGAAGTGTTTCTCGGTTTGGAGCGGCCGGACACGAGCATTGTAGAACGCAGCCGGGGGTTGGACCTGGCGTATACGATCCGGATCGAGCCCCGGCAGCAGATTTCGTGGTTTGACCCCGACGACCCCGGCAAGCCGTCGAAGCGGGACTGGCAGATCACGCAGGTCCGCTGCGCCGAGCGAATTGAGGCGAGCGGCGGCGAGGTGCGGGTGAAGGACAAGGAAATCCGCTGGCGGGTGGACCTGTCCGCGCATTCGCAGACGGTCCTGGCCGCGTGGGTCGCCCGGGTGGAAGACCCGGTGTTCGAGCGGCGCGGGCGCGTGCATCGGTTCCTGGCGACGCGACATCACGATTCGCTGGATGCGCTGGGCACGTGGGCCTTCGAGCAGCGGGAGATGCTTGTCAGCAAAAGCCGGTTCTTTGACGCAGTGTTCGATGGCTCTTCGCTTTCCCCAACACAGCGGAACCTGATTGCCTTCACGTTCCAGTCCTATCTGATCAACACGTGGTGGGTGGAGGATGAAGCGGGGAACGACTGGTTCAGCGTGTGGGAGGGCGTCTGCCGGTTCCATTCCACCATCGACGTGGAATACAACCTGGCGCTGCTGTATTTCGCGCTGTGGCCGGAGCTGCTGAAGAAGACCTTCGCCGAGTGGGCGGAGTATGAGAAGCCCGGTCCATCCGACCGCGACGGCCGCCGGACGGGGTTTCTGTCGCACGATATGGGCGCGTGTTTGAGTGCGGACGGGCAGGACTACCCGCACGAAATGGAAGTGGAGGAGAACACGAACTTCATCCTCCTGCTACATGCGTACTGGCGCTGGACGGGTCGCGAGGAGGTGCCGGCCCGTCACGCCGAACTTCTTCAACGGCTGATTCGGTACGTCACCGCGAGCGACACGACGGGCAACGGGTTCCCGGACCGCGGCGTCGCGAACACCATCGACGACGCCAGCCCGGCCGTACAGTACGCCCGCGAACAGACGTACCTGGCCGTCAAGGCCCTCTGCGCCGCCCGGGCCGCCGCCGACCTGGCCCGCCTGCTGCGCGACGACACACTGGCGGCGGAGTGCGAGGCGTTCGCCGAACGAACCCTCCGTACGCTGGACCGGGATGCATGGCTGGGCGATCACTACGCCGTCTGCATCGACCAATCGGACGCCGACGTGCTGGACGTCTGGACCGGCAAGCCGCTTCCGACGGGCCCGTTGGAAGGATGGGACGCGTACTCGATCTACACGGCCAACGGCCTGTTGCTGCCGCTCATGGCGGGCCTGGAAACCGGATTGGATCTCGATCGCATCCGGCTGGACCTGCGGGCGGCGCTGGAACGCGCCCGCACCGAGTACGGCTGCACACACTCCAGCGCCGATCGGGCGAACCTCTGGATTTCGCAGAACCTGTGGCGCGACTTCGTGGCGGCGTACCTGGGGCTGGACTTCCTGTCCGAGGCCGATCGGTACTGGGCCTTCGAGGTGCGGTCCAACTGCACGACGCCGGGCCACTGCTTCATCGATACGCACGGCTGGAACAGCCTGGAATACTACCCGCGCGGCATCACGTCCATCGGGGTGTTCCTGGCTGCGGTGGGCCTGCAGGTGGATGCCGCGTCGCGGCGGATCCGGCTGGCCCCGGTGCGGGTGCCGATCCGGCTGCCGCTGCTGCCGTTCGTCGATTGGGACAAACGCGTTGTGCCGTGGGTGGAATACATTCCGGAGGATGGGCGAATCGCCTGCTGCATCGACGGCCGCGGCACGCTGCGAGGCTGGGACATCGATGCGGGGGACGTACACCTGGTCGAATCCGCCCTTGGCTCCTGAGTCACGAAAAGCCTTTCACGCGCAAAGGAAGGATGCTGTTATGAAATTCCGATGGCCGGCGATCTGGATTCTGAGCATTTCAACGGTCTTTTCCGTTGCCGCGGCGGACCCGTATGACCCCGTGGCCGACGCAAAGGCGACGGTGGTGTCGGGCAACGCCCGGTTCACCATCCTGACACCCGAGCTGATCCGCGCGGAGTGGTCACCCGACGGCCAATTCGAGGACCGGGCGTCGCATGTTTTCGTCAACCGGCGGCTGCCCGTGCCGAATTTCAACGTCGAACGGGCTGACGGATGGCTTACGCTGCGCACGGACAAGCTGGCCGTCCGCTACAAGGAAGAGGGCGGCCGGTTCGCCCCGGACAACCTCTCCATCACGCTGACACTCGACGGGTTGCCCGTGCGCTGGAAGCCGGGCACTCAGGACAAAGGCAATCTCCGCGGTACGTACCGCACGCTGGACGGCGTGTCCGGCGGGCACCCCATTCCCCCCGGCATCGTCTCCCGCGACGGCTGGGTGCTGGTGGACGACTCGAATCGGCTGCTGTTTGACAAGGTCGAGGGAACCGATTGGCCCTGGGTGGTCGTCCGTGATGCCAAGGACGCGATTGACTGGTACTTTTTCGGTTATGGCCGTGACTATGCCCGGGCCGTGTACGACTACACGCGCGTGGCCGGTCGGATTCCCCTGCCGCCGCGATACGCGTTCGGCGCGTGGTGGTCACGCTACTGGGCCTATTCCGACGAAGAGCTGCGTCAGCTTGTGAAGGATTTCCAGGGCCACGACGTGCCGCTGGACGTGCTCGTGGTGGACATGGACTGGCACCTCGACGGCTGGACGGGCTATACCTGGAACCCCAAGTACTTCCCCGACCCGGAGGGCTTCCTTCGCTGGGTCAAAGAGCAGGGACTGAAAGTTACGCTGAATCTCCACCCGGCCAGCGGCGTCGGCAAGCACGAGGCGGCCTTCCGACAGGTGGCTGAACACATGGGTCTGGATCCGGACGCCGTGGACAACGTGCCGTTCGACTGCACCGACCCGCGCTACGCGGAAGCATATTTCAAGTATCTGCATCACCCGCTGGAGCGGCAGGGCGTGGACTTCTGGTGGATCGACTGGCAGCAGGGCACATCCGTCAAGGAAGGCAAAGTACCCCAGGTGGATCCCTTGTTCTGGCTCAACTACCTGCACTGGACGGACATGGAGCGCAACCCGGAACGCGACGTGAAGGTGGCGGATGGGGTCACGCGCAGGCTCCGGCCCATGATGTTCAGCCGCTGGGGCGAGCTGGGCAGCCACCGCTACCAGATCGGCTTCTCCGGCGACACGCACTGCAACTGGGAGTCCCTGGCGTTTCAGCCGTATTTCACGTCGACGGCGGCCAACGTGGCGTATCCGTTCTGGAGTCACGACATCGGCGGCCACATGCCCGGACCCGTCGAGCCGGAGCTGTACACGCGCTGGGTGCAGTGGGGCATCGTGAACCCCGTGCTGCGCACCCACACCACCAAAAACCCGCAGGCCGAGCGCCGCATCTGGGAATTCCCGCGGGAGAACTTCCGCATCATGAAAGACGCATTCAAGCTGCGGTATTCCCTGATTCCGTACATCTACTCATCCGCTCGGCAGTGCTACGACGCGGCCATGCCGCTGTGCCGCCCGCTCTATTATGAATGGCCGAACATGGACCAGGCCTATCGGGCTGGTGACACGTACCTGTTTGGCGACCAGATGTTCATTGCCCCGGCCCTGGCGCCGGCGAATCCGGTCAACGGCTGCACGTCCATGCGGGTGTGGCTGCCGCCGGGGGAATGGACGCACTGGTTTACCGGTGCAACCCACGAAGGACCGACCAGCCTGGTGCTGGCAACCCCGCTGGATCAGATTCCCATCTTTGTCCGCAGCGGCGGCGTCATTCCGGCGCAATCGGAGATGCCCCGCGCGCAGGCCCGTGCGGTCGACCCGCTCATCCTCCATGTCTGGCCCGGCAAGGCCGGCCGGACTCGCGTGTATGAAGACGACGGCCTGACGGTCGGCTACCAGCAGGGGGAGTGCGCCTGGACGCCGGTGGCACACGAGAAGACGGAAAACCGCAGGCAGATCACTATCGGCCCCGTGGAAGGCGAGTATCCCGGGATGCTGAAGCAGCGGCAGTACGAGATTCACCTGCGGGATGTCTGGCCGGCGCAGGCCGTCACGCTGAATGGCGAGCCTCTGCAACCGGCGGCCGCGGCTGATCAGCCCGGCTGGCGATATGACGCGCAGACGCTCAGCGTGGTCGTCCGTTTGCCTTCCCGAGCCGTGACGGAGAAGGCGACGGTGGGCGTGGAATGGGACCCGACCATCGGTGAGTCGAGCCCGCCGCTGCGGGCGGGGCTTCGGGGCACGCTGGACGCGCTACAGGCGATTCGCGACGCGATGGGGCCGGCGGCGGAGAAGCTGGTGTCGTCACCCGAGCGTGTTCGCCGCGAGATCGCGGCCGGCCTCACCGATACCGATCGCATCGCAGCCGAGGTCCGGTCCGTGTGGGATGAGACGCTTCTGTGTTTCGGGACGGAGAACCTTGAGCCGGCGACGGCTACACGGTTGGCGGGCCGGCTTCTGGGGCTGACGGTGGACGTACGGGCTGCCGCGGCTGGTGGAGACGAAGTCAATCTCTCGGTGGATGTCGGCCTGTCGCCCCTGGTGGGTAATGCGGGAGACGCTGCCGTGCGGCTGTCGCTGGATGCCGGGCCGGGCTGGTCCATCACCGGAACGCAGGAATGGGACCTTGACGGCTTTGCACCGGGTGTGAATGTGGCTCGGCAGACCCGGATTGCCGCGGACGGCTGGCCTCAGACCGGCCTGCTGACGACCGACGTGTCGGTGAAAGTGGGAGGGGTGGACGTTCGCGTGCCGGTGAAGGAAGCTCTGCTGCCGGGGATTGGCCGGTGGTGGATCGTCGGGCCGTTCCCGGGCGAGTTCCACTCGCCTTCGCTGGATATCGTGTTCCCACCCGAGCAGTCGGTAGACCTGTCGGCCACGTACGAGGGCAAGGACGGCAAAACCGTGGCCTGGAGGAAGGTGGAGCGGGTGATCGCGGCGGGTGCGGATTTGACCGAGGAGTTCACGGTCGATTTCGTTGAGCAACTTGGCAAGGTGGATCATGCGGTGGCGTATGCGTTCACGCACCTTAACTGCCCGCGGGATATGGAGGTTACGCTCGCCATCGGCTCGGACGACGGGGTGGCCGTCTGGGTCAACGGGCAGGAGGTCCACCGCCACCACGTCGCGCGGCCGTACAGTCCCAAGCAAGATTTGGTGCCCGTGAAGCTAAAGAAGGGTATGAACACGCTGCTGGTCAAGGTGAACCAGTGGGGTTCCGGCTGGAAGCTGGGCGTGCACGTGGAGACGCCCGACGGCAAGCCCGTGCCGGAGGTGACGGCGCATTTGGGGCCGTGATATCGGCGCGGGGATGTGCCGCATGATTTGAGAGGGGCCGTAGCATGACGGACGCGGTTGAACCGTCGCCTCCTCGCTCCCCGGCTCGCCGGCGTCGCCGACGGCGCATCGTGCTGCTGGCACTGCTGTTGTTTGGCGTCTGGCTCACCCGCTGGGTGTACCTCCATATCACGCTCCGCCCGACGCCGCGTCCGGAACACTGGATCGAGCAGATCGAACGGCTGGACCCGCCTCCACCGGGCGCGTACTCGTACGACCAGGCCATCCGGATTCTGGAGGACGCTGTCCAGCAAATGGTGGATCTCGACATCACCTACGCGTCCCCCTGGCGAAGAAGAGAGCTCCTGCGCGCGGACGAACTGAGGGCCTGGGGCGGTGCCTTTGCATCCGAAGATTTCTCCAAAGCACGGGCGATGCTTGTCACGCTTGGGAAACGTCACTGGCAGTTGGAGAGAGCGAGTTGCGAGACTCCGCCCCTGATTGAGTCATCGACGTTCCGCCCGACCTGGACGAATGCGCGTGTGCTGCTCGACCATGCCCAGTGGTCCTGGGCGGAGGATGGGCAAGTGGATGTCGTTCTTGAGGACTGGCGGACCGTCGCTCGCCTGGCGCGCGATACCGGACGGTCGCGCCGCCGGACCGATCGCCGGCTGGAGCACGTTCTCTACGACCGGCTGGCCTTTGCCATGACCGAGTGGGCAACGGAGGCGATGCGGCAACATGCCCTTGAGTGCGGAGCTCTGGGCAGGCTCGCCGGCCAGGAGGCCTGCCTGTGCCCGCTCATCCACGCACGAGCCTGGGCCCTGGAAATCGAGAGGATCATGGGGCCGGAATTGCCTGCAAACGAGTACTGTGCCGGAGAGCGGCCGGCATTGATGGCGATGCTGGAGTACAACTACGTGCGTGAGCATGGCGATTGGCTGGATGTCTCGGAAGCCGTTCGATGGTCAACTGTGGTCCACCAATCGATTCCTCCCATGCAGGCACCGATCCCCAATCGTGCCTGGAATCTTCTATCTCCGGCGTTTCACGATTTCGCAGAGGCCGTTGAGGTCGTCGACACGATGCTGGCGTATCCAGAGGATGCCGTGGATCTCCCGGCGGCCAAAGCGATCAGCGATGCCCAAGGCGACGCTGCTGCGCTCGGAGCTCTCCAGGGCTTCCCCGAGTACTTCGTTCTGGGCAGCGGAGATGTGATGGTGTTACTGTATGGGGTTCGATGTCGAATCGGCGCGGCGCTGACGTGCCTGGCCATTCGCGACTTTCATCTTTCCCGCGGCCGATTCCCGGACGAACTGGGTGAGCTTGTCCCGGAGTTTCTTCCGCGACTGCCCATAGACTACGGAGACCGCAACAGGCTTCGCTACCGACGCGAAGGAGATGGATTCATTCTGTACAGCGTCGGGTGGAATGGCGTGGACGACGGCGGAGTACCGCGTGATCCGACTGCGGTGTTTAACGAGATTAATCCGGACATGGTGTTCGTCACGTATCCCTAAGGCAAGGTGAAGCCACGTGTCAGATTCGTTCTCCACCACGGTCGACACAAAACCGTCCGCGTACGTTGCGGCGCAACTTCCTCCGACCGCGCCACTGCCGGCCCCGCGCCGGAAGATCAACTTCCTGCTTGCCCTGCTTGTGCACTGGCTGATTCCC
The DNA here is from genome assembly GCA_016929015.1 of Phycisphaerae bacterium. Taxonomy (GTDB): domain Bacteria; phylum Planctomycetota; class Phycisphaerae; order UBA1845; family UBA1845; genus JAFGJQ01. The sequence continues at coordinate 8,988 of JAFGJQ010000309.1, read as the reverse complement.
GGGCGATTCGGACCGCACCTGGCCGCCGGCTCGACAGCCCGCGCGTGTCTGGCCACGATTGTGAGCCTCTCCTTCGTCGTCGGTGCGGTTATTGTGCACGAAATCCAGGAGGAACGGCGGTTTGCCCGTCCGCATGTAGCGTCTCCGTACTCTCGGTCTTCATCCCGAGAGAGACTGGCGGAGGAGATTCTGCGGGGCGCCGCTCAATCTACCGGTGCAAACTGGAGTTGGATGCCATTTATCGGTGTGGCGTCCACGCCCCTGCTGATCGAATTGGGTCTGCTCATCTTCGCGACTGCCCTCATGCCATGGGCGGCGGGCGGGGACCGGGCGTGGTCTGTCTGGAAGCGCAGCGTCCGCAACGTGCATTGGAGCCTGACGATTCTCGTGCCGGTCGCCGCGGTGGTTGCCGTTCTGGCGTGCATCAACGTGAACTGGGATCACTGGCAGCGCTGGCCGGATGCCGTGATAATCTCCATCGGGATCGTTGTGTTCCTGACGCCCGTGATCCTGCTGCTGCGGATGTGGTTTGTTGGGGCGCATCGGTACGTCGGCCCGCCGGACGGGCCGGCCTTCGCCCCGCGCGAGCCGCTCTGCGACGCCTGCGGCTATGCCATCGTACACCTTCCGCTCGAGACCCGCTGCCCCGAGTGCGGGCTGCCGGTGCGCGAATCCCTGCCCGGCGGGCGGCGCCGGCCCACGCCCTGGGTCGAACGCCGCTGGCGCCCGTCCGGGCTGTTCTGGCTGCTTCGGCTGCAATGGCAGATTCTCCGCCGCCCTGCCTTCTTTGAACGCCTGCCCGTGCATTCCGGCATCGAGAGCGCCCGGCACTTCTGGTGGATGACCGTGGCCTTCATGATCCTGGTCAGTCTCGCCGTGATCCGACTGTCCGTGTCCGGCCTGGGCTCGCACTCCCATCGGGAGTTCGAAGCGGCCGGCATCACGACTGCCCTTGCCATGGGCAGCGTACTCGCCACGCTGCTGCTGCAAATGCTCTCCATGTTCCCGCTGTGCCTGTGGGCGCAAAAGCGATACGGAATTGTGGATTACCGCGTGTCGGCCAGTGCCTGTTGCATGGCCACTCCGCTAGTGTGGCCGTTGTTGATCGTCTTGCTCGTCTGCACGCTGGCGCCCGTTCTGAACGAGCAATGGCTTCGCGGGGTTGTCGTGCTTTCCCTGCTGGACCGTCCGGTCTCGGCATGGCTGATCGTGGCCATCGCGAGCACGGCCCTGGTTCTGCTGGCGGCCATCTTCTGGCTCCGGCGGGTGACGGCCGCCCTGCGGGCGGTGCGGTACGCGAACGTCTAGACCGGCTGGAAAGCCGGTCCCACAGCGTGACGGCCGGGCGGGCGCGGCCTGTCCGACGAATGGCCAATGGCAAATGTCAAATGGCCAATGGCAACTGACGCCCGGGCGCGCGCGGGCTGTCCGCGACAGCCGGTGGGGCGTACAATGCAGGCGGGTGCCGGTCGCGGGCCCGGATGGCGCGAGATGGAGAGTGCTCGCCAACTCATTCTCAGCGGTGCGATTTCCACGGTGGGCTTGGTCTGCGCGGTGTGGCTGTGGCGGCAGGCGGCGGGCCCCAAGTCCGCGTCCCGAAACGAGTTGCTGCGCGGCGACCGACCCTGGCGGCGGCTGGGGGCGGCCCTGGTGGCGCTGGTGGCCGTCGCTTTTTTCGCCGGGACGAACTTTTTGAAGCCCGACCGGGCGCCGCGGGCCTACATCGCATTCTGGTGCGTGGTGCTGGTGCTGATCGTCTGGATGTGTATTCTGGCTTTGGTCGATGCACGATATACGATCCGGATGGGAGTGCAGCAGTTGCGGCGGCAGGCCGGCCGCGGACCGGACGACGCCGTCGGGGACGATGAGGAGTGACGGATCCATACGCATGAAACGGCGACGGGCAAGCCGATGGTGCATAGTGCTGCTGGCCTTTCCGGTTTTGCTGGGCGCGCGCTGCGCCGCGGACGATCCAAAACAGGGGAACAATCTCAACGTGATGGTTGAAGAAGCGAACACGCTGGTGGTCGGCGGTCAGAAGTTCCAGGTCTGGGTGGCCGACTCCAGCGAGGAGCGTCAGCGCGGCCTGATGCACGTGACGGCGGAAGAGATGGCCGCGCTGCCGGACGGCACCGAGCGCGGGATGTGGTTCATCTTTCCGAACGAGATGTCCACGCGGTACGGGTTCTGGATGCGCAACACGATCATTCCGCTGGACATTGCGTTTGTCCGGGCCGACGGGAAAATCGTCACCATCCACACCATGGCCCCGCTGGATGAGCGCAGCTACTACCCAAAGGCCCCATATCGCTACGCCCTCGAGGTGAACGCGAACGTCTTTTCCCGCCTGGGCATTCGCGAAGGCGACCGGGTGGAAATCCCCAAATCCCTCTTAAAGACGCGCCGGTAACCGGTCGACTCTGCCGGTAGCATGCGCCCGGGTGGACGCCCGGCGCGGTTGGCTTATCGGACTTGCAGGTCGATCCCCGCATGAACGTTCTGCTCGTTGACCCGTTGAACCGCCTGCCGTCGGACCTGGGGCCGTTTCTGTCCCGGTCCGGCTGGACGGTCGAGCGTACCACAGACTATGCCGCCGCGGACGTCGTCGGAGCGGTCCGTCCGCCGGACGTGGTGGTTGCGGCGGAACCGCCCGCGGAGCCGAACGAGCCGGCGCAGGCGGCGTTCCGGCGATTTCTGGAGAACATCCAGCGCCGGGAATGCGCGGCGCTGGTGCTGACGCCGCGGCCCTGGATCGGCGAGACGGACGAAAACTCCTTTGTGGACGCTTTGGAGGCCGGCGTGACGAAGGAGGAGATTCGCGGCCGGCTGGCGGCGATCTGCCGCTATCACGCGATGGTGCGCGGCATGGATCGCGAACTGCGGAACATGCGGCGTTTGTCCGAGCGGCTGAACCAGAGCTTCACGGAATGGGACCAGGAGCTTCGGCTGGCCGGCCGGCTCCAGAGGGACTTCCTTCCCGCGACCGACGAGCCGATCGGCCCGCTGCGTTTTTCGCTGCTGTTCCGGCCGGCGTCGTGGGTGTCCGGGGACATGTACGACGTGTACCGCGTGGACGAGGAACACGTGGCGTTCTACGTGGCCGACGCGGTGGGGCACGGGGTGGCGGCCAGCCTGCTGACCATGTTTATCAAGAAGGCCATCGTCTCGAAGCGGATCCTCGGCGACCGCTACGAGCTGCTGAGCGCTTCGGAGACCATGCAGGGACTCAACGACGCGCTGGCCGCCCAGCAACTGCCGAACTGCCAGTTTGTGACCGCGTGCTACTGCCTGTTCAACACGCGCACGCTGGAGCTGGAATGCTGCCGGGGCGGGCATCCGTATCCGTACCTGGTGGGGACGGACGGCTCGCTGAGGGAGATCAAGACGGCGGGCGGGCTGCTCGGGCTGTTTCCCGACGAGAAGTTCCCGTCGGAGCGCGTGCAGTTGCGGCCCGGTGAAAAGCTGATTCTGTACAGCGACGGGCTGGAGCTGGCCTTCCACCCGCAGGACAACCACGCGGACGAGTTCACGTTCTACCGGGAAGCGTTCCGGGAGCTGTGCGCAATGCCCGCCGCCGACATCGTGGACCACCTGAACCGCCGGCTGGACGACGAGACGGGCTCGCTCAACCCGCGCGACGACGTCACGGTGGTTGTGGCCGAGGTCCTTCCCTCCTGACGAACAAAAGCCCGCCCGCAACGTTCTTCGCTGCGGGCGGGCACACATGTTTCCATCAGAATGTCGAGCGACGCACCTCGCGTCCTCTAGTGAGGCGTAATGTCGCCCGGCACGCGCGGCTGGACCTGGAACAGGTCGCTGTAGATCGCACAGACGCCTACGATGTCCACCGGTCCGCTCGGGATGGTCGTTCCCACGATCGGCAGGGCGCCCAGCTCGCCGTTGGCGATGCGGCACGTCAGCGTTTTCGTCGGGTCATTCGCATCGGCGACGGTGTAGTTGCCGGACTCGAAGACCCCCCCGGCGTCCGCGAACGTCACGTTCTGAAGAACGATCAGCGTGCTGATATACTGCGCGTTGGTCGGGTACCCGGCCCAGAGGTCGGCGATTGACACCGGGAACGGGGTCGGCACGCCCGGCGATGCCAGGTATTCAACGGTGAACGGCCAGCCGATCTCGAGCGTATTGTAGTACGCTTCCAGAACACCTGTGATCTTGATCTGGTCACCGGCCGAAGCCACCGCCAGCACGCCATCGATCCTTTCATTGTTGCCGTACACGGTCAGCCCGGCGATGCCCGTCGGGTCCTGGATGTGGAAGTTCTTCGAGTTCGCCGATTCGATCAGGTCGTAATCGTTGTTGATGATGGGACCGGTGATGCAGACGGGCCTCGTGTCGGGATAAGTCACTGACACCTCGGCGATGCTGTCGACACACGTGCACGGGTTCGGATCGCATGGGAGGTCCGCGCTGCCGTACACGCCGCCGTTGGAGCTGCAGTCTTCTCGGCTCGTGTACAAACACACCTCTCCCGGCCAGATGCAGCACGCACCGACCGGCGTCGTGTCCGTGCAGGTGTACTGCTGGAAGATCGCGAAATCAGCGAGGTCCACGTGGCCGCTGGCATTCAGGTCCCAGATTTCGCAGCCGGAAGAGACCGCCGCCACCGGGCCGGTCAGGCAGCCGGCAAACGCGACGATGTCCATGCACGGGACGCCCTCGCCGCGCCAGGTGCCGCTCTCAGCGACGCATGCCGCCTCCGTGATGTCCGGCGAGCACCAGCCTGAATCCAGGCAGCAGGCCCCGGTGGGCGCATCGCCGTCGTAGTTGGACTCGCCGGGTGTGTTGTTGGGAGTCTCCGTCCAGGTCCCGCCGTTCGGGATTCGCTGCAAGGAGTTCGCAGGCTCGTCGACGACGTCTATGATGGGAAGGAACGTCCCGGCTGCCGCGCCGTCCGCGGCGGTGAAGCCGGGGAACCCGGCGGCGGCGTCGTAGGAAAACGCCTCCACCACCACCCCGTTGTTCAGAAGAACGATGCCGTCTCCCATGGTGCCGCCGTTCTGCATGCCGTCCGTCACCCACGCCACGAAATCGACGTTAGGCACCAGGGCCGATCCGACCACGTAGTAGTCGCCAGGGGCGATGGTAGCATCCGCCGGCAACAGCGTCTCCCGATACCGCTTTCCGGAGTTGTTGCCGTTGAAGAACTCGATCACCCAGCCGCTCAGCGACACGGCCGTGGCTCCGCTGTTGTACAGCTCCAGGAACTCCACCGTGTCAGTACTGGGTTGGTCGATCTCCAACTCGTTGATGATCAGGTCTGCAGAGGCCGGCACCCCCAGCAGGAGCGCCGCCAGGACGGCCAGGCCGCATCGTGTCCACGGTTTGCTTCTCATCGTCAGGACCTCCTTACACTTGTATGCACTCAGGAAATACCCTTCACTTCCGCCGCCAGGCACGCAACCGGCGAAGACGGCATCCCGACCACACGGGTCGCCCGGCCTACGCGGCCGCGGCGTGCCTGATTCACTCTATTCTGGTGCGAGGTGCAGGAGGTGGCTTCTTTTCCCCGCCACGCCCGATCCCGCACATGCTATTCCAATCGGCCGCACACGCATCCGCATGTGCTCCCGTTGATCTCAACCCGCCCTACGGAACCACGGAACGCATGGGCACGCTGGTCATGCCCTCCGAAGCAGTGTTCACGATGGATCCCTTGGGATACCAGAACCGGATGTTCCGGGACGCGCGATCCGTCAGCGTTTGCGTGTGCCCGTCGAAAAACGCCGCGTTGATGGCGCCACGATTGCTGCGGCAGTCGGTCCCCCTGTTGCTCCGACCGCCGCGATGCCGATAAGACAGGCTCAGGTTTGCGCCCCGGGCGTCCGATCCCACTGGAACCGTGGCGCCATCCCAGTTCTGGGTACCCTGCCTCACGCCATAGGTGGTCGAGCCGGCCCACCACGCTCCCGAGCTGGTGAACGATCCGTAGTGCGTCGGCTTGGCACTGACATCGTGATCGAGCGCAAAACTCTCCGGGAGAAACCGGGTTCCGTCCGCCACGAACACCTTCTCCGATGCGTTCCCGACGCGCGAGACCATGGAAACGTACTTCTGCGAAGGTGCCTCCCAGGTTTGCGGGGAAATCAGTACATCCACCGAACCGACCTTCTGACCGTTGTACATACTCCCCCAGTACTGGAAATGCGTGGGCATCAGCATGCTCAAGCCGGTCCACGGCTTAAGGTTCTCGAAGTCAGCGAAGTCGGCCGGTTTCGAGGTGTAGAAGGGCTCCGAATGGATTCCGATCTGGGCCGGACAGCGGAAGCGTTCCTGGACCAGCCGCATCCGTTCGGCCCTGTTGTTCGGCATCTTGCCCTTGAAATCCTGGGCCAGCAGCGGCGTGGCCCAATCGTGCGGCTGCACCGGCACGTCCGGCTTCCGGAGTGCCTCAAGGGATGGCGTGGCAGGCAGCGCCCTCATGCGAACGCCCGTGGTGTTCATCCCCGGAATCCAGTCGTTGCTGTCGGTCGTGTAGTTGCCCAACCCTTGCGTGAGACCGCGCATCTGGGCGCTGCACACCACGACCTTCGCTTGCTCACGCGCTTTTTGCAGGCTGGGCAGCAGGATGGACACCAGCAATGCGATGATCGAGACCACGACCAGCAACTCGATCAGGGTGAACGCACGACGTCGCCCGGCCACCACAAGACCGCCTGCGAGCCGACTCTCACGGCGCCGATTTGACTTCCAGCGTATTCGTGTCGACATACTGATTGACCTCCGCCAAATCTTTCAGCGCGCCGCGATAGTGCGGATCCACAATGAGCTTGCCATCCCGGCGCACGCACGGCAGCAAGGTTGCCTTTCCGTTGTCCGGGTTCTTGAGCGGGATGGACTCAACCTCGTCCCGATCAATGTTGTATGTCTTGCCCGTCGCGACGCAGACAAAGCTGATCGTGTCACCGATCGGCGACTCCGCCGGTCCCAACGCACGCCACGCAAGCAGACCGGCCACCACAAGAGCCGCAACAATCAGTCCCACCTGCACTCGCGGGTTCAACTGAATTCCGAGTATAGCCATGCGACATGCTCGACTGGGCCGGTTGAGGCCGACACTGAACCACTTTCGTCGATGCCTGCTGAGCTAACCTGCGTGCTCCGCTGCAATAACGCAACGGTCCGGCTACGGACACCCCCCCTGCCTGCTAATGCGTAGACTAGTCGAAGGACCCCGGGTTTGCAACGGTGGAATCGCCGAATCCGGCTTAAGGATGCGCTAAGAAAAGGCCCCGCCGATCCGCTCCCCGGAGGCCCGTCCGGCCGACTGAGCAGCGTTCGCCAGGATCGCTCGGCCGCAGGTCCGCCGCCGTCTCACCCAGCGGACTGAGATCATCCCCCAATTCTCACAGGAGCCGACAACGGGCGCCTGCGCAAATGTCACAAGTGTTACACCTGCGTAACTCGTTAGGCCAGCGCGTGTTCGGAGCGCTTGCGCCGCAGGACGCTTCGCTCGGAATGCCCGTAGACGCGGCGGCAATGCAGCGATTCCCGGACAGACCGCCCCCCAAGCGACTCCACCCACACCCAGAGCCCACACCCGCACAGGCACAAAGAAGGAGCGGTCACAGGCCCCACCTTCGCGGAACCTGCGACCGCCCCTTTATCACCCCATGTTCCCGGCGATCGGCGAATCAACCGGCCCCTCACGCCAGTCCGCCCCGCCGAACGCCACGTTCACCGCGTTGCGCGGTCGCCTCTAGCGGCGACGGATCAGCCCCAGCCCGCCCAGCATCAGCAGAGCCAGCGTGGCCGGCTCCGGAACCACGTCCGCAAACGTGTTACCCACGATGACGTTGTCAATCGTCTGGCCGCCGGTGTAGTCATTACTCTGCCGCAGCGCGAAACCCTCAATCAGCGTGCCGGTGTACGTACCGACGTGCGTGATGTTCGTGTCCGTCTCCGCTGTAGCATTCAGCCAGAGATGGCTGGTGCCGGTCGCGGCGTCCCAGGAAATGATGACGCGATACCTAGTGTCAAAGTCGAGGTCCTCCGGCCAGGCCGTGCCGTCGCCGAGGCTCGAGCTGTCTGCGTTAATGGCGAGCGCGTAGTCGCCCTCACCCGCCGGCGAAAGGACACCCGTGCGGCCACGGAAACTGGTCCCGCCGTCCTTGAAGTGAGCAAAGTACAAGCCGTCCGCGTCCGGGTTGACGCCGCTGGGATTGAGGCTGGCCGGCAGGTTCATGTCAAAACCGGCATACACAATGTCAATGTCCGTCAGCGCGGGGAATGAGCGGTTCACGTCTTCACCGGATCCCCCGCTCTGGGTGAGCGTCGCCACAAAGCCATCGGACAGGATCTGCTTGTAGCCCGCACCGTTGTGCGCGGCCCAGCCATTATCCGTCAGCGCGCCGATGTAGCTGAAATCATCACTCGTCAGCACGGCGGCTGACGCGAGATTCGCCATCGCCAGAACCACAACAATCGAAAGCCCCACTCGCTTGTTCATTGATCGACTCCTCCAAAAAAGAAAGCCACTCGCCGCGGAAACGCCCTCCGCGCATGCGCTTGGAGACGCTCCGCAGCCTCATCCGGTACCAGCTCTCTCTCACGAGGGGATCAGCCGCTGAATCTCGGCAGACACACTCTTCCCGCCTCCTCCACGTGCGAGTATATCGCATCCGACGCAGGCTCGCCACACGTTTTTTGCGGGTTGGTGCGAGTTAAACTGAATCTTAACCAAGCGTCCCCCGGTGCGTATTGAGGCTCCCCGGGCAACAGGTCGGGAATATCGTGATCCGCCGCCGGGGGAAGCCGGCCACGAGGATCTCGTGGCACGGTGAAGAAGCGAGACCAAAACCGGCGTTCACTGCGAGTACCGACGGAACTCATTTGATTACAGCGAGTTACTGAATTGGAACTGCGAAGACTCAGCGTCTTCGCTTGCCTGCGTGAGATGCGGGCCCGACCCGGCGTTGCCAATAATGTCGCGTGAGTGGCGATTTCGCAATCGGCAGAGTCAAGCCGGGT
>JAFGJQ010000308.1 GCA_016929015.1 Phycisphaerae bacterium | reverse complement strand
GTTCTCTTGGGCTGTAACATTGCGCTGTCCCGAATCCTGCGTCAGCGGGCCGCCGCGGCTTCCGGAGCGGCCTCGGCCGCCGGCGCCTCCGCCTCGCCTTCCACGACTTCGGTCTGCATCTCGGCGATGGCCGTCTCCACCGCCGGGGTCTCCACAACCGTCGGGGCGGGCGGGGCATCCGGCACCACCGTGGGAGCCGGTGATTCGGCCTCCACGGCCACCGGGGACTCATCCACCTCTTCGCCGACGGTCTCTTCCACTTCAACCGCCACGGCGACCGATTCCGCCGCTTTCTTCCGCCGGCGCGGCGCACGGACCTTGGCCAGGTTCACCCGGTCCGCCACTTCCACGGTCGTGTTATGTGTGCCTTCGGAGAACCACTCACGTAGCGTCGCAGTCTGACCGGCCGTCAAGGTGGACATATGATTCTTGACGCTCAGACCTTCTGCGGCGCACTTGTCGAGGATCGCCTTACTCGTGACGTTCAGTTCCTTCGCCAGGATGTGAACGCGCATTTTGTCAGCCAAGACACACGACCCTTCCCAAAGACCCACCGCCCGGGGAGATGGACACGCATTCGTCTCCGCCGCCGCGGAATTCCCGGTCGGACTCGCCGACCCCGCCATCCCCGCCGACCAGTTCACCACGTTGCCTCCCGCGCATCCGGGTTCTGCAACGAAGCACACCGGTCGGCGCGCCAGCCCCATTACACGGGACCGGAGTTCCATCCATCGCGTCGGCCCGCACCCCCCGACCTCCGGGCGGCCCGGACCGCGCGCTCCTTCATCCGTCCGACTTCTCCGCCTCCGGGCTCACGAACTCCGTCGGCGCTTCAGAGGTCACGGCGGTCGTCTCTTCCGCCATGGCCTCTCCCGTGTTTGCCTCGGGCCCCGACGGCTCGCCGTCAGCCGCAACCGCCTCGCCTTCCGCCGGGGCGGCCTCCGCCTCCAGCGCAGCCCGAGCCGCCTCTTCCGCCGCCGCCACGGCCGCCGCTTCCTTGGCTGCCTGGGCCTCGGCCGCCAGCCGCTTGGCCGCTTCTGCGGCCTCGGCCACGATGTGGTTGGCGAGCTCTTCCGAAACCTCCAGTTCCTTGATCAGAGGCTCCGGTCCGATCTCCTCGATGTCACCGACGGAGATGATGCCCATGGTCATGAATTTTTCGAGCAGCATGTCATCCACGCCCTCGATCGATCGCAGGGCCTTGACCATGTCATCCAGACCCTTGTTGTATTCCACGGGGGTCAGAATATCGATGTCCCACCCGGTCAGACGGGCGGCCAGACGCACGTTCTGCCCGCGCTTGCCGATGGCAAGCGACAACTGGTCCTCCGCAACCACCACCGTCGCCCGGTTCAGCTCGAAGCACAGCGCAATTTCCTGCACCTCGGCCGGCTTCAGGGCGTTGGCGATCAGAATCTGCGACGATTCGTTCCATCGCACGATGTCGATCTTCTCGTCGCCGAGCTCGTCGACGATGTTCCGAACCCGGCTGCCCCGCACGCCCACGCAGGCCCCCACCGCGTCCACCTTCGAGTCAATGGACGACACCGCCACCTTCGTCCGGTACCCCGCCTCGCGGGCCAGGGCCCGGATTTCGATGATCCGCTCGCCCACCTCCGGCACCTCCAGCTCGAAGAGCCGGCGGATGTAGTCCGGGTGGCTGCGGGTGAGTACGATTCGCACCTGGTTCGGCTTCTCCTCGACGTCCAGAACCATGGCCCGCACGCGATCGCCCACATGGTGCGTTTCGCCCGGAATCTGCTCGCTGCGGGGCAGAAAACCCTCCGCCCGCCCGAGATTCACGACCAGGGCCCCGCTCTCAAAGCGGGCCACCGTGCCGGTCACCACGGTTCCGACCTTGTCGGAATACTCGTCGAAGATGCTTCCACGCTCCGCCTCGCGAATCCGCTGGATCATTACCTGCTTGAAGGTCTGGGCCGCGATCCGCCCCAGCTCCGCCATGGCGATGGGCCGACCCTCCATGACGGCCGAAATCTGGCCCGTCATCCGGTCGATCTTTACGGAAATGTCCTCCACCTGGCCGTACGCCTTCCGCGCCGCCGATACCATGGCCGCCTCGAGGTCCGCGTAGATCATCTCCTTGTCGATGGACTTATCGCGGCAGATCGAATCGATGATTCGCAAGACTTCCTGTGAGTTCATGTTCGGGCGTCCCGAATTCCGTTTTTTTACGCACGGATCAGCCGGCGTCCGTGCTCGCCCAGGCTTTCACACCGTTCCGGCCCGTCACTTGCCGGTAAAAAAAGTGGGCCCTTCATCGGATAAACCCACTTTGGACAGACGCGCTTCCCGATTGTCGTGGGTTGTTCAACGCATCGGGGACTTCCCTCCGGTGCGCCCGACCGACGGCACCACGTGCCCCGGCGCCCCTCGACGGGTGAGCCTCCAGCGCCGGCTCCGGTCAGGCCGCACTGGTCTGAACTCCCTGTCCATCCAAACTGACGTTCACGCCGTTCTCCCCAGGCTCAAACAGGTGCACCTGTTCGCTGTCAAAGTACACCTCGGCGTTCGTTCCTTCCTTCACGCCCAGGCCGGCCGGTATCCGGGCCACCATCTGAAGGCCGGCGCGGGTTTGGACGTACACGTCCTGGTCCGCACCCAGGGTTTCCACCACCGTCACCTGTGCCGGCAGGCAGTTGCCGCCCTTGGCGGCCGCCGCGGCCGGTGCGGAGAACGACAGCGTCTCCGGGCGCGCCCCGAGCACAAACTCCTGCCCGAGCCGCCCCGCCAGCCGCCGGTGCATGGCTTTCGGCAGCCGGATCGTGCCGCTGCCTTCGTCGAACACCAAGTCGCCGTCCATCTCCCGTAACCGGCCCGAGAGAAAGTTCATCGGCGGAGTGCCCACAAATCCCGCAACGAACCGGTCCGCCGGGCGGGAATAGACCTCCAGCGGCGTGGCACACTGATGCACCCGACCGCCCTTCATCACCACGATCCGGTCGCCCAGCGTCATCGCCTCTTCCTGGTCGTGGGTCACGTAGATGGCGGTCGTCTGCAATTCGCGGTGCAACTTCTTCAACTCCGCCCGCATCTGCACCCGCAAACGTGCGTCCAGGTTCGACAACGGCTCGTCGAACAGGAACGCCTTGGGGCTGCGGACGATCGCCCGGCCCACCGCCACGCGCTGCCGCTCACCGCCGGACAGGGCCTTCGGCTTGCGCTGGAGCAGGTGTTCGATGCCCAGCATCCTCGCCGCTTTCTGAACCTTGGTCTGAATCTCGGCCTTGGCAACCTTGCGCATCTTCAGTCCGAAGGCCATGTTGTTGTACACCGTCATGTGCGGGTACAAGGCATAGTTCTGGAACACCATCGCGATGTCCCGGTCCTTCGGAGCAACGTCGTTCACGACACGATCGCCGATGCGAATCGTACCCGTGGTGATCTCCTCCAGTCCGGCCACCATCCGAAGTGTCGTGCTCTTGCCACACCCCGATGGTCCGACCAGCACCACGAACTCGCGGTCCGCGATGGCCAGCGACACATTCTGCACCGCGGTCACCTCGCCTCGGTCACCGCAATACACCTTCCCTACGTTTTCGAGCGTGACGGTTGCCATTCGATGCGCAAATTCTCCACTGCCCCGGCGTGGAGTTTCGCCCGCGCACGCCGGTCAGAAAGCGCGCATTATACGGACCGGTGAGCGGCTGTCAAATGACGTTGCGAATCGTTACCTACGGTGGCATCGTGGCTTAGTCGCTGCCGACCCTTGCCGGATGGCGGGAAGTCGATACACTGCCTTCAGCCCGAATCCGGGGTGGTCGGTGCAGGCCGAAGAGGCCCGCCCCGCCCCAGGCCCTCGAAACGCCGCGCCACAGGAGCTACGCATGAAACACCGTGCGATATGCGTTTGCGGATTGGCAGGTGTATTCGCCATCATCGCTGCCCTGACTGGCTGCGCCGCCGGTCCCGCACCGGAAGGGGCGCAGGGCCCCCCCACCAACGGCAATACGCCCGGAGAAAACACGAACAGCTCGCTTCCGGGGGATGCCTCCGTGCTGGTTCGATTCGTAAATGAAACGAACTCTGTGGTTGAGGTTCAGTTTCACGCAACCCTCGATGATATAGGAAGTTCCGAGGAGTCTTTGTTTGCGCCCCAATACCTTGTGATCGACGGCATCGGGGTGGCGGGAACAGGGCTTCTCATCCCCAGGTCCGCCGACACGATCGAGTGGCACTGCAGTGACGGGCTGGTCATCGGAGTTGCAGGCGGTCGATTCCTCGACCCGGATTCTGGGGCGGAATTGGGAACCGGAACGCCCCGCATGGTCCAGCAAGGTCTCGTATTTGACTGCGGCGCCACCATCACCTTCACGTATCAGGAGACGGGGTACGGGTACACGGTGAGCGTAAGCCACGAGTAGGTGACAGCGGTGTGATGACACGCTGCGATCTGCACGCGGCCTCCTCGACCTCGCCCACTCCCATCGAGGTCTTCTTGCGCAATACGCTGGGAAAACAAGAGTTACAAGCGTTGAGGTGGCCAATGCGTTGCGCATGGACGTATCTCATCCTGCCGGCCATGCTGCTGACGGGTTCGTTGGCCGTGCGGGCGGACGAGCCCACAACGACTCCCGCGACTTCCGACCTGGACACACTCGTTCAGCAGTACTTTACAGAGAAGGACGCCTCGAAGCGGGTGGAAGTCGGCGTTGCCATCGAGTCGTGCGAAGGCGTTGACGTCGCGCAGGTCGTTTACTCGCTTGATCGCGTGAACGTATGGGAGTCACGGCCGGCGGGTTCTTCGGACTTTGCGTACGTGAACGCGGCGGGGACGCGCAAGACGGTGCGGATGATCGTACCGGAGGGATACCAGCCGGTTCAGCTACACCCTCTTGTCGTGGTGCTCTACGAAGGCGCGGAGGCGGAAGCCGAACTGTTCGCCAGGGGTGTGACGACGAATATGGCCCCGGTCCTGATCGCCTTGCCGCGCGGTTTCGCCGGCGGCGACTTCGCCAGTACCTCGCTGGAGGCCCTGGAGCCTGCGGACCTGCTGCGCGAAATCCGGCTGCGATACCACGTGGACATGGATCGGATGTACGTCATCGGCACCGGCGAGAAGAACGGCGCCGCAGCGATCAACCTGGCGTTGTTCTACACGCATTGGATCGCCGGCGCCATTGCGCTGGAGCCGATCCCGGACGCTCCGTACCCGCGGCAGACGTACCCGTTCCTGCTCAGGAACCTGGCCCACACGGGCCTCTTCATCGCCTACACGAGGGTACCGGCCTCGCAACCCGCGTCGCGACCCGCGGATGAACTGGAACTGCCCGACCCGCTGGAGGTGATCCAGGCCGTGGCCCGTCGGGAAGGGCTGCGGCTGACCGCCGTGCCGTTCCAGGATCTCGGCCTCGCACGGAGTGAGAACTGGCCGCGCGTCGTCCGGGAGGTTCTGACCACCCGCCGCGAGGCCGACCTTCGCGAGGTCTCTCACTGGTTCCGGTACCCCGTGCAGGGGCGTGTCGGCTGGCTTCGGCAGGAGGCGTTTGACGGCGAGCCGTGGGAAGACTCGCTGATCACCATCCTTTCCGCGCCCTCCACGGACTTCCATGCCTACGCCACGAAGGTGTTGCAGAGCAAGCTGGCCTACATCGGGGGGCGGATTGAGGGCCAGCGCATTACGATCACCAGTGAACGCACCGACCGTCTGGAGCTGCGCCTCCACGATGGCCTGCTGGATCTGAGCCGGCCGATCGAGATCGACTGGGCCGGCCACACGCACGCCACCGTAAAGGTCACACCGCGCATTTCCACCGTGCTGGAGACGGCCTACGAAGACTGGGATTTTCAGCACCCGGCCTCCGTCCGCCTGATCGCGAACCACGACGGCACGCTGCAACAGCGATAGCCGCCGGCCCAGCGAAACCCGTTCTTCCGGAGCGCCTGCTTTTCTGTCGGCTCAGTTCTTCTGTGGGACCGGTCCTGTGTGTGGGACCGGCTCTCTTTGTGGGACCGGCTTTCCAGCCGGTCCGGTCCGTCCCGGCAGCACGTTGTTCACCGTGCCGCCGGCAGCGTCTGTCGCTCAAGGACGTTCCGTTCGCCGGAGCGTTGCTGCGTGACGTGATACACCGGCGAAGTCG
>JAFGJQ010000307.1 GCA_016929015.1 Phycisphaerae bacterium | reverse complement strand
CGCTATCACGTCTACGACCATCGCCACTCCAAAGAGCTGGTCGAGAAGATCACCAACATCACCTTCCAGTGCGCCCGGACGCGCACGGACCACGGCTACACGATGGAGATCCGGATGCCGTGGACCGATCTCGATCTGACGCCTGCGATTGGACTGACCATTGGCGTGCAGATCTACGTCAACGACGCGGACAACGCGGAGAAGGATCTCTCGGTGAAATGGTTCCCGCGGGGCGGCACGCACGCCGACTCGACCGCCGAATACCCGGTGCGGCTGGCCGAACAGCCCAGCCCGCCGGCCCTGGCCGCCTGCTCGGCGTCCTGGCACCAGTTCCGCAAGGCTCAGCTCAGCATCACCGCGCCGGCCCGTTTGCTCGGGGAGACCGCGGAGGTGCGTTCGGGCGGGGACGTGGTCGGGCAGGCCGTGCTCAAGGACAAGGACGGCCGTGCCTCGGCGCAGATCGCGCTGCCGGAGGACCGCGCGTATGCCGACCTCGACATCTCGGTCGCAGGACAGGCGGCCGCGCGGGCGACAATGCCCGACGTGAACCAGGAGCGGGCGCGCGCGCTGATGGATGAGGAGTTCCGCTTCGATCCGTTCGTCTTCTCCGGGCCGACCTTCCCGCCTGCGGACTTCACCGAGCCGTTCCGCGGCGAGGCGCTGCTGGGGCCGTACGAGGTGCGCACGACGTTCTACGATCGCGACTACAACCCGGTGACTACGGCGGATCAACCCGGACGGTACGGGGCGCTGATCGAGTTCGTTCCCGCGGACGGGCGGACCGTGCGGCGTTTCTGCACGTTGTTCCGCACGCCGGACCGCCCGGCGGGCTTTGACCTGTGGGACTACGACATGCAGGCCACGCTCCGGCTGCCCGACTGGATGGGCATTCGGCCGGACGTGTTCCAGGCGCATGCGCAGGAGGTCAGCACGTACATCAAGTGGACCGTGGACTACTCCACCCGGCGGAACCCGCTGAGCGCCTCGCTGCTGCTTGGGATGTACGAGCAATCGCAGGGCCTGGGGGCGGACCTGTCGGAGAACACGGAGACCCGGGACCGCCAGTGGTGGGTGGGCCTCAAGCGGAAGCTCTACCGCGTGGACGAATTGTACAACCGGCCGCTGGTCTGCCCGCGCCCGATCGAGGGGACGCCGGCGCCGATCCTGCGCAGCGGATCGGCCAAAGAGGCCGGGATGAACCCCGACGCGGTGAAGAAGATCGACGCCGTGTGCCGGGAATGGGCCGCGGATTCCGACCAGGCGTTTGCCGTGTGCATCGCCCGGCACGGGGTGGTGTTTTTCCACCGGGCGTACGGCCAGCGCGAAGGCAAGCCGATGACGGTCACGACGCCGAGCTGGATGGCGTCCATCACCAAGCTCATGTCGGGCACGCTCCTCATGATGTTCGTGGACCAGGGGCTCGTGGGTCTGGACGCGCGGGTGGACGAGTACCTGCCGCCGTTCCGCGGGATCGACGTGCCGACCCCGCTGACGATCCGCCACCTCTACACGCACACCTGCGGGCTGTGGGGGCACTGGGGCGACGAGATGCACGACCTGGAGGAGCGCCTGGCCGAGTACTATCCGTACCTCGAGATCGGCAAGCGCTACGCCTACAACGGCACCGGGCTGGCCCTGGGCGGCAAGGTGATGGAGCTGATTTCCGCCGATTCCCTTCCGGTCCTGTTTCGCAAGTATCTCCTCGATCCGCTCGAGTGCGGCAACACGACCGTCACCGACGCCAGCGGCGGCGCGCGCAGCGTGCCCATGGACATGGCCAAGATCGCCCAGCTCCTGCTGAACAAGGGCGCGTACGGCGAGATGCGCTTCTTCAGCGAGGAGACCTTCCGGAAGATGCTGCCCGACCGGTTGACGAAGGTACTCGGGGCGGACACGACCGAGGCGGTGGAGTACGGTATGGGCACGAGCTGGTTCCGCGACGAAGGGCTGGGCCAGATGACGTTCGGTCACGGCGCCGCCTCGGCGGCCACGCTGCGGATCGACCTCGACAACGACCTGATCGTGGTTATGACGCGGGACGCGGGTGGCGAGAACTACGGGACGTACCATCCCAGGTTTATGTCTGCCATCGCGGAAGGCCTGGTGAAGTGAGGGCGGGCGGGTTCACCTGGGTCGTCCTGCCATGGGTTGGCGCTATCGGGGATGGACCTCGAACACCCCATCGGCGCCACTCAGCCGCAGATCCAACGCCGCGTATCGCCGCAAGGCAATGCAGGCAGCCTGAAGGGCTGCTACCCGATAGCCCAGGGCAAGTCTCGCCCGTCTGCGGGCGGGACGCCGCCCTGGGTGCCGGGGTGCTGCGGGGTGCAACCCCTTCGGGGTTGTTCTGTGCCTGGTTCTTCGGGCCTGATCCAGGGGCGTTGCCCGGCTGTTGGGTCCGACCCTTGAGGGTCGGGGAACCGGAAGACCGCATTCAGGGATCCCCGTTGGTAAATGTGCAGAGCGGGAATCGGGACGAGGCAGTTTCGGCCAGCCCCTTCTGGGCAAGCTTCGGGCCGTTGACTCAATGAAGTTGCGGAGATCATCGGGTCTATTCTCCGTAATATATGCGGATAATATGGCTTGCACATGCGGAGAATGCTGGCCATATTATCCGCAGACGATGCGGAGATTACATGTACATCTACGAACGTGCTGGTTGGCCGGATCTCAGATGGGATGAGGCCGGTTTGGCCGTCCTGCAGGCAGACGTGCGCCACCGCCAGGGGCGACTTCTTGGCCGCATGGAGGCCATCGGCTTCACTCTTCGCCAAGAAGCGACGGTGAAAACCCTGACGCAGGATGTGGTCAAGTCGTCCGCGATCGAGGGCGAGAAGCTCGACCCCGCCACGGTGCGCTCCTCGATCGCGAGGAAGCTGGGCCTCGAAGCCGGCGGCGTGGCGCCGGCAGACCGGTACGTGGACGGTGTTGTTGAGGTCATGCTCGATGCGACGCGCAACTACGAGCAACCCCTCTCCGCAGACCGCCTGTTCGGATGGCATGCCGCGCTGTTTCCGACGGGCCGCAGCGGCCTTCGCGCGATCACCGTTGGGGGATGGCGCACCGATGAAGGCGGACCGATGCAAGTTGTGTCCGGACCGATCGGGCAAGAGGCCGTCCATTACCAGGCCCCGGCTCACGACTCCCTGGCGAGGGAAATGGACAGCTTCATCGCATGGTTCAATCG
>JAFGJQ010000026.1 GCA_016929015.1 Phycisphaerae bacterium | reverse complement strand
TCACCAGGTCTTCCTTGGTGGTGTAATGCCAGTCCTCGACAAAGACCTCCTGCAGATGATGCACACCCGGCCCCACGATCCGCAGGTGCGTGTCACGCCACGGGCTGATGCGGGCCCGCCGCCCGCGGTATTCATCCCCGATGTTCTGACTGCCCGTGAACCCCACCCGCCCGTCAATCACCGCAATCTTACGGTGGTTGCGGAAGTTCACCCGCCAGCGACCCCGCCACGGCAGCACCGGCAAGGCAAACGCCACCTGCACGCCGGCCTTGCGCAGCCGTCGCAGGAACCGACGCGACAAGCGCCAGCAGCCGATGAAATCCAGCAGCAGCCGGCACGCAACGCCCTGCCGCGCCTTGGCGATCAGCAGGTCCGCGACGGCCGTCCCCGTCTCATCCGGCTGGAAGATGTAATACTCCAGATGCACGTGGGACTCGGCCGCCTCGATGGCCAACTGCAGGGCCAGAAAGGTCTTCTCGGCGTCGTGAAACACCGTCACCTCGTTCTTGGCGGTGGCCGGGAAAGACCCCAGACGCTCTGCCAGTGCCATGAGCTGCCGCACGCCGGTGGTCGGCGCCTGCCGCGATTCGATCAATTCGCGGGATTGCAGCGCCTCGGCCTTGCGGGTCAGCGGCCCGGTCAACGGCTTTCGCCGGCGCCGACGGCGACGCTGGTGCCGCAGCATCCGCCGCTCGCCGATCAGCATGAACAGGACCAGCCCCACGCCGGGCATCAACAGCAGGGCCAGAATCCACGCCAGCATGGCCCGCGGCTCGCGCGGACGACGCAGAATGGACAGAATGGCCACGAAAGCGGCCACCTCCGTCGCCGCCACCAGGATGGTCCAGGGCCAATATGACATGACCGATCGACTATTCGAGATAGAGTGCGTCGCGAGGCCGAATGGTCGGCTTCTTCGCAAGCCGTTCCGCCAACTCCTCGCGATCCAGGGCAAACAGAGGGCTGATCTCAAGCGTTGCGTCCACTTGGCCGTCGGGCCGCAACGGCACCTTCACACCGCACGACTCCAGCCACGCCGCCGCCCGAGCCGTCAGGTCGCGGCGGGCGCTCTCCGCGCTGTCCACGCCCGTCGCGTTCTTCACCGGACTGAACACCTCGGCCCGCCGGGCCTCCAGAATCAGCGTTCGATCCGCAAGCGGCAGCGCGTCAAACACGAACATCTCGAGCTTGACGGCGTTGGGCGACACCGGCTCGATCCGCTCGCCCGATTCCAGATCGACGTACGGCACCTTCTTCATCGCGCGATGCCACGGCAGCTTCATCGCGTGGATGTTCTCCGTCAACTGCTCCACAAAGGACCGCGCGAACACGTGGATGGCGATGCTGCCGTAATTCAGGCGGCGCGACCCATCCGCGTTCCTGGCCCGAGCCAGCTCTTCCGGCAGGTCGGAGTACTCGATCACGCAGGTCCGCCCGCCCACCCGGGCGAAGTTGCCGACCTTCTCGAGGTCGTCCGCCTTTGTCACCGTGATGCTCGACAGTTGCGACCCCGTACTGCGATGCAGGCCCAGGAACACGGGGTCCACCGGCCGGACCAGTGGGTTGTCCACCTGGAAATAGCTGATCGCCTCGATACCCCGCCGGGCCATGTCGTGCAGGACGCCGGTGGTGGCCAGCGCCCGCAGAGTGCCGCCGTGACCGTCCGGCGACATGGCCACACGATGCTTCTGATCCAGCAGGATTCGCCCGTCCGCTCCCAACGCCGGCATCATCCCCTGCGTGAAGAAGACCACGTTCTCCGGGCGAAGCCCGAAGTAGTTGTTGGCCGCGAAGTACTCGCGCGTCGGCGCGTCGTTCAGGTCGCTGGTCATGATGTACCAGGGCACCGTGCCGCCGTAACGCCGCTGGGCCGATTGGATGGCCTCCGCGAAGAGCTGAAACAGGCTCTTGTTCCTTACGGGTGAGATCGGGAACATCCCCTTGGGGCCGTCGTACCCCAGTCGGGTGCCTTGCCCGCCCGCAACGACCAGCGCCGCCACCTGCCCCGCCGCGACCATTCGTGCCCCGGCCTCCGCGGCCTCGATACGTTCCCGCGACCCGGGCCCCAGCCGAACGACGTCCGGTGGCTCAATAGGGTGCTGCGCGGCCGCCTCCGGCACCGCCAAAACGTGCGTCGGGATCAGGCAGGCCACCTGCTCGAAATCCACCCGGTTCAGATCGTCGAGCAGGGCCTCCCGCTGGGCAGCATCCAACTCATCCCAGAACGTCAGCAAGTGTGCCTGGCCACACGCCGCCAATGTCTGATGGATTTCCTCGATTCCCACGTGTGCTGTCCCTTCCTCCACGATACAGACCTTCCCAAAGCGATCGCCGGCCCCTCACCGGCCATCCGAGCATCAACCGGCCTCCACGGGCGAATGGCGTCAACCGCCGGGCCTTGTCATGCCGATACTTATGGCCGGCACCCGACAGTGTCAACGCGGAATCTCCCGATGGGCGAACCACACTCCCAACCCGCCCCGAGTGAACTGTCTCGCCGCGCGTTCCTCGCCGGTACGACGGCCGCCGCCGCGGGTCTGGCCGTCGCTGGACCCGAACGCCTTTGGGCAGGGCCCGCGTCTCAGCCCGCCGCGACAACGCACCCATCCACCCCGCTCGTAGTCCAGGCCCGGTCGGAGTACGTCATCGAGGGCCGGACGGTGCAGAAGACCATTCTGGGAGAAATGCTGGACTGGTGCCTCTCCACCCTCACGGGCACCGCGACAGCCGCAGACGCCTGGAAATCCGTTCTTCGCCCCGATGACGTGATCGCAGTGAAATTCAACCAGTCCGCCGCGATGGGCTTGGGAACCACTCCGGCTTTCGCCCAGATCCTCATCGAAAGCCTGATCCACGCCGGCTGGAAGCCGGAACAACTCGTCCCCATCGAGGTGCCCGATACGATCCATCAGGCATTCGGCACGACCCGGCCATCCACGGATTGGCAGGAAGAAGAGGTCGACTTCGGAAGCGGCCGGGACCAGTTGGCCGGCGTGCTGAAGCAAGTAACGGCCATCGTGAACGTCCCGTTCATGAAGACCCACAACATCGCCGGCCTGACTGCCAGCCTGAAGAACCTGTCCCACGCGCTCGTGAAGCACCCCGCCCGCTTTCATGACAACCACTGCTGCCCCTACATCGGTGACATCGTGGCCCTGCCCCAAATTCGAGACAGACTCCGAATCAACATCGTCAACGCCCTGCGTTCTGTTTTTGACGGCGGGCCCGACGCCACCGACGACAGTACTTGGCAAAGCGGCATGGTGCTGGCAGGCATCGATCCAGTTGCAGTGGATACAGTGTGTCTGGAACGACTCAATCGTGAGCGGAAGACCAACCGCACGCGAAACTTCAAGCCGCTGCCGTACATCGACGAGGACCGACGTGTGGTCGCATACTTGGATGCTGCATCCCGAAAAGGTCTGGGATGCTCGCAACTGCACTCAATTCGCGTTGCGGAACGCCTCTTCTGAAAAGCACGTTCGCGGGGGGCACAAACCCCATGCGCCGGGCCCAGAGGCGAACCGCGGCGTAGACGCACTTGGCGTGAAAAAAACTCGTTGACACCCTCTAGGGACGGTAGTACGATAATAATGGTTTGTGAGGCAACGGGTTGCCTGTACTACATACATACTTTGTCGTACGTGAAGAACATCAATAAGCTGATTCTCGCTTAGCGGCGAAAACCGCACTCGGTACTTTCATCCTAGCCAAGCGTTCCGCACCCGAGACTCACCAACCCGAAGAGGCTGTAGCGAACTTGTGGTCTGGAGGCTCTTTTGGAGCATCCGCTTCCAGGCTGACTGTGCGGGAAGTGTTCCAGACTGCGTGTTCCAGTAAGCGGTCTTCCCACGATCGCGGACAGCCGAGGCATACTGGGGTCAATGGCACGTCGTGACGGTGGCCGGTTGTTGTGGCTCTCGTCACACGTGAGGGAATGAGGTCAGATCCCCAGGCGGGGTAGCCGGGGCGTTCCCGGCCATCCCGGCTGAGCCGGTTGGAGAGGCTGCAAAGGACAGGGCTGTCGAGCATCCGCGTTTTGAGGTCTCATGGGGGGCCCCGGCGCGGGGAATCATGTATCCGTTAAATCCCGGTCCTGTCCGGCCTTGAAGTCCGGTGCAGGGAAGTCAGGAGTTGTGCTTCAGGGCACAGGAGGTGTATCGGTGAAGAGAAAAAAGGGTTTCACTCTGATTGAGCTGCTGGTGGTGGTGGCGATCATCGCGCTGCTGATCTCCATCCTCCTGCCCAGCTTGTCGCGGGCACGCGAGCTCAGCAAACGTCTGGTGTGCGGCGCCAACATCAAGGGCATCGGCACGTCGTGCAAGATCTACGCCAATGAGAACGAGGAAATGTGGCCGATGCCTGCATTTATAGACAACAATCAGACCGCCAAGGTGTGGTGGAACCACGGTACCGGCGGCGTCAACCTGCTGGGTCCGGACGTGGTCACGGGTGATAAGCGGACGAGCGTGTCCATCAACATTAACACGACCACGATCTCCGTAACGCGGTGCTTCTGGATGCTCGTCCGTAGCGGTGAAGTTACGCCCAAGCAGTTCATTTGCCCGAGCAGTGGGGATCAGCAAGACGGGGGCAACGCAGAACTCTACTACGACTTCGAGAGTCTCAACACGGTCAGCTACGGTTACCGTGTGCCCTACGGCCCGAACGATACCCGGCCGAGCGAGAACCTCGACAGCCGTATGATTGTGGCGGCGGACAAGGGCCCGGTGGGCACTGGTGCCGTCACCACAAACGCCCAGTTGGAGCCGATCATAGGGACATTCTTCGTCAACGCCCCCCCTTCCGAGTGGGTCGCGTTCAACTCGCCGAACCACGGTGGTAAGGGACAGGGTGAGGGCCAGAACTGCCTCTTCGCGGACGGTCACGCCTCTTTCGAGCGAAAGCCGGTCGCCGGCATTGACAATGACAACATCTACACCGCCTTCGGGCCAAGCGTAATCGGTACCGCAATTGGTCGATCGAGAGGAATCGTCGAATTCTCCAACACCGCACTCTGGTTCCCGGGCATGAGGGCCTTTGATGCCACGCTCACCGGTTATTCCACCACTGACGCATTGATCTACCCGTAGCATCGTCAGCGACACAACGGGTACGGATGCTGAGCTTTCAATCCGGCGGTGGGCAACAACCCACCGCCGGATTTCTGCATTCCGGGGGATCGCTCCACCAGAAACACGGCAGCCGTCTCGTCTCACGCGAGATCACTGCTTCCACAACCCATCTGTGCGGGCGGCGCTTTGGCTGGAAGCCCCTCAGGGAATTGTCCGATAAACAAGGGCAACGGCCCATACAGTGCCCTGGCGGCGTTGAAAACCGCCCACAAAGGGCCATCGCAGACGGGCGGGCGGTCGAGGGCAGATGGCTGCCGAGCGGGAGCGAGTCCATGCGCGGGTATGTCGTTGTCACCATCGCGTGCGTATGCGGGTTGTGTGCGGGCCGGCCGAATCCGACCGTCGCGATACAGCCCGATATGGCGACCGTCTCAGCAACAGACGTCCAGCCCGCCGGGCCCACGTACGACTTCGCCGTCGGCGTGTACGAGGTCTCCAACGCCGAGTTTGCAGCCTTCCTGAACGACGCCCTCAGTCACCTGACAGATGAACGCGGGCACTACCTCTACTTCGACATCGACTCCGGGGACGTGTATCTGCACACCGCACAGAACGGCACAACCGGAACAGCGGGGGCGGGGACCCTGGTGTTCAAGGCGTCCGACGGCGGCCGCATCAGCTACGCCGGCAGTGCTTATTCCGTTTCGGCCGGCTACGAGAATCATCCGGTGGTAGGCGTGAGCTGGTTCGGCGCGCTGAAGTACTGCAACTGGCTCACCCTAGACCAGGGGCTGGCCACCGGCCATCGGGCGTACTCGGAAGGCGGATCACCGGCCGACTGGCATCCGGTGACCATCACGACTGCCAATTGGCAATCGAGGGACCTCAACGCGTCGGAACGGCTTCAGCTTGCCACCACCGTCCACGGGTTCCGCCTGCCCATGGATCACGCCGCCGCCACGGCCGCCCTCTACAACGAGTGGTACAAGGCCGCCGCGTGGACCGGCAGCACCAACGCCACGTACGGATTCGGCCGCAACACCCTGACCGGGGCCGATGCGAACTACCAAAGCAGCGGCGACCCCTTCGACAACGGAACCACGCCCGCGGGGTTCTACGACGGAGTCAACCGACTCACCGACCAGACGCTCACGCAGGATACGAGCAATC
>JAFGJQ010000306.1 GCA_016929015.1 Phycisphaerae bacterium | reverse complement strand
GCGGCGCTGGGGATCGGCACATGAGCGACGCCCTGAAGAAAGTCCAGTCCGGCCAGAAGCTGCAGATTCCCGCCCGCGCGTACAACGCCTTCATCGACGCGGCCGTCGATTACCGCCGCCGCACCGCACACATCGGCCAGAAGTCCGAGCCGACCACGCGGCAGGCGTCCATCGTGCTGGTGCGTAACGACAGCGGCTCCAACCAGAACCGCCTGGCGGTGCTGGGCATCGACGCGCCGATCATCGACCCGACCGCCAACGACAACGAGTTCAAGAACCGTGTGGCGCTCTCCTGCGTGACGCCCGCCGTGGATACCCACGAGGGCAAGTTCGTCATCCTGGCCGAACCCATTGCCGCCGGGAAGATCGGGCGCGCGTATGCCGCCGGTGTCTGCCCGGTGCAGATCATCGTGCTGGACACTGAGGCCGAGGCGTATGAGTTCGCCGACATCTTCGATGGATTCCCCAACGGGCTGTTTGCCGATCCCAACGGCTCGGCGTCGATCCTCTGGAAAGAAGAAGGCACGGGCTTGAAGTGGGCCATCGTCCGCTTCGGCAACCGCCAGCCGCTGCGAATCTTCCCCGTGGACCTGACACAGGTCGGCGGCGCACAGGGAGACGAAGCCAACCCGGCCACCTGGATGTATGACGTGCTGGACATCGCCACCGGCGAAACGCTGGAAAGCGCCGTCGACCCTGTCGCCACCCCGCACAAGTGGCAGCGCCCGGCCGTCGGCCAAATGCTCGCCGCCACGTTCGGCTATGCCCACTACGTGCCCAACGACTCGTATGGCTACGACCTGGTGCTCGGCTGGATCAACGAGATGGTCGACCAGGAGGCCTGCGACGATTCGGGAGGCACGTAGATGGCTACTCCCGGCAAAGCCGTTGTCAGACCAGGCGGCAAGCGCGGCGTGCTCAGCAGCGGCAAGGCCGCGACGTTCGGCGCAGAAGGCCAATGCCCCGCATGCTGCCAGTGCGAGCCGTTCGTGCTGGGTTCGTACACGACCCATCGCACCTACTCGCCGTGCTGGGATCTGACGCCGTACCAGGGACCGGGTAAGGCTCCGCCGGGATCGTTCTGGCGGCTGATCGAAATGGGCAGTTGTTACCCCAGTTCCTATCCGTGGTACGGCGCTGGCTGTGTCGATGCGGACGGTCGGCTGGTCAACCTGCCAAACCAGTTCTGCTCCAACTATTCCTACAACGGTTACATGCAACTTCAGATCGGATGCCTGAGTCCGGACGGCACGCAGATCATCTGGCCGGGCACCTGCCGAACGCCCACTGCGAGGTATTCATGCTGAAAGAACTCCACGATCAGGGAATCATGACACACATGCCGTTCCTCACGCCCGGCGAGGATAGCCAGCCGGTGCTTCTGTTCTGCCAGGCGGATGAGTTGCATGTCTGGAAAGCGTGCTATCAATTGGCGGATGGTTCGATCCATCGACTGGACACCAGTCTGCCATCGGATGTGTGTGAGTGTGCGCCCACTGCCTGGTATGACGGCGACGGATGGCATGTTTCGTTCATCGCGGGCGGTGCGGCCGACGATCCACTCTATCACCTGTACCGCATGGACGGCCCGACGCTGGATCAATTGAGCAGACCCGTCGCGGTTCACGCCACGCGGGCGGGATTCGTACACGGTGATCGTCTGGTTCACGCCGACATGGAGAACCTGGTCCACGTCCTTCAGCCGTCGGGTGACTTTGACATCGAGCTACCCGGCGCGTTCATCTACCGCGTGGCCTACCGGGCTGATCAGCCCGATACGCTGTTGATCAGTGGGCAATGGCAGATGGAGGACGATGTCTTCGCGCTGGAATACGACCTGCAAACGGGCCAGCAGAACATCATCGAATGCGACGGCCTTCCAGCCTACAAATGCACGATCCTGGGCGATCAGATGCTGTACGCCCAGCGCGTCGGTGAGCACTTTGAGAGCCGACGAATCAATACAGCCGTGGCGTCATCGCGACGATCCACCAGTGCCGCCGTTCGTCGCCAGCCGGGGCAGGTGGAACCGGTCGTGACCCAACCGACCGGCGGATGCGGCTGTCGCGGCGGCTCGGGGCCTGGCGGAATCACTGTCACACGTACGTCATGCCTGGAGTGTATCGAGAAGCACCTCGGAGCCGCTTACGTCTTGCTGACCGAAACCCGCGACGGTTATGCCCATCGACTTCGAGCGATTGGCCATCTGCACGAAGCCGAGGACGAATCGCAGGAGTGGCCGGAACTGCATGCCGCCATCCGCGAAGCCCGCAAGGCCTACCAGGCCGACGGCACAGTGCTCAACTGGGAGGCCTTGGCGGTTCTCATAAACGATGTCCGCACCGCCTCACGGCTGGGATCGTAAAATCAATGTCTGGCCTCACCGGCTAGATCTCATCCAATTCATGGTGCGGTTTGGCTTTGCGCTTGATTTCCAACTCGCTCCTGTAATATAATTTGGATGGGGATGGAGTCCCCCGCACAAATGCCCCTTGGGCTAATGACTCCTACCGGACAAGCCTGGTAGGAGCTGTGCGTCCAGAAACAAGATGGCTCCTGCAGGCGAGCACCTGAAGGAGCCTTTTTGTATGGACCTGCTCGATGAAGCCCAACAACAGGATGCCGGGGCGATAGAACCGCCTTCCCCCCGAAGCCCTGGGCCATCCAGTCTCCCGGGTCTGCTGTCCACAGCCTCCGGGCGTCTCCAGGGGCTGGGCGATGGCTACGGGCATCTGGCCGGGCAGCTTGACGAGCTTCGCGGGCGGCTGGCACAGGGGCGATTCCACCTGGCCGTGCTGGGGCAGTTCAAGCGGGGCAAGAGCACGCTGCTGAACGCGCTTCTGGGTGAGGCGGTCCTTCCGACGGCCGTCGTTCCGCTTACCGCCATCCCGACCTTTGTCCGGCCCGGCGAAACGCTGGCCGCCCGGGTTCACTTTCAGGGCCAGCGCGAACCGCAAGACGCCCAGTTCCAGGCGGCTGGACAGCTTGGCGACTTTCTGGCCGGCTTCGTCACCGAGACGGGTAATCCCAGGAACAAGCTGGGCGTGGACCAAGTGGAGGTTTTCCACCCGGCCGCCCTGCTGGGCAAGGGCGTGGTGTTGATCGACACGCCTGGCATCGGCTCAACATTCCGGCACAACACCGAGGCCACACTCAACTTCCTTCCCCAGTGTGACGCGGCGCTGTTCCTGGTCTCGGCGGACCCTCCGATCACGGAGGTCGAGGTCGAGTTCCTGCGCCAGGTGCGGTCCAAGGTGTCGCGGCTGTTTTTCATCCTCAATAAGGTGGACTATCTCAGCGATGAGGACCGCACGGCCGCGCTGGAGTTCCTGCAAAAGGTGCTGACGGAGCAGGCGGGCGTGGCGGCGGACGTGGCGACCTTTTGTGTCTCGGCGCGACAGGGCCTTGAGGCCTGTGTCAAGGATGATGACGGGCTGTGGACTGCCAGCGGCATGGCGCAGGTCGAGCGGCACCTGGTAGAGTTTCTGGCCAATGAGAAGGCCGCCGCCTTGCGAGAAGCGGTCGG
>JAFGJQ010000305.1 GCA_016929015.1 Phycisphaerae bacterium | reverse complement strand
GTCCGAACCAGCGTGAGCACCGCCGCGCTCGTCCGGAATCGCCCAGTCGTACGATTCGGCGATGCCGCGAGCCAGCTCGTCGAGGTCGTGATTGGGCGAACAGAAGAACAGCACACATGCCGGGGACGGCTGCGCCACGCGCTCACGTACTTCCTGGAAGGCCGATCGCGTGTCGTCCACCGCCGTCCAGGCGTAGCGAACGTCCAGGGTCATCACGATCTCCCGCGCGCAGCATCGCCGCCATGCGCGTAATCTCGCTTGCCGCGCCGGATGGCCGACCAGAGTTGGACGCCCGGGGCACAGCGGTCCCCTGTTTGTCGACGGGATGCAAGGGATACTACAGGAACAGTAGACCGTTATCGGGCCCACCCCGTGATGGCACTCGACTTCCGGGAACCTGCCGGACGGAGTGCCGGGCACTCCGCCCGACAGGCCGGCCGCACGCTGACGCCGCGTGGCAGGTCTTCGGCGAATTCGTCCGCCGGCACAGCCCAAACTCGCAGCAGATTTTCGTCCGATAAAACAGCGGCCGCGGCAGACCAGCGTATCGGTAAACGTCAATTCACGCCCCGTCGTTTCCGATAAACACAGGGAGGTGGGGCCGCTCCGCGCGTGCGGCGGCCGGCGGGACAGGCCGCCGAGCGTCCGGAGCCCACCCGGAGAGTCTATCATGCAGGTCATTGGGAACCGCCTGCCGACAAGCGTGGGGCGTCACGCGGCACGGCAGAAGAACCGGAGCATCTGGCCGGTGTTGCTCGCCGGCGTCGCCGTCCTGCTGACCGGCTCGTTCTTCGTGCGACCAAGGGCCGGCGTCGCCATCCCGTATTCCGTAGAGGAGTTCTACGCCCAGCCCGGCTCCGTCGTCGCGGGTCCGAACATCCTCATCCTTTGCATCGACGCCATGCGACCGGACCACACCAGCCTCTACGGCTACGTCCGCGACACGACGCCGCAGCTTCAGAGCTTCTTCGGCGAGGGTGCCGTCTTTGACCGTGCCTACGCTCCCGCCGCCATCACCACACCCAGCGTGGTGGCCATGCTCAGCGGAAAATACCCGCAGAACAGCGGCGTTCGCCTGCTCTGCCAAAAGTTGCCCAACACCACCATCCTGGTATCCGATCACCTCCGCCGCGCCGGCTACCAGACCGCCGCCGTCGTCTCCAACGCCGTGCTCTCCGACAGCGCCAGCGACCTGGCCGCCCGGTTTGATCACTACGACGCCCGGCTCGACGAAGCGGAATCCAACCGCAAGCACATCTACGAACGCACCGCCGTCAAGACGACCGATGCCGCCATCAATTGGCTGCACTACAAGTGCGCCCCCGGCCGCCCGCACCTGCTCTACGTTCATTACATTGACCCCCACGGCCCGTACGATCCGCCCGCCGACCGACCGGCCGACTTCACCCACGACAAGCCGCAGATGATCGATATGACCGGCAAGGGCGGGGGAATCCACCCGGAAGGCGAGCTCGACGGCCTGGAACTGGTGGACCGGTACGATGAGGAGATTGCTTTTGCCGACCAGGAGGCCGGCCGCCTGCTCCGCGAGTATCGCGCGTTGGGATTCCTCGACGACGCCCTGGTCATCCTCTGCGCCGACCACGGCGAGGCCATGATGGAGCACGACCACTGGTTTGCACACGGCGTCTACGTCTACGAAGAGATCATCCGCGTGCCCCTGGCCATCCGTTACAGAAACATGCCGTCCGGCCGAATCGCCGCCCCGGTCTCGCTTGTCGACGTGACGCCGACCATCCTGGAGGCCGTGGGCCTGCCGGTGCCCGGCGACTTCGACGGCCACTCCCTGCTGACTCCGCCGGACACTCGTCCGCTCTTCTCGGAGGCCCGCGGTAACGCCGGAATGCAGCACGATGATTCTCACAACGGCAACCTCTGGCGTTGCGCGATCCGCGACCACAACAAGGTCACCGCACGTATCGGCCGCAGCGGCCCCGTCCGCGAAGCACACGCCTACGACCTGCTGGCCGACCCGGGCGAACTCACGCCGCAACCCGTGGACGAAACCAACCCGTTCTTTCAGACCCTTTTGACGTTCATCCAGGCCGACCCGGACCCGGCGGGCATCCCGCGAAACCTGGAGTGGGGCGACCTGCCCGGCCCCAACGTCGCCCCCACAACCGACCCCCGCGCGCTGGACGCCCTGCGCTCGCTGGGCTACGTGAACTGATCCGACCGTGCCAGGCGCTCGAACGCGGTTGGACCCACGGGGAGGCGAACGGCCGGTCGCCGGCTTTCCCTGAATCGCCGCATCCGTCGACAAAGCTCTTCGGCTCGTGGATCAAGTAGTAGTTGCTGCTTTCGACCGGGACTCGAAGGACCTCGGTCGTGGCGTGCCGTCGCCGGATCAGGGCAAAATGTTCGCGGCCCGAGCCAAACGTCCTATAACTGCGGCCAAGAGACCCACTCCCCGGGTCATGGAAGACCAGAGGTTCTGGAAACTGCTCGGAGTACCTCTTAACTTATTGTCAAAGAAGCCATTATGTCAGTTGTGGGCTAGAGTCTCATCCGTTGATGGCAAGCTGATTTGTGTATCATGTATTACGTTTTGTGATACACAAAAAGCCTTGTCGCGCATACGCGCGACTCAAAAAACCGACTGTCCTTCCGCCAGGTTCAACAGCTCGGTAAACGCCAGGATCGCGGCCCGTCTTCCGCTGCCGGGGCGCAGCTCAAGCAACAACCCCGCGTCGCGCACGATGCGAAGAATTCGGTTGGCGGTTGGCCTTGGTATGTCGGCTGAGGCCACGAAGTCTGAAGTCCTGAATATGGGACGGTTGAAGAACCAATCCAGGGCGCGCACCGCGTATTGCGAGTGCGTCTGCTCCATGATCCAGTCCTTCTTTGCCTGATACAGGACCAGAATCGCGCGAGCCTTGGCCTCGTTATCCCTTGCCTGCGCGATCAGGGCTTGCAGGAAGAATACGCACCAGCCGGTCCAGTCCCCATCACGCGAGACGGCCAGGAGACGCTCATAGTACTCTTCGCGTCGACTTTCGAGATAAGCGCTGATGTAGAAATCCGGGCTGCCCAGCAGGCCCTTGTACACCAGGAACAAAGGCACAAGCAGTCGCCCGATCCGGCCGTTGCCATCCGAGAACGGATGGATCGCTTCAAACTCGGCATGCAGAACCGCCAGTTGCACCAGCTTGTCGGGGGCCTCAGCGTGCAGGTACTTTTCCCAGGCAGACATCAAATTCGCCACGCGATCCGCACCAGGCGGAACGAAGCGCGCCGCCTCGACTGGGCAACCCGCCGGACCGATCCAGTTCTGGTTCCGTCGATACTCGCCCGGTGTTTTGTTTTCGCCCCGCACGCCCAGCATTAGAACACTGTGCGTATTCCGGACGACCCGCTGCGACAGGGGCAGGTCTTTCAACGCCGTCACCGCGTGCTTCATGGCTCTCCGGTAATTGAGCACCTCCTGAATATCGCCTCGTTTCTCGCCGACTGCGGTCTCCTCGGCGGCCTCGAATTCCAGCACTTCCCCCAGGGTCGCTTGCGTGCCCTCGATCTTGCTTGAAAGGACCGCCTCCTGTGAGGTTAACGGCGACAACAGTACCTGCACGTTGGGAATGCCGTGCAGTAACCCCTCATATCGAGCAACCGCGGCGTTGGCCGGGCCAATCAGGGGAATCAGTCTGGACCAGTCGACTTGCGAAGGCGGAAACCGGCCCTCGTGATATCGTGTCGCACCCATCACGCCACTCCCTCGACGACCTGCCCAGCCGAGTCAGTTCGCACCGAGGACTCCGGTGTAGGAGGATCCTATTCGACACAGCCTGATTCTGACCCTCAGACGAACCGACAGCGTCCTGGTTGAGCCGTCGGCTCAGACACACCCAGACCCTTCGCTACGAAGCGGGACAGGTCCCGTCCGTCTTCTTCCTTCAAGGCTCCAGCGTAATCCCGAATGCTGAGTTCGTCGAGATCGACTCGAATCTGGGGCGGCTTTTCCGGGTCTGAGACCGGCAGCACCGGGCGGCCGACGGAAGCCGCCCACAATTCGGGGACATCTTGTCGGCAAAAGCGGGTCCAGACGACACGCGCGGAACGCCAACGGCACACTGAGCAAGGACCGCCACGCCAGAGGAGTGGCACACGGCCGGCGCATCGACTGCACTTACGACCAACTCGGTGATAGAAGCCAAAACGCCGCGTGCAGCCCGGCAATGACCGCCGCTATGGCCAATCGCCTGTCGGCATCGCGTCGCGGGGCGAAGAAGCGAACACCGACCCAGTATGCTACCGAGAAGACCGTCAATGCGATGCTGAACGACCCCGTCAAGTCCCATACCGCGTGACAGACGATCTTCATCGGGTCTTCCCAGTTCGATGTGGCCGGCCTCGCCGCCAGACTGCCTGCTGACGCCAGTGCGTTGACGACCGCTAGGATGACCAACACGTTGGCCATGCAAAACGCCCGGGACGGATCGAGACGCAAGCACGCATGATCTCCTGGTGTGGGCGTGGTTTCCGCACTGCCGTCAGATGCATTATCCTGGTGGGTGGAGTTGCCGCCCGAGCCAGTGTGTGAAATGTGACGGTTGAACGTCGGCGGCATGATCACATCCCGGACACTTGGATACGGCGATCCCACCCCGATGGGCAGGGCAGGGAAAGCCCGCAAAAGCCGGCCGCGGAAACCGCGTCAAGAAGAGCACAGGGAACCGGAGAAAACTGGCCGTCAGCTCGGACACAACAATCAGCGCGGTACACAAGGAACCCCGATGCCCGTGCTGCGGTGTTCCGGTGCCAACATCACCTCATTTCCAGACAGGAATCCTTGTGCCGGCGAAACGACTGCATCACAATACGCGGCAGAGCGCGACGATCGCGCCATCGAGAGAGAAGACCCGCAGTCCGAGAGCTTCATGTTGCCACACGCCTGCTACAACCCTCGCATCACGCACCGCTTCCGAACTGCCCTTGCCGTCCTGGGCCTGCTGACCGTCGCGGGGTGCATGCAGAACGCGATCTCACCCGCGCTCTCCGTCTGGGCCTCTGACGACTTCCACCCCGGCACGCCGCGGCAGGAAATCGACGTGGACTCGACCGTCTACGATCCGGTCGCCCGCCGCGTCAGCCTGGCCGGCGCCGCCAACGAGACGCTCGAACTGCACCTGGTCGTGACTGCCGACGGTGCCGCCGTTCCCGACGTGGATGTCACCCTCAGCGACCTTGAATCCGGCGACGCCCGCATCCCCGCCACCGCCGCAACCCTCTTCCGATTGCACAGCGTGCAGGTGGGCCGCTGGCCGGGCTGGCACATTCGGCTGCTCGATCCCGACCTTCGGCTACCCGTGGTGCCCGACGTGGTCGTGCCGGCCGACGCCCCCGTCGGCGGCCTGCCCGCCGACGTGGCCGCCGACGCGCCACTGCACGTCTGGGTCGACGTACAGCTCCCGCCGGACGCGCCGCCCGGCACGTACGACGGCACGCTGTGCGTCCGCTCGCAGGGCCGCACCGTCGAGACGCTTCGACTCAGCCTGACCGTCTGGCCGTTCGCCGTGCCGGATGACGCCGGGCTTGTCCTCATGGCCGCTGTGGACCAGACGGCGCTCTTTGCACAGCACATCCGGCAGGACGGCCGGCCGTACGCCCCCGATCGCATTTACGTAGACAACCCGCGTCGGGGAGAACTGGAGTCCGTTCTGGCCACCGCCATGCGGCTGCTGGAATCGCACCGCCTCAGCCCCACGCTGCCGCGGCTCTTTCCCGTGGCCAAGGTCGACATCGACCAGAGCATCAACGTGGACTGGGCCGATTACGATCGCGTGGTGCTGGGTTTCCTCGACGGCTCCCGCTACGACCATCGCCGGCCCAGCCTCGTCTGGCCGATCCCGTTTGATGAGACGTTTCCCCCGCCGCCCTCGTACGGCCCGCTGGACTCGCCGACGTATGCCGCCATCGTCCGGCAGTACCTGCACGAATGCGCCACGCACTTTGACCACCTCAACGCCCTGGACCGCGCGTTCGTCACCATGCCGTTTGCGAGCACGCCGGATGCGGAGGGGTTCCGTGCCATCGAGCACTTCGGACCGCTCATCCGTGACGCCCACCCGCGCCTGCGACGGCTCGCCAGGCTGTTCCCCCAGGACATGAACGCCTACGGCTGGCAGGGCT
>JAFGJQ010000304.1 GCA_016929015.1 Phycisphaerae bacterium | reverse complement strand
GGTGCGACCGTGGTGGTAGCTCCGGATGGTGATTTCGTGGTCGCCTGGAATGAGGACGGTGCGAAGCCGGAATGCGAGCAGACGGCTTTGCAGGGGGCGTCGCGTCGAGCCACGCCGGCTGAGATCATTGCGCAACGGTTCTCGTCCGCCGGTGATGCCATTGGGGGGGCATTCCACGTGAACAGGCACAAAGAGGGCCGACAGGCTCTTTCCATTGCCGCATCGGGACGGCAGGCCGCGTGGTCTGGGCGCGGGCAATTGGCGTTCGTCTGGTCGGGCGATACCGGGCAGGATGACAACCGCGGCGTGGCCCTGTCGCTGTTTGTGCCGAAAGATCTGGTCGCGCCAGAGCCGATGGCGGTGGCGCAGATGCCGGCCGGGCGAGACGTGCTGCTGGAAGACGTGTACCCACAGATCCCACCGGTGTTCGATCCGGATTTCGTGCCGGAGCCGCCGGAGGTCGCCTTTCCATTGCGGGATGGCGACTTCGGATTCCTGGGCATTCAGGCGACGGGCTGGACGCCGCCGGACCCGGAGATCGCGGCCGGACCGGACTACGTGGTGTTGGTGGTCAACGGGCAGATCTGCTTCCGAAATCATGCGGGGACGGCGACTTTTTCGCAGGCTATTGCCGGAATCCACGGATTCTGGGGCTCGGTCGGCGCGACGAGCTTCGTTTTTGACCCGGTTGCTTTGTATGACGTTCATTCGCAGCGTTTCATTGTCTTGGCGGCGGAGTTGTGGAACGACAATGCCAACAGCGCGCTCAACCTGGCCGTTTCGGACGACTCGGACCCGAACGGAACATGGTACAAATACCGATTCGAGGTGAGCAGCTATGGAGGGTTCCTGGACTTCCCGAACCTGGGCGTGGACGCAAACGCGATCTACGTGGCGGCAGACTTCTTCGGGGCTTCGGGCAACCCGACGACGGGGAACTACATCTTCGTGATTCCCAAGGCACCGACGCTGACCGGGGCCCCGGCGTCGATCAGCGGAGTTCGGACGGCCACGTCCCCACGATCGTTGGGCAACTGCAAGAACTACGACGCGACGGCCCCGGCCCAGTACTTCCCCGGCGTCGGCGGCTCGAACACGATCCGGCTGCATGCGATCACGAACCCCCTGGGCACGCCCTCGCTGTCCACGTACAACCTGACGGTGTCGAGTTTCAGCTACCCTCCGGACGCCTCACAGCTCGGCACGTCCAACCAGGCGGACACCGTGGACTGGCGGATCAAGAATTCCGTGTATCGAAACGGTTCGCTCTGGATCTGCCACACGATCGGTCAGAGTAGTACGGCCCGCGTGCGATGGTACGAGGTGAACATGCGCGGCTGGCCGACCAGCGGATTGTCGCCGCAGCTAGCCCAGTCCGGAACGTTGAACTATGGCACGGGAGAGCACACCTGGTTTCCGGACATTCATGTGGATGACTACGGGAACGCCATTCTGGGCTTCAATCGTTCCTCCTCGACGCAGTACATCTCCATCCAGCGGGCCATCCGCCGATCCTCGGACGCCGCTGGTACCTTCCAGGCCCCGGTGACCCTGCAG
This sequence comes from Phycisphaerae bacterium, assembly GCA_016929015.1. GTDB lineage: Bacteria > Planctomycetota > Phycisphaerae > UBA1845 > UBA1845 > JAFGJQ01. The sequence goes on along the minus strand of JAFGJQ010000304.1, from coordinate 7,346 downwards.
GTGAGCACGTCTCCCGAGGAAGGGGATCGGTGGGGCGACTACTCCGGCGTGGACGAGCAGCCCAACCAGCCCGGCGTGTTCTGGACGCACGCGGAGTACCGTACGTCCAACTGGCGCACCTGGGTCGGGAAGGTGCTCATAGGCGACTGCAACGGCAACGGTGTTCCAGATGAGGTTGATATCAGCAGCGGGACCAGCTTGGACTGCAATGGGAACCTGGTGCCGGACGAATGCGACATCAGCGACGGCACAAGTGCGGACTGCAACGGCAACGGCGTTCCGGACGAGTGCGACGTGGCCGGCGGTTTCAGGCCGGACGGCAACGGCAACGGCGTGCCCGACGAATGCGAGGTCGACGTGCTCTACGTGGATGCCGGCGCCGTCGGTGCGGCGACCGGCCTGACCTGGAGCGATGCGTACGTCGAGCTCCAGGACGCGCTGGCCGTCGGGAGAGGCACGGGCAGTGCGGTTCAGGAGATTTGGGTTGCCGCCGGCACCTATACGCCGGACCGCGGGACGGGCGATCGAGCGGTCAGCTTCGAGTTGCCGGGGGGCGTGGCCGTGTACGGCGGATTCGCAGGGGGCGAGATGAGCTTCGACCAGCGAGACATCAGCGCGAACACCAACGTTCTCAGTGGTGACATCGGCGTTCCTGGCGACATCTCCGACAACAGCTATCACGTCCTCCGGAACACCGATACGGGGGCCACGGCCGTTCTTGACGGATTCGTGGTTACCGCGGGCAATGCCACGGGCACCAATCCGGCGGACGTGGGGGGAGGGCTGTACAACACCGGCGATGCGCTCTTCCGCCACTGCACCTTCCGGTCCAATCGGGCGGCCGGAAACGGGGGCGCCATTTCCAACCAGGGGGGACAGTCGCTCACGTTGCTGAACTGTGAGATCTCCGGCAATCACGCTGCGTCGCGCGGCGGAGGGGTGCAGACCTACCAGAGCGACCTGACGGCTGTGAATTGCACGTTCGCGAACAACACGGCCGGTGCCGAGGGCGGGGGCGTGTTCATGAACACGGTGAGCACGTCGCTCACGAATTGCATCGTCTGGGGCAACACGGCCATGGGCGGCGTGTCGGACGAGTCCGCCCAGATCCACGTTCTGGCCGGCAACCTGGCCGTGGATTACTCGTGCGTGGAGCATTGGAGCGGGACATTTGGCGGTACCGGAAACAACGGGCTTCATCCGTTGTTCGTCGACGCGGACGGAGCGGACAACGTGATCGGAACCGCCGACGACAACCTGCGGCTGTTGCCCGGTTCCGGCGCCATCGACGGCGGCAACAATGCGGCAGTGCCCACAGGTGTGACTACTGATCTGGCCGGGGGGCCGCGTTTCATAGACGATCCGGCCACCCCCGACGGCGGCAGCGGCGTTCCGCCGATCGTGGACATGGGCGCGTACGAGTATAGCCCGGTGGCAGACTTCGACGGCGACCTGGACATCGATCTGGTCGACTTCGCCGGATTTCAGGTATGCATGAACCAGCCGGCCACCGGCGCCTGCGTCCCGGGCGACCTCACGCGGGATGGACAGGTGGATGAACTGGACATCGGCCCGTTTGCCTCGGTCCTGACCGGCCCGTAAGGGGAGCGTGATTCCGCTGCACCGAGATCCTTCGCTCGACCAGGATTCTCATTGGAATCGTGACGAGGCCGGGCGGAACGTCCCGACAGAGGGTGGGACCGGGTCAGGAGGCTCGTTGCCATGCCAGCCGGAAGACCAGTGCTTCCAGGCAGAGCTGCACGTTTGCATTCAACTCGATCTGCTGCGCCGCGGTGTTGATGGCGGAGATGGCGTCGGCGCACAACGTGGCACGCGGCCCGGTCTCGGCCTTGCCGGCGGCCGACCGCAGCCGGTCGCGATACCAGGCGGAGGCCAGTGCCAGGAGCACGTTGAGCCCTTGGCGTTGCGATTCGGTGTCGGAGATTTCCGGATCGCGGCGGCGGCACGCCGCGCCCAACGACTTGGCAGACTCCATCCAGTCCTTTACGACGGTCGAGCCGCCGGCGGCGTCCAGGCGCTCCAGAGGCGTCACGATCCGGTCTCGAATGGCCGGAATGCCGTCGTCCACGTACTGCAGGGCGAGCCCCAGGCTTCCCTCGGCAAGCTGGGCGACATACGTGATGGCGTTGTCCTCGAGCTCGGGCCGCAATTCCCGCAATTGCAGCGCTACGAAGTCTTGCGGCAGCGGCGAGAACGAAACAAGCTGGCAGCGCGAGAACGTGGTGGGCAGCAGCCGCTCCAGGGATGACACCAGCAGGATGAGGAACGTGGTGGCCGGCGGTTCTTCCAGCGTCTTGAGCAGGGCGTTCTGGGCGGCGGTCGTGATCCGGTCCGCCTCACGGATGATGAAGACCTTCGCCCGTCCGCGGGCGGGCTTGGCTCCCACCGCGTCGATCACGAAATGCCGGACCACGTCCACCCCCAGGTCCAGGGCCTTGCGGTTTCGCACGGCCGTGTCGGGATGAAACGCGTTGAGTTGCCGGTAGATGCGGTGCATGTCGGGATGCGTATCGGCTCGGACGGCGCGGCAGTCGTCACATTCACCGCAGGCATCCATGGCCGGTCCGGTCCAATCCGCCAGCTCGGACCGCTTGCGCAGGTCAGTCTCCGCCGAACGCGGGTTTGGGCACAGCAACAACTGGGCGAAGGCCGTGGCGAACGCTTCCTTCCCCACGCCGTCCGGCCCGTGGAAGACGTAGGCGTGCGGGACCCGGTTGCCGCTCAGGGCCCGCTGGATCATGCGATGTGCCCGCGGCTGATGTCGCACGTCAAAGATCGACACGCTGCAACGCCTCCCAGATCGCCTCGTGGACCTCGTCGGCGGGCCCGCGAGCGTCAATCGTCATGACCGGGCGCGGATAGAACTCGCCCAACCGGAGAAACGTCTGCCGGACTCGCCGGTGAAACTCGAGCGGCCGCGCCTCCATCGCATCCGCATGGGCGTCGTCAAACAGGCCCTTCTGACCGGCGTGTTTACGGCGGTGCTTGCCCGCATGATGCGGCTTTCGACCCATCCGCTGGAACCCCGTTTCAACGTCGACGTCGAGCACGAACGTCAGGTTCGGCCACGTGTCGCCGATGGCGTACCGCGCAACCTCCAGAATTCGCGGAATGTCGTACCCGGCCGCGCCCTGGTACGCACAGGTGGCGGAGATGAACCGGTCGCAGAGCACAGTTTTGCCGGCCGCCAGAGCCGGTTCGATGATCTCGCCTGCCAGTTGCGCGCGAGAGGCCATGAACAGAAACGTCTCACACCGAACGTCCATTTCGCTGAGATCGTAATCCAGCAGAACGTGCCGGATGCGGTCGCCGATCGTCGTCCCGCCGGGATCCTTGCAGTGCACCACGTCCAGGCCCGCGGCGGTCAGACGCTGGCCCAGCTTCTCCCGTTGTGTGCCCTTTCCGCAACCGTCAGGCCCGTCGAATACGATGAACTTGCCGCGCAATTGTTCCATTTCGTGCCGGGATGCATCCTTTGCTCAGGGTCAGGAAGCCTGCGGCGCCGCCGCGCGGGCCGCCTCAAACACCTCCGCCGCGTTGTAGCTCGACCGCACGAACGGTCCGGCCGCCACGCTGAAAAACCCGGCAGCCCGGGCCTCGTCCGCCAGTTCCCGAAACTCGTCGGGTGGGTAGTACTTCTGCACCGGCGCCTGTGCGGAAGACGGCTGCAAGTACTGTCCGATGGTCAGAATCCGGCAGCCCGCGCACACCAGATCGTCAAATGCCTGGCGCAACTCGTCTCGCTCTTCACCCAAGCCGACCATCAGGCCCGACTTGGTGAGAATTTCCGGGGAATATGCGCGGACCGAGCGAATCACGCCGAGCGACCGCTCATACCCGGCCTGCGGCCGGACTCCCGGTGTCAACCGCTCCACGGTCTCCAGATTGTGGTTGTACACGTGGGGTGCGGCGTCACAGAGGGCATGAATGCTCGCCTCGCTGCCCTTCATGTCCGACGGGAGAACCTCGATCGTGGCCGACGGACACTGTTGCCGCACCGCCTGAACGCAGGCCGCGAAGTGGGCGGCCCCGCCGTCGCGCAGGTCGTCTCGGGCAACCGCCGTAATCACCACGTGCCGCAGCCCCAGCTCTGCGGCGGCCCGGGCCAGCCGCTGAGGCTCGTCCGGCTCAGGAGACGCCGGGCGACCGGTTTGGACCGCGCAGAACGCGCACCGGCGCGTGCAGTGATGCCCCAGAATCATGAAAGTGGCCGTCCGGTGCGACCAGCACTCGGCCCGATTGGGGCACTTGGCGTGCTGGCACACGGTGGCGATGCCGCTCACGGCGACGGCCTGGCTGGTTTGGGCAAACGACGCGCCGGCCGGCAACGGCCGCTTCAGCCAGGGGGGTAATCGCCGCGCGGACGACTGCGACTTATCAAGAGCATTTGGAGTATGCAACGTCACTTCTCTGTCCGGACCGCCCGATCCCGATGCGACGGGCTGATCCCGGCGCGATATTAGGCGCTTCGGCGGGCGGGTCAAGCGCGGGGAGCAGGCCGGGTATTCTTGACGCGTTTGAGGGACGACCGTACGATGCCCGTAACTGGGCCAGACACGTCGAGTATGGAGGCATGGGTCGTATCATGAGCATCACCTTCAGCAAAATTCTGCACCCGACGGATTTTTCGGAACTCTCGCTGCACGCTCTGGGCTTCGCGCGGCGCCTGGCAGAGGCTTTTGACGCGCAGTTGCACTGCCTGCACGTGATTGACGAGGCGTACCAGTACTGGTCGGCCGTCGGGCCGGAGATGGCGCCGGTCACGCCGCCAGTGGAGGACCTGACCACGCTGGCCGACGGCCAGATGCAGCGGTTCGCGGACGACCACCTCATCGGCCTGAAGTACCCGGCCATAACCAAGGTCGTCTTCGGCAAGCCGTTTGCCGAGATTGTGCGGTATGCCCGGGAGACCAGCATCGACCTGATCGTGCTGGCCACGCACGGGCGCGGCGGACTTACGCACGTGCTGCTGGGAAGCACCGCCGAGAAGGTGGTCCGCAAGGCGCCGTGCCCCGTGCTGACCGTTCGCGATCCAAAGCACGAATTCACGATGCCGTAGCGGAAGAACTTGACCGCTGACAGGATCAGCCGTCGGTGCTCCGCCGCCAATGCCTGGAGCGCTGCCGAATCACGGAACACTCCCCATGACTCAACCGTACTCCAACTCGCCCACGACCACGGCCAGTGTCGCCGCCCGCGTCCGCAGCAATGCCGTCAACGCGCTGCTGCCGGCCGTCCTGATCACGCTAATCGGCTGGCTGATGTTCAAGCCGCTGGAGAATCCCTCCGGCGTGAAGGAGACGATCGTCGCGGGGACCATCTGGATTCTTCGATTTGCGGGTCCCGTACTGCTCATGACGGCGTGCATCGGGCGCGCAACCGGGCGGTTGCTGTGCTTTTTGCTGGATGCTGTTGTATCGAGCTGCGTGGCACTCGCGCTTGCCCTGACGGTGGTGGTGATTTCCGATGAACTGGTGAAGGCCAATCTCCCCGTTCTCATCTTCGCCGTCTTCGCCGCGGTCTATGTCCGGGCGGCGTGGTCCTTGTGGAGAGAGTACTTCGTGCTTCGTCGCGTGCTGGTGTCCGCCGGCCCGCAGTCCGCGGCTCTCGCCCCGGCGCCGCCTTCATCAGCAGGCACCGTGGAAAGCACCGCACGGGAAGTCGAACGACCTCGCCCCTCGCCGTTGCCGGAAGCCGGAGGTCCATCGGGGAAGCGTCGGGAGCCTCCGGTGGAGCCACCAGCGCCAGCGCCCGAACAGCCGCCGCCGGACGGGTTTCTGGCGGGCTTTGCCGATCGTCGGCCCGGGGAAGACGAGGAGCGGTAGGGAGGCGCGGATTCCTGCCGCCCGTGCCTGGGCCTCCTACCCGGCGTCATACCGTGCTACTTCATCGCGTCGAGGAGTTTTAGAAGGTCTTCGGGCGTCGTCACCGGACGCTGGCACGTGTAATTCCTGCATACGTATGCTGTCGTCCGGCCGTCCTGCATCGTCTTGGCCGACAGCAGAGGGATCCGTCGGGCCGCTTCGGTCTCCGGACCCGTCGACAACGCCAACACCTTGTTGGGCCGAAACCCTGTGTGAATGGCACGGAGAAGATCACGCGTGGATGCGTCATCCAGGGGGCCGACCAGCGCGATCTCCTGGATCGGGCCGGCGGCAAAGTCGGCGGCGCACAGCAGCCGCTCGAACGCTCCCGGCGAGTCCGCGGTCATGGGGCCGAATGCCCGGAAGATGGATTCGGCCTTCTCGCGATAGGCCGGCTTGTCCAGCAGAACGGCCAGCCGAAGCAGGTTCTGCGCGTGCACCGAATTGCCCGACGGAATGGCCCCGTCCCGCGGGTTTTTCGTCCGGGTAATCAGTGCCTCCGCATCATTCGCAGTGAAGAAGAACGCTCCGCCTGCTTCGTCAAAGTAGTGCCGGACGGATTGTTCTGCCAGTGCGTCCGCCGCCTCGAGCCAGCGAAGGTCAAACGTGGCCTCGTAGAGGTTCAACAACCCGTCAATGAAAAACGCATGGTCGCTCAAGTAGCCGGTGAGTCGACCCTGGCCCTGTCGCCACGTTCGCAACAGCCGGCCGTCCTTCTGGAGGTTTTTCAGGGCAAAATCCGCCGCCCGGGCTGCCGCCTCCGCGTAGCGCGGCTCGTCCAGCACGCACGCCCCCTTCGCCATGCTCGCGATCATCAGCCCGTTCCAGGCCGTTAGGATCTTGTCATCCAGCGCCGGGGCGACCCTCCGGGAGCGGGCTTCACGCATCCGCGCCCGCATGTCGGCCAGTCGCGATCGCAGTTCGGCTTCGTCCAGGCCGTGCAATTCCGCGATGACGTTCAACGGCCGCCGGATGTTCAGGATGCTCTTGGGTCCCGGGGGTGCGTGCCCAAGCGACTCGAACCAATTTCCGCCCTCCGTCACGTCGTAGTAGTCGCAGAACAGCTTCGCATCGGCCTCGCCAAGAACCTCCTGCACCTGCGCCACCGTCCAGACGTAGTATTCGCCCTCCAGCCCTTCGCTGTCCGCGTCCCGGCTGGAATAGAAACCGCCCTCGGGGGCCTGCAGATCCGCCAGAACGTAATCCAGGATGCCTGCGGCCGTCTCCGCGTACAGCGGCTCGCCGGTCGCCTGATACGCATCCAGGTAGATTCCGCTGACCAGGGCCTGGTCGTACAGCATTTTCTCGAAATGGGGCACCAGCCACTGCGGATCGGTGCTGTATCGACAGATGCCGCCGCCGAGATGGTCGTAGATACCGCCCCGGGCCATATGATCCAGTGTCACGCGCACGGCCCGCATCAGGCCCTCGTCGCCCGTGCGACGCCACGCCCGCAGCATC
>JAFGJQ010000303.1 GCA_016929015.1 Phycisphaerae bacterium | reverse complement strand
CAGATGAAATCCGTGGGTGAGGCCATGGCCATCGGGCGCACGTTCAAGGAAGCACTGCAGAAGTGCATCCGCTCTATGGAGATCAAACGCTTCGGCCTGGGCCTGGACGGCAACGACCTGTGGCTGAACTGGCATCGGGCGAGGCACAGCCGCGCGCTGGAGCCGGCCGGCTACGTCTGGGTGGACGACGCGGGCATGGAGACCAACGGCGGCGTCTACTTCGGCGGCACGAACCTCGGCGAGGCCCCCGGCGACTGGAAGGAAGAGGCGGCCAGCGAGTGGCCGGTGCCGGACGACGTGCTGCACGACAAGCTGGGTACGCCCTGCCAGGGCCGGCTGTACTACATCCGCTATGCCCTCAAGCTGGGCTGGTCGGTCGAGAAGATTCACGAAATCACCGGCATCGATCCGTGGTTCCTCACGCAGATCCAGGATTTGGTGCAGTTTGAGGAGGAACTGGCGTCCGCGGCCCCGGGCAGCGGCTCCGCTCGCGTCGACGCGCACGTACACGAGCTGTACCGGCGGGCGAAGTCCATGGGCTACTCCGACGTGCAGCTCTGCAACCTGTGGCGTCTGGGCGGCAACAGTCCGGCCTTGGCCGAGCTGCGCCGCAACCGCCCGGTCTACAAGCTGGTGGACACGTGCGCCGCGGAGTTCGAGGCGTACACGCCGTACTACTATTCCACGCACGAGTCGCCCGTGACCACGATCATCCGCAGTCCGGAGGCGGTCGCCTCACTGAAGGCCGCGGGGCGGGCTGCGGAAACCGCCGCGCCGGGCGGCAACGGACGGTCGCAGGTGCGCAATCTCATCGAGTCACGAAGCATCCGCCCGCCGTACGGCTATCGCCCGCTCGACAGCGAGCACCTGTCGGTGAGCTGGTACGACGACGAAATCCGCGTCAGCGAAAAACAGAAGGTGATCATCATCGGCGGCGGGCCGAACCGGATCGGGCAGGGAATCGAGTTTGACTACTGCTGCGTCCACGCGGCCATGGCCGCCCGGGAAATGGGCTACGAGGCGGTGATGATCAACTCTAACCCGGAGACGGTCAGCACCGATTTCGACACCAGCGACCTGCTGTTTTTTGAGCCGCTTACCCACGAGGACGTGTTCAACGTGTGCGAACGGCTCAACGGCCGGCCGTTCACGCCGGGCGGACCGGAGGGGCTGGTCAAAGGCGTGATCGTGCAGTTCGGCGGGCAGACGCCGTTGAACCTGGCGGAGGGCCTGGCCGCCCGGGGTGTGCCGATCATCGGCACCAGCCCGCGGAGCATCCACCTGGCCGAGGAACGCGAACATTTCAAGAGGATCCTGCACGAGCTGGGCCTCATGCAGCCGGCCAGCGACATGGCGAGCACCGTCGAGGACGCGCTGCGAGTCGCGGAGGAGCTGGGCTATCCCGTCATCGTGCGACCGTCGTACGTGCTGGGCGGCCGGGCGATGGAGGTCTGCAACAACCCGGCCGACCTGCGGCAGTACGCGGCCCGGGCCTGGGCCGCCAGCGACCGCGACGAGATGGACGGCACCCGCAACCCCATCCTCATCGACAAGTTTCTGCTGGACGCGGTGGAGGTGGACGTGGACGCCGTCAGCGACCACGGCCAGTCGGGCAAGCCGACGTCCGTCCGCCGCTGCGACATCTGCGGGATCATGGAGCACATCGAGGAGGCCGGCGTACACAGCGGGGACAGTTGCTGCACGTTGCCGCCGTACTCCATGTCGCCGTCCCTGGAAGACGAGATCACGCACCAGGTGAAGCTGCTGGCCCGGCACCTGAACGTGTGCGGGCTGATGAACGTGCAGTTCGCCATTCACGAGCGGGCGGTGTACGTGCTGGAGGTGAACCCGCGGGCCTCGCGGACCGTGCCGTTCGTGAGCAAGGCCACCGGCGTGCCCTGGGCGAATATCGCGACAAAAGTCATGCTGGGCCTGAGTCTCAACCAGGCCCTGGCCGAGTCGGGCATTCACGCCGTGTGGGATCCGAACCACGTTTCGGTGAAGGTGCCCGTGTTCCCGTTCAACAAGTTCCGCGGCGTGGACGCCGTGCTGGGCCCGGAGATGAAGAGCACCGGCGAAGTGATGGGCATGGACCGCTCGTACCCCATCGCGTTTGCCAAGGCCATGCTGGCCGCGGGCATCCGGCTGCCTACGCAAGGCACGGTGCTGGTGAGCACGAACGATCCGGACAAGCCGAGGGTGGTGTCCATCGCCCGCGAACTGCACGAAATGGGTTTTGACCTGGTGGCCACCATCGGCACCCACCTGGCCCTGAAGGAAGGCGGCGTGCCGTCGAAGATCGTGTCCAAGCACGCGGGCGAGGAATACCCGTTTTTGCTGGAGATGATCCACCGGCGCGAGCTGGCCATGCTGATCAACACGCCCATCCACAAGGGGGCCGCGTGGGAAGAGGGCCGCTGGCGGGCCGCGTGCATCCAGGAGAACATCCCGTTGATCACCACGCTGGCCGGTGCCCGGGCGGCGGTCGGGGCGATCGGGGCCCTGCGCAAGGGTGAATGGTCGGTGGCGGCCGTGCAGGACTACATGGGAAGGGGGCGACCGGCATGATCGGCAAGCTCGCACTCGAAGACGGCACGGTGTTCACCGGGCAGCCGGCCGGGGCGGTGGGCACGGTCACGGGCGAAGTCGTCTTCAACACGGCCATGGTCGGCTACCAGGAAGTGCTGACCGATCCGTCGTACTGCGGCCAGATCGTCACCATGACCGCGCCGATGATCGGCAATTACGGCGTGAACGCCGCGGACGTGGAATCACGCAAGACGTTCCTGTCCGGATTCGTCATGCGCGAAATGGTGGACCGCTACAGCAACTGGCGAGCGGAGCAAGACCTGCGGGCGTATCTCGAATCCAACGGCATCGTGGCGTTGTCCGGGCTGGACACGCGGGCCCTTACTCGCCGCCTGCGCGTGCAGGGCTCGCTGCGCGGGGCGATGTCGACGGAGATTCTGGACGACTGCGAGTTGATCGCCCGGGCCCAGGCCTCGCCGAGCATGGTGGGGCAGAAGCTGACTGGCCGGGTCACGCGGGAATCGGCGTGCGCCTGGTCCGAGTCGCTTCCCGAAGGGACCGTACGGCCGGCCACGCGGTTGCTGCGCGTTGCGGTGATCGACACGGGCGCCAAGAGCAATATTCTGCGGCACCTGGTGGCGCGCGGATGCGAAACCCAGGTGTTCCCATGCACCGTGTCGGCCGAGGCCCTGCTGGAGCACCGCCCGGACGGCGTAATGGTCTGCAACGGCCCGGGCGATCCGGAGCCGGTGGCGGAGACCATCGCGGCCCTGCGGAAGCTGGTCGGCAAGGTGCCGATGTTCGGCATCTGCCTGGGCCACCAGTTGCTGAGCCTGGCCCTCGGCGCCAAGACGCACAAGCTCAAGTTCGGGCACCACGGCATCAACCATCCCGTGCTGAACCGGGCGACGGGCCGCGTGGAGATCACCAGCCAGAACCACGGCTTCGCGGTAGCGGAGCAATCGCTGCCCGGCGTCGGCGCCGTAGTGACCCACATCAGCCTGAACGACCGCAGCGTGGAGGGCTTCGCCCACACGTCGGGACCCATCTTCGCCGTGCAGTACCACCCCGAGGCGGCCCCCGGCCCGCACGACTCGTCTTACCTGTTCGACGGCTTCGTGGCCATGATGCAAACCGGCACGGTGCCGGAGAGCGTACTGACGCAGTGAACCCTGTTGGTCCGGCGTAATCGCCTCCATCGATGGTGGGGAGCATACCCGTGTCCGACGGTCTCGTGGTTCGATCATACCCGAGGCTGAAGCCTGCGGACATGGCATCAGGGTACATTGCGCGCGCAGGCCTGCCTGTGCGAGACAGTGCCATGCCTCAGCATTCATCCCCGCCTCATGGAACGATCTCGCCGTGCCTTGGGTGCGCGATCGGCCTCATGCAGAGCTTCCCGCACGCTCTGTGCCGCGATACCATTGCACAGGTGTCACAGATTCAGGAAGGTACGAAAGAAGGGGAGTCACAGAGCATGCACGGCCGAATCTGGATTGTCGCGATCGCCATTCTCATCGGCTCCGCGTTTGTCACCCTGGCCATCCTGAACCGGCCGGCAGCACAAGGCGTGGTGCGTGCCGGGCGTTTTGAGGTGGTCGATCTCAACGGGGTGGTCCGAGGCGTGTTTTCCGTGGATGGAAGAGGCGGGACGTGGCTCACGCTGCGCGACAGCGCGGGAAACGTGAGCGAGCACCTCGGTGTTTCCGTTGATGGGTCCGCCTGGCTGTCCATGAAGACCGGGGCTCCCGGCAAGGGTCTCTCGCTGTTCCAGAAGGCGGACGGAAGCGCCGGGATCAACATTCTGGACGCAGCCGACAAGCACCGGGTCGCGCTGACGGCAAACACGGATGGGTCGAGCAGTCTATTCCTGATGGGTGCAACCGGCGCAGAGCTGATCAAGATCGACACGTCCTACGAAGGATCCATGCGACTAGGACTCTGGAAGGGAGAGTCAACGATTCGCGCTGGGATGTGGGTCAATTCGGACGGCACTTGTTCGTTTTCGCTGTTTGACAGTGCCGGCAAGTACCGGACCGGGATCTATCTGCGACCGGACGGCCGACCGATGCTGGAGATGTGCGACGAGCGGAACGCGCTTCGCTTTGAGATCGGGATCGGCAGCAACGGCGTCCCACAGATCTCTGCATACGACGAAAACGAACACCCACTCTGGAGCGTCCCGCAGCTCCCCATGTCGAGTACTCCCGCCTCGGAGCCTCCGACCACGCGTCCCGCCGAGTGACCCGGGCTCGACGCTGCACAGGCACTTCAAGCCCAGACAACGTTTACGAGTCCGTTCCATTGGGTGCCGAGGCAGGGCGAGCAAACGCCGTGCCGCATTCGGGGCAGGCCGGTCCGGGCGAGCCGGAAAGGTCGTAACCGCATCGCTGACACTGGTGGGCAGCGAAGTCAGGCCAGTACCGACGGCGGACCGCCACCGCAATCGCCAGCAACACCAGCGGCGCCAACCCGAGAACCAGCAGAACGTATCCCGTAGACTTTGCGAACCATGACAACGGTGGCGTGGCAGGATAAGTCGGAAGCGTCCGGGCCAATGCCAGGATCTGGATGTACGCCGCGGCGGCCAGGCATGCGACGATGACCGGCCTATAGCGTTTCAGCGGCCAGCAGATCAGAAGGAGGCCGCCGAAGTAGGATCCCAGGACCACACCCGTGATGAGCGGTCGGGGAACAAACGGGAGCAGTTCGGGGATCCACATTCCGCTAAACGGTGCGACCCCCGCGACCAGAACGAGTCCCACGCAGGCGCGAAAGGTTGAAGCGGACGAATCATCCACGATCTGGACCTCCCCCATCCGATGTCAATCGCAGCAACCCGGCGGCGCGGGTGAAGACGTCGTCCGGCAGGCCGACGGCGCGCTTGAGGAGCACGTCCCGGTCGATCCAGTTGCGTTCGGCCGCGATGCGGTGGTACCGCGGCCCGAGCCGGTCGCGAAACGCCACGGGCACGCAGGGAATGGGGAAGTCGCTGCCGTACACTAGCTTCGGCCAGACGGCGGGCGTCCGCAGAATTTCGCGGAAGCCGTGGATCTTGGATGGGGCCGCCAGCGCCGCGACGTCCGCGTACAGCGGCGCGTCGGCAAACTCGCCGGTGAGCGCGGCCAGCAGCGAGCGGAAGGCGCTGTCGTTCGTAAAGGGCCCCAGCAGCGGCGTGGCCACGTGCGCCACGATGACCGTGGGCATGCACCCCTCCGCCCGCAGCCGGCGCAGCGATTGGAACATCGGCTGCGGGTCTTCGGCCCGCCGGTTGTGCGTGGTCAGGGTGAACTCCGGCCCGTAATGCACGAGCAGGGGCAAGCGGTGCGTGTGGCACCGACGGAGGAATGCCATCACCCGCGCGTCATGGGCGTCGATGTTGTGCGCGGGCGGCAGCCATTTCATCAGCACCGCGCCGGCCCGCACGACGGCGTCCAGCCAATCCAGCGCGTCCGGGCGGTACGGATGCACCGATGCCCCGAACAGGAACCGGTCCGGGTGCCGCCGACACATCTGCACCACGAACCCGTTGGACACGTACATGTCCGTGCCGAAATCCCGCCGCCGGCCGGCCGGCCCGCAGGTTCGGCCCGCATCGTCGTGGACCTCGTCAAACGCGAGCAACACGACGCGGTCCGCGTGCTGAAACGTCGTCAAATGCTGCAGGAAGAGGTGTTCCAGGCGGGCGTCCAGGGCGTCCCCCTCCAGACGCTGACCCCGGCCGATCCAGCGCCGGGCCAGCCGCTGCCCGATCCGGTTCAGATGCCGCGGCGAGTTGTACGCGGCAAACGGCGTGGCCGCCCCGCGTTCAAAATCAAACGGTGACTCCTCATTCCAGCGTCGGGAGGTGAGCGTGAAATGGCAATGCACGTCGATGACCCACGGTCGGTCGGCCGTCGCGTGGGGGGCTGGGCTGTCGCGGCCCGGCGTCAACGGCATTGCGTCACCCCACTCGTTCGAGCGACAGGTCCAGGGCGGCCGCGGAGTGGGTGATCGCGCCCACGGAGATGCGCTCCACGCCGGTCTCGGCCACCGCCCGCACCGTCTCCAGCGTGACGCCGCCGGAAACCTCGAACTGAACCTTGTCCGCAAGGTCGTTACGGTTTCGCAAAT
>JAFGJQ010000302.1 GCA_016929015.1 Phycisphaerae bacterium | reverse complement strand
GGTGAACGTGGTGCCTTCGCCGACGGTGCTGTCCACCTCAATGCGGCCGCGCAGCTCATCCACGATTTTCTTGGCGGCGGCCAGGCCCAGGCCGGTGCCGCCGTGGCCCTTGGTGGAGTGGAAGGCGTCGAAGATGACCGGCACCTCGGCGGCGGCGATGCCGCTGCCGTTGTCGCTGACGGTCAGGGTCATCCGGTTGTCACGCTGGCTGTACGAGGATTTGATGTTTACCCGGCCGCCTTCGTTCGGGCAGGCGTCGATGGCGTTGGTCACCATGTTCAGCAGCACGTGGTGGAGCCCTTCGGCGTCGATGGGCAGGGCGGGCATTTCCTCCAGGTCGGTCAGCAGCATCACCTGTTTTTCGTCGGCGGTATGCTGCGTCAGGCTCACCACGTCCTCGATGATCTTGTTGAGTTGGGCGACCTGCACTTCGGCCTTGCGATCCTTGCTGAAGGTGAGCATGTTCGTGGTCAGCCGCAGGGTGCGGTCCACGTTGTGGCGCAGAATCTTCCAGCCCTGGGCCACGTGCCCCATCTTCTCGCGGCGCAGGCCCATCTCGATCAAATCCGCCCCGTTGCCCAGCCCCTGGGCGATGTTGCGGATGTAGTGCGAAAGGTAAGCCACCGTTTCGCCCACCGCCGCCATGCGCTCGTGCTGCATGCGTGATTCGAGCAATCGGATGTTCTCGATGGCCATGCCGGCCAGCCGGCCGATGGCGTTGACCAGCCGCAACTGCTCGTGCGTGTACACGTGGTGCAGCATGGCGCAGTCGATGTGGATCACGCCCTTGACCTCCTCATGGGTCAGAATGGGCACGCAAATGATGCTCCGCAGGCCCAGGTCGTGAATGCTGCCCGATTCCCGGCTCTGCGCGAATCGCGGGTCGGTCAGGGCGTTGGCGCAGAGGATGCCCTCCTTCCGGCTGATCACATGGCTCACGATCGTCTTGGAGGCCATGATCTTGGCCCGCTTGCCACGCGACTCGGTACGATAGCGAACCACCTGCGGCGTGAAGTCGTCCTTGCTCGGATCGTGCATGAGGATGAACACGCGATCCACCGGAAGGTGGTCGAACAGGATGTCCGTCACGTGCTCGAGAAACTCGTCCACGGCGGCCACCTGGCCGATGACCTCCGCGATCCGGTACATCACGTTCCAGGCATGCACCGCCTCGGCCGTTTCCGGGGCGGCCAGAATCACGCTGTCCTCGGCGGAGGAGACAGCGGACAGAATGGAGGAGTCCATCATCTGCTGCCCGGACTCCAGGTCGACCCATTCCTGCCCCCTTGATCCGCTGAACCGCTCGACGGTGTCGTCCCCGCTGAACACCATCAGCGTGCCGCCGACCTTGATCTGGTCGCCGTGGCGGATCGGCGTGGGCGCCTGCACCCGCACGCCGTTCAGCAGCGTGCCGTTGGAGCTGCCGCGATCGATCAGCAGCCAGCGGTCGCCTTCGCGCACCAGTTCGGCGTGGCGGCGTGACACGGTGTTGTCGGAAAGTGCGACCGGGTCACCCGACCGGCCGATGGACCCGTCATCGGTGACCTGGAATGTCTGGCCCTTGTCCGGACCTCGCAACACGTGTAGCGTCGGCACGTCTGATCGTCCTGCTGCAACCCGGGCTCGTTCGCGGCGACCGGAATGCGGTGGGCCTCGAAAGCGATCGGATCGTGGGTGGAGTCCCCTATCCTAATCGGATGCTACGGATCGCCCCGCGCCCTGTCAATCGGGGTCGCGGACCCGACGGCCGGCGACCGCACGCGTACACTCCCGCTGAAACCCGACCTGTCCGGGGCGTGCGTAGCTGCCTGCCCGCAACGAGTTATCGAAGCCGGAACGACGCCACCACGGGGTTGTGGTCCGAGCCGGTCGTCTCCACGGAGCCGTGGAGGATTCGCGTCGAGCCCTTCACGTGGTCCGCTCCCATCGCCGGCGAACACAGAATGAAATCGATCATGGATCGGTACGGCTCCTGGTTGTACGAGATGCGATCGGCCTCCGGGATCTCTGACGCCACGTTCACCAGCGCCGTCGGACCGGTGCCGACGATGGTCTGCACCGGCGCGCTGTCCAGCGTGTCGTTGAAGTCGCCGCAGAGCAGGAACCGGGCCTTCGGGTCGGCGCGAAGCCGCTCGTCCAGAACGGCCCGAACGGCCTTCGCCTCGCCCATGCGAATGGGGGTCGTCTCATCTCCGCCGCGCTTGCTCTTGAGATGTACCACGTACACGTCGAACGCCGGCGCCCCGGGCGGCTGCACCCGGACCTGCAGCAGGTCGCGGTTGAACGACATCGGCTTGCCGTCCTCCGTCAGAAAACGCAGGTGCCGGTGCGAGGTGACCGGCCCGACCGGCAGGCGGCTGAGCACGGCCACGTCGATTCCCCGGGTGTCGTTGCCCTCGAACAGCACGACTTCGTAGCCCATGTCCCGCAGAAACACCTGCACCACGCGCTCCAGGTAAAAGCGGCTCTCGACCTCCTCCAGCGCGATCACGTCCGCGTTCAGTTTGCGGATCGTCTCGGCCACCTTCTCGATCTCCGCGCGAGGCTTGGCCGGCGTACCTTCATCGTCGTGGTACGGATCGTCCTCCGCATCGAACAGATTCAGAATGTTGAACGTGGCCACGGTGATCACGTCCGCGGCGCGGGCCGGGGCGGACGTGACGGGCTTCCGCAGGCGGTGGGCGGGAAAGTCGCCCGTCAGAATGGTGATTTGCTCCGGCCGGGTCACCACTACCTGCGGCCGGCCCTGGAATTCGCTTATGCGACCGCAGACCGTGATCTTCTGCCCTCGGTACATCTGTTCCGGCGGCAGCGGAAACGCCTCGAAGTGGTCGCGATGAATGACGACGGTGAGGTACCGGCGGTAATCCTCATGGAAGTTCAGAAAGCAACGCGAACCGACCGTACGCGCCCCCACGATCGTGCCATACACGAGACACGATTCGCCGATGTAGTCCGTCGCGGCCTCGTACGGAATGACCCAGGCCACTTCTTCAGCCGTTACCGGCGACGGCCCGGCCGCCAGGGCCACGCCCATCATCCGTGTCCACGCCAGCAAGCAACACCCGATAACACTCATGTTGTGCCTCCAGCGGTACGATTGTACCCGCGGCGATGGTACTCGCCGGCGTTTCGCGTGTCACGTCCGGCGAGCGATCATCCCGGCCTCAAGAACACCCGCCCGGCGGCCGACACATGGCCATGGCGGCCGCCCGTCCGGCTGCACCGATAAGACCGCCCCCCCGGGCCCCTGCGAGAATCGTCGATGTCCCAGCCCTCGCGCAGCAATCGTCCCGTGCTGGATGCCGGCACGACTCCGCGCCCGCCCAGCCAGGAAGCCCGCCTGGACCAGTTGCTTCACCGGCACGGAGGGGCAACGACACCAGTGAATCCCGCTGTGACCGGCAGTCCGCTGGACGCCCTGCGCGAACGATTCAAGTCGGATCTGATCCCCGAGTTCCAGGCGTTGGCGGACAAGTACTCCGAACACGGCATTCAACTGCACCTGGACATCGGCGAGTTCCTCCGCGGCGGCAGCGAGCTCATCATCGATGTCGAGTTTGAGAGCCGCGGCGTGCGATACTCCGGGATCGTCCTGCCCCATCAGATCGCCTTCCAGGTCACACAATACACGGGACAGGCCGCTCCGGCCGTCGCCAGCGGACCGGCCCTGCGCATCCACAACCTGACTCGCCGGCAGTTCCGCGAGTTCATCTGCGAGCGAATTGCCGAGGTGGTGCGATACGCCGTTCACCACGACCGCCCCGCCAAGCCGTAGCCCCTCGATACGTGCGGTGCATCGCCGCGACGAACGCGTCAATCGGGCCTTCACTCCGCGGCCTGAATGCTCCTGAGGTACATCTCGATATGAGGCGTCCATGCCCGGACGCCGGTCGCTGATCCTGTCGCCTTCACGAAGAACGGCCCGTTCGGGTGTTCGATGATTGCCCCGATCATGCCCTGACTCCGCAGGCGACCCATGTCGCCGGTGAGGTGCGTGACCGTAACCCGGCAGGGGCCGGCCTCGAACATCTCCGTCCGGGCAACCTGCGCGGTGGGTCGGCCGTCGGGCTGCTGGAACATGTTGTACCATCGATCCAGGTTGGACTGGACCAGGTTGTCCAGCGCCCGCATCTCCGGGAAGTGACTCACGCGCACGTGTACCGGATCGGGATCGGCGGGGCCGGTTGCCAAACGATACACGGCCTTGGGGGCCAGTGCAGCGGGCATTCCGGCGGGCAGTCTCACGGGCTGGGCGGCCCAACCCTGCGGCACGGTCAGAGTGATTCCCTCCAGCTTCGTCTGCTGAGTGCCGGATACCGGCAGGGGTACGGGGGGCTGTTCCACGGGCTGCGTGGCTGCCGTTGCGTCGTCTGCGGCCGGCGAGATCGGCGGAGCGCCTGGGGGAACAGCGGGTGACGCCGGCACAGTCGCGGACGGGATCGGTGGGTGTCCCGGAGGCAGGGCCGGAGCACCTGCCGGCGCTGCGGCGGTCGGGGGCTGATTGTCGTTTGCGCCGATCGCCGCGCCCGGTTCGATGGGCTTCGGCTTGTTCTTGCAGGCGCCAACCGATGCCGATGCCAGGATCAGGATCGCTATGACACTTTGTTGCAGACGGCCCCGCCCGACCCGCGTGGACGGCCGCAGCCAAGCGAAAAGCAGATTCATGGGACGCGCTCCGTCCGAAGGCATGACGCCCGTCGACTCACTCCGGAGCTTCACAGCACGGACGCCAACGTCTCGCCGATTTCCCCGGGCGACCTGGCCACGTGAATGCCCGCCTCCTTCAGCGCCGCGATCTTGGAGGCGGCCGTTCCCTCGCCTCCGCTGATGATGGCCCCGGCGTGTCCCATCCGCTTGCCGGGCGGCGCCGTCTGGCCCGCAATGAACCCGACGACCGGCTTGGACACGTGGTGTCGCACGTGGAAGGCGGCCTGCTCTTCGTCCGTGCCGCCAATCTCACCGATCATGATGATGGCATCCGTTTCCTCATCCTGCTCGAACAGATCGAGCAACTCGATGAAGTTCAGCCCCTTGACCGGGTCGCCGCCGATTCCCACGCACGTGGTCTGGGAAATGTTGCGCGTCGTGCACTGCCACACGGCCTCGTAGGTGAGCGTGCCGCTGCGCGAGATGATGCCCACGCCGCGGCTGCCGTCCTGAACGGGCCGGTGGATGTAGCCCGGCATGATGCCGATTTTGCATTCTCCCGGCGTGATGATGCCGGGGCAGTTTGGTCCGATGAGCCGGGCTCCCTTGTCGTCCAGGTATTTCCGCGCCCGCACCATGTCCAGGGCCGGGATGCCCTCCGTGATCAACACCACCAGTGAGACTCCCGCGTCGGCAGCCTCCATCGCCGCGTCCGCCGCGAAGGCCGGTGGCACGAAGATCATGGCCACGTCCGCCCCCGTGGCGATCACGGCATCGTGGCAGCAATTGAAGATCGGCACGCCGTGTTCGGATCGAGAACCGCCTTTGCCCGGCGTGACACCGGCCACAATCTGCGTGCCATATTCGATACATTGGGCCGCATGAAACGCGCCCGCCTTGCCGGTGATTCCCTGACAAACGACTTTCGTGTCCTTATTGACCAGTATGCTCATCGTTGCCTGCCCCTGGATTGCGCGACCCAGTCTGCCCGCGGGCTGGAGGCCCGTGCGCAGACGAAACTCCTGTGTCATCCGGACGTGTCCGATCCGTCCTGAGCGGTCCCGGAGAGGTAGTATGCCTTTTCCGACGGCGCTTGTCTATCGCACAGAGAGTCCGCCGGCGTTGTGCGGCCTGCCGGCTCTCCGGGCAAGAAGAACGGACGAGACCGGCTGGAAAGCCGGTCCCACAGAAGGAGCCGGTCCCACAGAAGGAGCTGGTCCCACAGAAGGAGCCGGCCCCACTGAATGGCTCCGACCCCTTACATTTGCCTCTCCTTCGTCTATAATGGTGCGTGGCGCGGTGTTTCGGCGGCCCTCGGCCGCCCCATGCCGGTCGTAGGTCATCCCCGTCGGTCGTCGGCCAGGAGAATCCCATGCGGCGCGTTGCGGTCATCAACCAGAAAGGCGGCGTCGGCAAGACCACTACGGTTTGCAACCTGGGCGTGGCCCTGGCCGCCCGCCGCAAGAAGGTGTTGACCATCGACCTTGATCCGCAGGCTCACCTGACGTTGCACTTCGGGGCCGAGCCCGGCACGGACCGTCCCAGCGTGTACGACGTCCTCGTACGCGGGACGCCTCTGGACGACGCCACCCTCAAGATCCGCAAGAACGTCTGGCTGGTCCCGTCGCACACCCGGCTGGCCGGTGCCGAAGCGGAGCTGGTCTCCGCCGTCGGGCGTGACGTTCTGCTGCGGGACGCCATCGTGGACGCGCGGCGAAAATACGATTTCGTGATGATTGACTGCCCGCCCTCGCTGGGAGTGCTGACGCTCAACGGCCTGGCCGCGGCCAACGAAGTGATCATCCCGCTGCAAGCCCATTTCCTCGGCCTGCAGGGCATGAGCAAGCTACTGGAGACCATCACCCTGGTGCAACGCCGTATCAACAGCGATCTCCAGGTGGGCGGCGTGGTGCTCTGCATGTTTGAGGCCGGCACCAAGCTGGCCGGCGAGGTGGTGGACGACCTGCGGCGATTCCTCGAAGAAGCCCGCGGCACCAACGTGCCGTGGGCGCAGGCCCGGCTCTTTGACGCGGTGATCCGGCGGAACATCAAGCTGGCCGAATGCCCCAGCTACGGCCTGTCCATCTTCGACTACGAACCGCACTGCAACGGCGCACTGGACTACGCCCGGCTCGCCGTGGAGGTGCTGGGCGTCGCGGACGAGTCAACCGAGACGGAACCGGCCAGGAGTGCGGACGCCCCCGCCTCCGCCATGCGTATTGATGCCCAGGGCTCGCAGGACTCTTCCATTGCCAATATCGCCTGATGAACAGAAACCGGCGCCCGTCCCGGCGGGACCCCGCGACGGCGGGCAATTCCTCCAGCCGCTGCCGGTCCGGCCCTGGTGGGCCCACCCGCTGACCCTGCTGTGGCTGGGCTGCTGGGCCGGGCTGTTCGTGATCATGCACATCCCCGTACCGCACGGCGCCCCGATTCCCAAGGGCGGCGACAAGGTCATCCACATGGTGGCCTACTTCGCTCTGGCCACGCTGGGCGGGCGAGCGGCGATCGGTCGCGGCGTTCGAATCAACGTGCGCTGGATCATCACCTGGACGCTCGTGTACGCCGCGTACGGGGCACTCGACGAAGTGCTTCAATCCTTCGTGAACCGCAGCGCCTCGTTCACCGACTGGCTGGCGGATGTTGCCGGGCTGGTCCTCGCTGCCATCATGCTCCGCATGTACCCCAACCCCACCCGCGGCAACGCCACTGAGGTCAAAGAGGACGACGATACGTTCGGCACGTAGCGCCAAGACACATCGCCGGCGCATCGCATGCTTGCGCACTCGCTTCCGCTTGCCGCTCTTCCAAGCAGAAGACGCTGTAATTGCCTGTCAAATAGTCTGTTACGAAACAGAATCCGCGATCAGCCGCCCTGTGTCGGCTGACCTGATCCGAAGTGGACGACTCGCAGAAAACGCATTGATTTCGCGTCGCGAATGTGAGACACTGGCCGTAACAGTTCGACGGGTGCCCAGATCGGGCAAGGAGGGGTAAGCCAGATCGCATCTCGGCGGCCGTTTCGGGCACCGGACCCTGCACAGGGAGGTAGGGGCTGAGGGTGGTTGGCGTGACTCGGCGCGGCGCAGATCAATCGGCGCCCCGGTGATCCAGCCACTCGCAGGACCTGCAATGTTCTGCCGCGGCGCTGCGCCATTTGTTCGGCGTCGCGTTGTTCGGTTGGCTGTGCCGTTTCACGGTCCAAGCGGCGGCGAGCCGCGAGGACAGAACGAAGGAGGCATATCATGTCCGGGCGATTGACTGATTCCACGATGATGCGCGTCTTGCTTGTCACCACGTGGACGGCTTTTCTGTTTGTGAGTTCCGCGACCGCAACGGACCCCGGCCCGCTGGGCGACGCCGGCCAGCCGGAGACGGTGAAGGCCGCGATCGAGCAGTTCTGGCTTGATATCTATCCGGCGGAGGCGGGGGCGTGTCCCGGCGACGGTGGCTGCGGCCCCTGCGAATGCTGCGCGATGTACGTCTACGACACGGAGCTGCTCGCCAAGGCCCAGCCGGATGAGTGCTTCGTCGGGATCGGACAGGAGAACCCGTACCCCTACGAGTTTTCCGACGGAACCTGCACAAATTCCGTGGGCAGCGACGGCGTGCCCAAGGTGAATGAAAGCTACGTGTTCGGCCTGACCAAGTCGGGCTTCAATCTCTGGATGGGTACGTCGTCCAACATGCTCTGCCTGGTGACGGCGACGATTGCGGAGCAGGCGCCGCCCGGACTGCTCGGACCGTTACAGGCGCGGTCCTTCGTCTGCGAATACAACGCAAGCCGGTTCGGCGCGACCCACGGAACGCCGGGGATGCTGGGCGACTGGCGCCCGCCGTCCGTGTACATGTGCAACACCGCGACCGGCGTGCTGGAAGACAAGACGCCGGACGACCCGCTGATCTGGGAAACGCTGGGGCTGCGCTCCGCGGGCTCGCTGGGCGACGTCGTGCTGCTGGCCGGCCCCACGCTGTCGGGAATGGGCGGCCCGGGCGAAACGGCCGGCGTGAACATGTTCGCCTTCAACTCCAAGACCGGCGAGTACCTCGGTTCCCACCAATTCGTGGAGTTTGCCGACATCCGCAAGTGGATCGTCGTCGATGGCGTGCTGTACACGGGCGTATGGAACACCCGCGCCAGCGTCCCGGCGGACCTGGCCCACATCGGCAGCGTGCTTCGCTGGACGCCGCTGCCGGGCAACCTCTTCAACTTCGAGCGCGTCGGCTGGGTCGACGGCGAGGCCGCCGAGCTGGCGTACCACGAGGGCCGGATTTTCGCGTCCACCTGGCCGGACAACGCCCGCATGTACATGCCCGTGGAGTACGGGTACGCAGGGGTTTGGATGAGCCCGGTGCTCGGGCCGGACGGGCTGCACGAATCGGACGCCGACGGCTGGACGAAAGTCTGGTCCATCCGGCAGTACGAACAGGACGAGATCACCGCCCGCCTGACCAACGGCGGGGCCATCGAGTCGTTTGACGGCTACCTCTATTGGGGCTCCATCAACTTGCCACTGGCCCCCGCCCTGGCTCACGCCCTGTTCAACGGGCTGATCGACATGGAGAACCCCGCCGACAGCGACATCATGGGCATTGCACTCGCCCTGCTGGGCACGCACCGGCCGACGGCCGTCTTCCGCGGGCGCAACTTCGGCACGCCGGAGCAGGAGCTGGAGGTCGTCTACGGTCTGCCCCTGATGCCGGCCTACGCCGACTGGGACGCCGACGGCGACTGCGAATGGTGGAGTGTGCCCAACGGCATGGGCTGGCCGGTCTTCGGATTGGCCGGGTTCGGCAACTTCTTTAATGCGTACACCTGGACGATGGCCATCGAGCAGAACCAGCTCTTCGTCGGCACGCACGACTGGGGCTTTACGGGCGAGGAGCTCGTCCGCCTGCTCCTCGAACCGATCGTCGGACCGCTGCCGGTCCTCCACCTGCCGCAGGCGTTTTACGGTGCGGACCTGTATCGGTTCTGCTCGTCGGACACGCCGGCCCTGGCCGTGAACATCGCCGGGCTGGGCAACTATAGCAACTACGGCGTGCGGACCATGGTGTCGGACGACACGCTCTACCTCGGGACGGCCAACGCCTACAATCTGCTCACGAACCCGGATGATTGCCTGCCGGAGGGCGGCTGGGAGCTTCATCGGCTGCGGCCGAGCGACTGCAACCACAACGACATCCCCGACTGGTGCGACATTGCCGACGGAACCAGCCTGGACCTGAACTCCAATGGGTATCCCGACGAGTGCGAAGAGTGCATCGTCGATGCGGACTGCGACGACGAACTCTTCTGCAACGGCCAGGAGTGGTGCAACGTGGGGCACTGCATGGACGGCGCGCCGCCGTGCCCGCCGGGCACGATCTGTGACGAGGGTGCGGACGTCTGCCGGACCCAGAGCGGAGGCGGAGGCAGTTCACACTACCAATGCCCGGACGCAGATGAGGACGGATTCTGCGACAGCGATGACAACTGCCCGACCGTATTCAACCCCGACCAAGCGGATACGGATGGGGACGGGATCGGCGACGCCTGCGACAACTGCCCGACCGTCACCAACGCCGACCAGGCGGATGTGGACGGGGATGGCATCGGCGATGCCTGCGATAACTGCCCGACCGTAGCCAACCCCGACCAGGCCGATGCGGACGGCGACGGCATCGGCGATGCCTGCGATAACTGCCCGACCGTAGCCAACCCCGACCAGGCCGATGCGGACAGCGACGGCATCGGCGATGCCTGCGAGGAGGAGGAGCCCGGACAGCCCGTGTGCGTCGAGGACGAGGAGTGCGATGACGGCGACCTCTGCACGGTCGACACCTGTGCGGGCGGCCAGTGCGTGTACACACCGGTGGAGTGTCCCGACGGCACTGCTTGTCTGCCCGAGACCGGCGAGTGCGTCGCGGAGCAGGAACCGGGCCAGCAGCTTCCGGCCGCGCTCCGCGACGGAGTCTGCGGCATCTTCAACGGCGTCGCTCTGATTCTGTTGCCGCTGTCGCTGCTGCTGTGGATGAGCATCCGCAGCCGCCGCCGCGCTCAGCCGTAGCGACGGAAAGAGAACTCAACGGCACGTTGCGCGGCGATCGCGATTCGAACGCGATCGCCGCGCGAGCGAGTCGGGTTTTTTGCCGGAACCGTGGCTCGTCGTCGCTGGTACGTCCGGCGGCCCCGGCCTACAATCGCTGCCGATCCGGCGGGCCGCCTGTGGCGCGGAGGTGGATGGCGTGGCGATTCTGGTCGGCATTGATGAGGCAGGGTACGGACCGGTCTTAGGGCCGCTGATCGTCTCGGCCACCGCCTGGCGCGTGCCGGATGAAGCGGCGGAGCAGTGTTTGTGGGAGCGGCTCCGGGAGAGCGTCTGCCGCCGGCCGGCGCGGCGTGACCGGCGATTGCCCATCCTCGACAGCAAGAAGCTCTTCCATCGCAAGACGGGCCTGGCAGGACTCGAGCGCAGCGCCCTGACCGCCCTGCGGCTGGCGGGTATTCAGCCCGCGTCTTTCCGCGATCTCGTGGGACGGCTCTGCCCGGACACGCCGGCCCAATTGGACCTCTATCCCTGGTACCGCGATTTCGACCTGGATCTGCCGGTCTCACTGGAGCCGGGGACGCTCGGGACGCAAGCCAACGCCCTGCGGCTCGATTGCGCGCGGCAGCAAGTGACGTTCGCGGGCGCGTTCTGCGAAGCCCTCCCGGAAGGACACTTCAACCGGCTCGTCGGCAACACGCGAAACAAGGGCGTGGTGCTTCTGGGGCTGGTGCTGCGCGTGCTCAGCCGAGCCATGGCCGCCGGCGGCGATCAACCGGTTCGCGTGTTCGTGGATCGACAGGGCGGACGGGCTCGCTATGCCGCACACCTGTTGACCGCGTTTGACGGGTACGACCTGCAGATTCTGGAGGAGTCACCCGAGCGCAGCGCTTACGCCCTGCGCCGCAAGGGCGGAGAAGTGCGGGTCGAGTTTGTCGTCTCAGGCGAAGATCACCATCTCCCCGTGGCCCTGGCCAGCATCGTCAGCAAGTACCTGCGCGAACTGTTCATGATCGGTCTGAACCGCTACTGGGCCGGACGCGTCCCCGGCCTGTCCCCGACGGCCGGGTACTACACGGACGGGCACCGGTTTCTCAAGGACATCGCGCCGGCGCTACGTGAAGCCGACGTGGACCGCAACCTGCTGGTCCGTGTGCGATAAAGCGGGACAGGAACGCGTGAACCTGCCACAAACGCGGTTATCACCACTGCAATCGCACTCACGCGCAGCATTGGCCTCCGGCCGTTTGGCTACCGCACGCAAGGTCTCTCCGGAAGGGCAGTTGTGCCTCCGATCGCGCGGCGCACCCCCGGTCAGACACCCAGCGGCCGAAACGCGTTGACAGGTCCCGGGGGCGCGGGTAGCCTGCCACCGACGCCACCGGAGCGAAAAGCACGATGTCGATTCAGAACTGGTCTGAGAACATCCTCGTAGCGGAACTGCAGGACGATCCGGTCTTCACCGACGATCTGGAAGGGCTCTACGAACAGGTCCAGAGTAACCCCCGGTTGAACGTCGTGTTGGACATGTCCAACGTAACCTACCTGAACTCATCCAACATCGCACGCCTCATTGATCTGCGGGAGCAGGTGGTCATCAAGAACGAGTCCCGGCTCGTGCTGTGCGGCGTCGGCACCCATGTGTGGGGGATCATGCTGGTCTCCGAGTTGCACAAGGTGTTCGAGTTCGCAGACAACGTGGCCGTTGCCCTTGCGGGTGTGCAGATCGACGGCTAGCCCTCCCCTTACTTCTCAGAGACATGGCGTGCCTCGGCGCGCACTAACAGCCCGACCGGTCGCGTGTTGGCGCGTTCGGCGGGCTGCTTGTCTGGCCGGGCCCGGCGAGTCTATTCCATCGTCTGGCGACGCTGTGATTTGCGCGTCTTGCGCCGGCGTCGCTCAGAGGGCTTCTCGTAATAGCTGGTCCGCTTGATGTCGCGCGTCAGCCCCTCACGCTGACACAGCCGCTTGAATCGCTTCAACATCTGCTGGACCGACTCATTCCCCCGAGGTCGAATCTTGATCACGGGTCCTCCGTTTCCTCAGTGCAACAACACACTTGCCATCAGTGGCCCGCAACAGCGGGCCCGAGCCGCCAACCCTTCCGCCGGCGCTGGCGCGAAGCCGCGATTCTACGCCATGTCGGCCGATTCTGCCAATCGCTGAACCCGCGAATCTCGTGGCCCGGCCGGCAATGCACAGCGCCGGAGCCGGCACGAAACCATAACACATTGTATGACAATATGTTATGATTCCAGCCGCGTGACAGGCTCCAGCCGGTCAATGATCTTGGCCCCTACCGCGTCCCCCCAGACGTTCACCGCCGTCCGAAACATGTCCAGGATGCGGTCCACCCCGATGATCAGCCCGATCGCGGCGATCGGGATGGCCGACGCCTCTGGGTGGGCCTGCAGAACGCTCGCATTGACCGCGTCGATCACGATCACCATCGTCACCAGGCCGGCCGAGGGAATCGACGCCGCGCCCACCGCAGCCAGGGTGGCCGTGATGGCAACCAGGGTCAACTCCACCGGGCCCAGTGGAACGGAATACGCCTGGGCGAGGAAGACGACCGCCACCGCCTCATACAGCGCGGTGCCGTCCATGTTGATGGTTGAGCCCAGGGGCAGAACAAATCCTGCCGAACGCTTGCTGACGCCGCCGATTTCCGTGGCGCACTCGATGGTGACCGGCAGGGTGGCGGATGAGGAATCGGTGCCGATGGCAGTCATGAGGGCCTGTCGCATGTCGTGGAGGAAGCGAAACGGATTGGTGCGCACGATGATCCAGTACAACAGTGGAAGCACGATCAATCCGTGGATGAACAGGCCGCTCAACACGACGACCATGTACCCGCCGATGGCGCTGGCGAAGGCGCCCAGCCCGATGCGGGCAACGGTCCAGGCCAGGAGGGCAAACACCCCAACCGGCGCCATCCAGATCACCGCGTGAACCATCTTCATCAGCACTTCAAACGCAGCATCGAAGAAAGCGATCAGGATCCGCCCCTTGGGGCCGATCATGGTCACCACAACGCCAAAGAAGATGAAGAACGCGATCACGGGCAGGGGATGGCCGGTATTCTGCACCACACGGGTGTTGTAGTCGATGCCAACCGCGCTGCCGATCACGTTTACGGGGATGATCTGATCGACCAGGCCGCGAAACGCGCCGATCAGCCCGGCCTGTGGTGCCTGGGCCTGCACCGCTTCCGGAACCACCGCACGAAAGCCCGCTTCCGCATCCGCCCGCTGCTGCAGGCCGATGGTGTCGCCCGGCCGAAACACCGAGACCAACACCAGTCCCAGCACGACGGCCAGGAGCATTGTGGCAAAGTAGTAGACGAGCGTTTTGATGCCGATCCGACCAAGCTGGCGGAAATTGCCCACGCTGGTCACACCGACGACCACGCTGGTCGCCACCAGCGGGATGATCAGCATCTTCAGCAAACCCATGAAAACCGTGTTGCCCAGGAAGGTGAACACGGCCAAGGCGGTGGCGTGGGCGTGCTGGGAGTCCGGCATGGACAGGCGGTAGGCCGGATCATATAGGAGTTGACCGACGACGGTCCCGGCCACAAGGCCGACAAGAATCAGCACGGTCAGAAGCCACCTGGGAATCATGATCGCGGCCTTTGTGATAGGAACCGGTCAGGTCGTCCCGCAACCGCCCATAGCGCCATGGTACGGGCCGTCTTGCCGGCCGCCAAGGCGGCTCATGGTGCTTTTGACACCACCCGAAT
>JAFGJQ010000301.1 GCA_016929015.1 Phycisphaerae bacterium | reverse complement strand
GAGACCATGACGTCCACCCTGCCCTCGCGAATCCAGTGGAAGGCATCGCCCAAGGCGTTCGTGCCAGAGGCACAGGCCGTGGAAACCGCCTGGCTGGGCCCTTTCGCCCCGATGGCAATCGAGACGTTGCCGGCCGCCGCGTTGACCATCAGCTTGGGAATGGTGAACGCCGAGACCTTGTCCGGCCCCTTCTCGAGCAGACGGCGATATTGATCTTCCAGTTCCTTGATTCCGCCGATGCCCGACCCGATGGTGCAGCCGACGCGGGAAGGATCGACCGCCGACACGTCAAACCCGCTCTGTCGGACAGCCTGGTCCGCCGCCACCAGCGCCATCTGGCTGAACCGATCCATCCGGCGGGCCGCCTTGGTCTCAATCACACCGGTCGTGTCGAAGTCCAGACATTCGCCCCCAAAGCGAACATCATACCCCGTGCTGTCGAAGCGCTGCACGGACCGAATGCCGGACTGCCCGGAGATGAGACTGTCCCAGAATTTGTCGACGGTGCATCCGAGCGGAGTCACCACACCCGTGCCCGTCACTACGACGCGTCGGTCAACCATACCCTGCTCTCGGTAACTGCGGATTCGCGGCCGTCTACGCGCTCGATCCGGCGTCGCCGTTTTTCTTGCTCAACTGTTCGTGGATGTAATCGACGGTTGCGCCGATCGTATCGATTCGCTGCGCATCCTCGTCGGGCACGTTCATGTCGTACGCCTCTTCGAGGTCCATCACGACTTCCACGATGTCCAGAGAGTCGGCGTTGAGGTCATTCTGATACGACGTTTCGCGGGTCATTTCAGACGGGTCGCGTGCGAGGTGCTCCGCAACAATCGAGATGACCTTGGCCTGAATCTCTTCTTTCGACGGTATCGACACAAGCATTCCTCCTGCCTTGTACCGCTTGCCAGTACTGACCTTGCAGCAATGGGCCGGGATTCTAGCCGGTGCCCCGCCCCAATTCAACCGTACCCGGTCCCGGCCGACCCTACATCCGCAACCCGCCGTCCACCTGGATCACCTGTCCCGTTATGTACGAGGCGCCCGGGCCGGCCAGAAACGCCACCACCCCCGCCACCTCCTCCGCCGTGCCGAACCGCTGCAGCGGAATCAGCGGCTTCACCGCCTCCTTCACCTGGTCCGGAAGAACGCCGGTCATGTCCGTGGCGATAAAGCCCGGGGCGATCGCATTGCAGGTGATCCCGCGCTTGCCCAACTCCTTGGCCGCCGACTTGGTCAGGCCGATCACCCCGGCCTTGCTCGCCGCGTAGTTCGCCTGGCCCCGGTTGCCCATCACCCCCGACACGCTCGCAATGTTGATGATCCGACCCGACCGGGCACGCAACATGGCCTTCCCCGCCATCTGCGTCCCCAGATAGACGCCTCGAAGGTTCACGCGGATCACCAGATCCCACTGCTCGTCGTCCATCGACAGCAGCAGCGTGTCACGCGTGATTCCCGCGTTGTTCACCATGATGTCGATGCCGCCGAACTCACCCACCACCTCGTCGCCCAGTTGGCGCATGGCCGGACCGTCCGTGACATCCACAACCTTCGCCACCGCCTTCACGCCCAGGTCACCCAGTTCGGAAACGGTGGACTTCAGCGGGTCCGCCAGCAGGTCTACGCCGACAATATTCGCGCCGCGCCCGGCCAGTTCCATACAGATCGCCCGGCCGATTCCGCGGGCCGCCCCGGTCACCACCGCCGTCTTGGACTGCAATTCCTTGCTCATCGGTCCTTCCTCGCGCCGTGCTCCTCAGGGCTGAGGCGCCACGTTCACATCCAACTCCGCGGCCGTGCCCACGTTGACCACCTCGGCGGCCCGGTCAATCTTGCGCATCAGCCCCTTCAGCACCCGTCCAACACCGACTTCCACGAACCGTTGGATACCCTGGCCCACCAGCCGCTCCATGGACCGCTGCCAGAGCACCGGGTGCGTGAGCTGCTGAACCAGCGCCGTCCGGATGGACTCCGGCCCCCCGTGCGCCTCACCCGTCACATTCGAAAGCACGGGAATTGAGGGCGAGCGGACCGGCGTCGACGCCAAAGCCGCCGCCAAACCCTCCGCCGCAGACGCCATCAGGGCCGAATGAAACGCACCGGCCACCTTCAACGGCACCGCCCGGCAGCCGACCTCACCCGCCAGTTCCAAGGCCCGCCCGCACGCCGCCCGCGAACCGGAAATCACAATCTGCCCGGGGCAGTTGAAGTTCGCCGGCGACAGCACGTCGCCCTGGGCCGCCTTCTCGCACAGCGTCCGGGCGGCGACCTCGTCCGCCCCGACCAACGACACCATCCCGCTCGGGTTGGCATCCGCCGCTTCCTGCATCAACCGGCCCCGCCGCTGCACCAGGCGCAATGCATCCTCAAACGACAACGAGCCCGCCACGTGCAGGGCCGTATATTCACCCAGGCTCAGGCCCGCGGCGGCCTCGAACCAGGACAGGTTTGCACCCTTCTCTCGCAGCGCCTCCCAGACGGCCACGCTGGTCACGAAGATCGCCGGTTGCTGGATGTCCGTACACTCCAGCTTCTCGTCCGGCCCCTCGAAACAGATCTGCGACAGCCCAAAGCCCAAAACGGCGTCCGCCTTGCGGAACACCTCCGCCGCAACCGCACTGGCGGACGCCACGTCGCGTCCCATCCCAATGGATTGAGAACCCTGCCCCGGGAACAGTAGTGCTTGCCTAGTCATCCGTTCGAGCCCGATCCTCAGCGTCTACAGCCGCATCAGGGTCACGCCCCACGTGAGACCCCCGCCGAAACCCAGAAACATCACCAAATCACCGGCACGCAGCCGTCCGTTGCGCCGGGCCTCGTCCAGGGCCAACGGGATAGAGGCCGCCGACGTGTTGCCGTAGCGATCGATGTTCACCGCCAGCTTCTCCGTGGGCAGACAAATTCGTCTCCGGGCCGCTTCCATGATGCGAAGATTCGACTGGTGCGGAATCACCATGGCCAGATCTTCGACCTTCGTCCCGGTTTCCTCCAGACAG
>JAFGJQ010000300.1 GCA_016929015.1 Phycisphaerae bacterium | reverse complement strand
GGAGACGAGGAGTTTGCATTTGAGGGTCGGACCGTTCTCGTCGTCGGTCCGGACGCGGCCCAGGCCACAGCCGACCGGACGCTGGATCACCAGGACGGCGAGTTCCGATTCAGCTAATCGGGACTGCCTGTCTCCTGCGCGTGGACTCGACCGCCGAACGGGGCGACAGCGCGGATGTCGGCCACGATCGTTGCAAGGATCGGGCGATGCCATCACGCCGCGCAGACCGTGTGTGCTGCGCGAGTGGGCTGTTCGTGTGCTCGCCTTGTCCCGGGCCCGTTGCTCGCATAACATAGGTGGAAACAAGAACATACACACGCAGGGCCAGATTGCCTGCGGGTTGCGCCGATCTACGGGAGCGGGACGTGTGTCGACTGCGCGATCGGGCTGAGCCGACCTTTCTGAGTGAGGGTGGTATGACTTATCCGAACGAGCCCAAACCGGACATTGTGTCGATCCGCCTGCGACGCGTGAAGTACGTCCGGAGCATCGACCGCGTTCCGCAGATTCCACCGGAGCAACGAGAGGTGTTGAATGCGGTGGCGCAGCGCTACGCCTTCCGAGCGAACGACTACTACTTGGGCCTGATCGACTGGAACGACCCTGACGATCCCATTCGGCAGCTCATCATCCCCCGTCCGGAGGAGCTTCACGACTGGGGGCGCCTCGACGCCAGCAACGAAGCGGCGGTCTCCGTGGCCCCCGGCGTGCAGCACAAGTATGACCATACTGTGCTGTTGCTCTGTAACGAGGTGTGCGGGGCCTACTGCCGTTATTGCTTCCGCAAGCGGCTCTTCATGGACGAAAACGAAGAGGTGACCCGCGACGTGTCGGAAGGCATCCGCTACATCGCCGGGAATCCGAACGTCACCAACGTGCTGCTGACCGGCGGGGACCCCCTGCTGATGAGCACGCGACGCATCCGCGAAATTCTGGAGTCGCTGCGGGCGATTCCGCATGTTCGCATCATCCGAATCGGATCGAAAATGCCGGCGTTCGATCCGTGGCGGATCATCAATGATGCTGAGCTGCAGGACGTTTTCCGGTCGAATTCGACGCGGCGAAACCGCGTCTACCTGATGGCCCACTTTGACCACCCGCGAGAGCTGACCGACCCCGCCGTCGAGGCCATTGACTGTGCCATTCGCTGCGGCCTGATCTGCGTCAACCAGTGCCCGCTCATTCGCGGCATCAATGACGATCCGGTCGTCCTGAGCAACCTGTTCCGCGAACTGTCCTTCATCGGGTGTCCCCCGTACTACCTGTTCCAGGGCCGGCCGACCGCCGGCAATCAACCGTACGCCGTGCCCATCGTCCAAGGCTGGGAGATTTTCCGGGCGGCCCTGCGGAGTGGATCGGGCCTGTCCCGGCGGGCCCGGTTCGTGATGTCGCACGCCACGGGAAAGGTGGAGATATCCGCCGTGGATGAGCGGCATATCTACCTGCGCTATCACCGGGCAAAGGACCCGGCCCTTCGCGGCCAGTTCATGATCTATCATCGCAACGACGACGCACTCTGGCTGGATGAGCTGGAACCGGCCGACGAATCGTCGCCCCGGTTCGAGCACACCTCCCCGCTGGGCGTGGATGAAGGGCCGGAGTAAGGCCCGCCGCGGCCCGGTGATTCGCGAATGCCTCGGCCCCCGATCCGCCGATACTTCCAAAGTGGATCGACCAACGATCCTGCGGTCCCGGACTTCCTTTGAGAAGAGCATCATGGAACTACACGAGCGGATCTCCGCAAAACTGAGCAAATTCCGACCCTCCCTGACCCTCGCCCTGAAACAGCGGGTGCAGGAACGGCTGGCCGAGGGCCGGCCCGTGTACGACTTTGGTCTGGGTGAAACGAAGGGCCGACTGGACCCGGGAATCCGCGAGGCGGGCGAGCGAGCGTTCCGCGAAGAGCAGACGATGTACACGGACCCGGCCGGGCTGCGGGAGCTGCGCGAGGCCGTTCTGCAATGGCTCGGACTTTCGGACGTGTACGGGCCGAACAACGTCATCATCTGCACGGGCGCCAAGCAGGCGCTGTTCAATACCTTCCTGGCCACCTGCAACCCGGCGGACGCCGTGTTGCTGGAGGCGGCCCCGTGGGTGAGCTATCAGCCGCTGGCCACGGCCGCGTACGCGTTCCCCGTGATGGTGCTGCCGCTGGGCACACAGCGGGAGTGGCTGAAGGTCACCCGGGAGGACGTGGAGCGGAACCTGGACGCCCGGCCCCACGCCAAGCTCTTCCTTCTGAACAACCCGTGCAACCCGACGGCGCAGCTCTACTCGGCGGAAGAACTGGAAGCGATGCTGAGCGTTTGTGCGGAGCGCCACGTCTATTTCGTCCTGGACCGGCTCTACTGGCGAATTCTCTTCGATGGCCGGCAATACCCGGAGCCGCGCATCGACGAACAAACACGACCGTGGCTCATCCAGGTGGACGGAATGTCCAAGAACTTCCGCCGCACCGGCGGCATACGGATCGGCTGGGCGGTGGGGCCGGACGACGTGATCCGGGCCATGGTGAATCTCCAGAGCCACTACACGTCCGGACCGGCCACCCCGACGCAGGCGGCGGCCCTGGCGGCCATCCGCCGGCCGTACGATCCGGGAATTGTCAAGGAACTCCAGGCCAAGCGGGACCTGTTGCACCGTGAGTCGAAGGACATGCCGCACGTCCAGATCTGGCCGACGCCCGCCACGTTCTACTCCTTCTGGGACGTGCGGGGTTGCTTCGGCAGGCGGACTCCCGCCGGGTCCGTTCCGCAAAACTCGGACGACGTGGCGGCGTATCTGCTGGACGCGGCCGGCGTCATCACGGCCAGCGGTGCGGCCTTCATGCAGAAGGGGTACCTGCGACTGAGCTTCGCCACCCCGGACGAGGACATCATCCACGGCATGCGCGCCGCCCGGCAGGCGCTGGCGGCACTGGCCTGACCCTCGTGTCACCGCGCTTGAACCGCGCCGTTGTGTGCCACTGTTCCTGAACAGTGGATTCTGTCTGCCTTGCATCTCCGTCCGCGCCCAGACCCCTGAACCCTTTTTCCCATTCGCAATTCGCCATTCCGCAAAAGAACCGACCCCGCCGCCGGCGCAAGGCCGAGGGCGGGGCCGGTTGTGGACCGGGGATATTCCATTCCGGTCAGGCCGGGCGGGTGCCCGGCACGATGCCGTAGCGGCTGCGGTAGTCCCACAGGACGATCAGCACGGTCGCAACGGCTACGACCAGGCCGGCGATGCCGCGAGCCACGTTCGTCGAAAGCACTTGGGCCACCACGCCGAAGACCGTCAGCCCGATCAGCCCGTACACGATTGCCGCCAGCACGCGCGGGCTCGCCAGGAGCGGGGCGGCGATGGCAACCGAACTGTACGTTCCCACGATAACGCCGATGAGCAGCGCGAAGCTGAACCCGTGCACGCCCGGCCCTCCCCACAAGAACATAATCAACACCACGATCAACGTGGTGCCGGAGGTCAGCAGCGTACGTGACATGCACTGGTTGATGCTGGCGTTGATCATCTCCGTGCTGAGGTGGGCCAGCTTGCCTCGGTTTTCACGGATGCGGTCGAAGATCACAATCGTGTCATTCAGACTGTACCCGATAATCGTCAATAGCGCCGCGATCATCGCAAGGTCGATCCGGAAGTTTCGCAGACCGACGAGGTCTGCCAGCGTGACCAGCCCCAGCGTGATGGACACGTCGTGCACCAGGGCGATGATGGCCGCCAGGCCGTACTGCATGGTGCCGAACCGGATCCACACGTACGCCACGATCGCCCCGCACGCGAGAATCATGGCCACTGTAGCCTGGGTCTGCGTGCGTTTGGCCACCTGTCCGTCGAACTGGAGCACCTGCCGCAGCGTTTTTTCGCTGGCGAATGCCGCTTCGGCCTGCTCCCGCTCCGGAACGGCCAAACCCTCGCGCCATGGGTCCGGATTGCTCGGATCGTAGTAGATGTTCTCGTCCATCACGGCCAGCGCCACTTTCGTGTACTTCTTCTCGGCGTCCGTACCGGCCCCCGGCGCGTCGTCCAGGCCGAAGACCATGTACTCGCGGTACGCGTAGCCTTCGTACTCCGGCTGCAGCCGGATTTCGCGAATCCGATTCGCAATGGCCGTCGTCGTCTGCGCGGGTCGAATCCCGTCAAACACGAGCACGACGCCCCCGCGGTATTGCTGGATCTCAAACTGCCAGTTGCCCGGCACCACGTCGCTCAGGTAGCGGACTCCCGCGGCAATCGGGAAGTACCCATCGGGCGCCTTGTCCGGGTCGGTCACCAGCTTCGCTTCGATGGGCAGCTCGATGCGGAGCTTGTCGCCCATCACGGCCACGATCGCCGTCTGGACCAGTTCGCGGCTGGTCTCGACGGTCACGATGTCAAACGCGTGGGGCGTCCCTGTCTCCTCGCCGGCCACCTGGGCGTATTGCACCCGAGCGACCGACAACCGGTCGTCCGCGGTCTTACGTGCGTATGCCGCCGCCTTCCGCACGGCCTCGCGGAACTCGTCCTGCGTCATGACCTGGACGGCCGGCGCCTTTTCCTCTGCCGGGGTCTCCTCCTCTGATGCGGCGGTCTTCGTCTCCACTTCGCGAATCCGCGTGATGAACGTCGCCTGGTTCCCTTCCGTCTGAACGCCGTCTCGGGCGAGCCGGGTCTCCAGTTCTCCACTGGCCCGCACGAGAACGGCCATCTGGTCACCGGTCAGGCGGTCCGACGTGGTGAGTACGAATTCGCCGGGCACCGTGCCGGCCTCCACCTGGGCGGATTCCAGGGCGTCCGCGGCTTCCAGTAGCCAGGTCACTACGCTCGTGCCGGACTTGTCCGTCACCAGTTGCGTCACCTGCTCGTCGGTCAGCGTTACGTCCGGCAGCGTTTCGATCTGCACGCTGGTGCCGCCCAGGAATTCGATGTCGTACAGCGCTTCCTTGTCCGTCGCCGTGGCCGTGCCGAAGGCCACGATCCCCGTGATTGTGAGCACGACCGACACCGGCCAGAAGAAGGTCCGCAACTGCAGCCAGTTGATCTTCGGATGGCCGATCAGCCGGAGCATGGGCAGCGATTTCAGCCAGCCCGCCGAGACCATCGAACTGAAGATGAGCCGGGTGACCACCAGGGCCGTGAACATGCTCGTCACCACGCCGAACCCCAGCGTCATGGCGAAGCCCTTGATTTCCTCGCTGCCGACGTAGCCGAGCACGACGCACGTGATCAGCGTGGTCAGGTTGGCGTCGATGATCGTGCTGAAGGCCTTTTCGTACGCGATCTTGATGGACTTTTTGAGGTTCACGCCCCGATCCCGCTCTTCGCGCAGGCGTTCGTAGATCAGCACGTTTGCGTCAACCGCCATGCCCACCGTCAGAATCAGACCAGCGATGCCCGGAAGTGTGAACGTGGCCTCCAGGGCGGCCATGATGGCCAGCGTGAACAGCAGGTTCAGGGTCAAAGCCACGTTTGCCACCAGGCCCGCGAACAGGTAGTAGATGACCATGAAGATCGCCACCGCGATCAGACCGGCCACCGCCGCCTGCATGCCCTTTGTCCGGTTGGTCAGTCCCAGACTCGGGCCGATGGTCTTCTCCATCAGCGGCGTCTCTTTCACCCGGGCCGGCAGAGAGCCCGCGTCCAGCGTCTGGACCAGCTCCATCACTTCCTGCTGGGTGAAGCTCCCGCTGATCTGGCCCCGATCGAAGATCTGGCTCTGAATCGTGGCGTGCGACTGGGCCACCCCGTCCAGGAAGATGCAGAGCTGCCGCTTCAGGTTGTTCCGCGTCAGTTCGCCGAACTTGTTGGCCCCGGGCGTATCCAGAATGAACTGCACCGCCGGCCGGCCCGTGTTGTAGTCCTGGGACGGCGTCGCACTCCGCAATTGCCAGCGGCCGCTCTTTTCGGTGAGGCCGTACTTGCTCGGGTCGTCGTGCGCCAGAACGTAATACGTGTCCAGGTATTTTTCGATGATCACGCCGCTGCGGTCCCGCGCCTCCTCGAAGTGCTCCATGTTCTTGGCGTTGGTGAACGCGACCGGATCCTTGATGGGGAACCAGCGGAACGGATCGCCCGGATCCTGGGCCCGCGGCCCGCGCTTCTGCAACTGGTCCACGTAACTCTGAACCGGACGGGTCCCCCCTTCGTCGTAGCGAAGCAGGGCCGGGTTGGTCCCGTCTCGCTCGGCCAGAATGCGGAACTCCAGCACCCCTGCGCCGCGAATCAGTCGCTTCAGGTCGGACGGGTCTTCCAGCGAACCCTTTTCTTCATCCCATTCCCTATGGGCGTTGACCAGCACGTCAAGACGATCGCGGTAGGATGGGTGCGAGTCACGAATAGACGCGACCAGGTCCGCGCCTTCCTTTGTGCGGAGCTCCAGGATGTCCGTCAGCCTGGGAAGGTTGACGGAGGTCTCCAGCACCGCCTCCACGGCATCCTCGTAGGCCACCATGGCGGCGTGCTCCGCGTCCACATCGTCACTGCCGCGCAACGCAGAATAGGCATCCAGGGCTTCTGCCGCCGCCTCCAGCAGCGCTTTCCGCTCCGGAACATTCCGCACAAGTTCCTCGATTCGCGCCTCGCGCTGCTCCGGCGGGGCGCTCAGGGCGGATTCCACATCCAGCCGCGTGACGTTCAGCTCCCGCACCTTATCGCGGGCTGCTTCGTACGCCTGACGCCGCCTCAGCGCATTCTCCGTCGGCCTCGGCATTTGCACTTCGATCCGGTTGTTCCCGATCGGCCGCCAGACCAGGTTCATCTGGCTGTTCGGATCCACCCGGTTCTTCAGAATCGCAATCACCCGCTCGGGCAGACCACTCCGCTGAAGCGTGGTCAGACCCGCGGTGTCAATCTCGAACAGGAGACTCGTCCCCCCCACCAGGTCGATTCCGCCCTTCAACTTCGCCTCCGGCGGCCACAAAAACAGCGCCGCCCCAGCAATCAGAAAGATCACTCCCACCCACTTCCACATGCGATGCTTGTCGTCCATGGTCATGCAACTCCGTACAGTCTCCGGAAGCAGACACGCATTCCGGGTCGTTCTGTTGTTCTCACGAAAACTCAGATGCCGCGGCCGCACGCTCCGCGCCGCGACCGATCAGACCCACCCGGGCAACGGTCGGCGGAGCGGATTCCTCAGACATGAACAGGCGGTGCGTGCGAGACAATAGGGAGGGTGCCGGCCTCCTGGGGGGTCACGACTCGGACCTCGCGGAACCGATCGCGACGCCATGCCGGCTCGGGCATCACCAGTGGTTCAATCCAACGCGAGGTGTGCGTGACCGCCACCGGCCGCGCCTCGTCCCGCGTCGTCCGATCCCAGGCGTCTGACAGAACCGCCGACACGGCAGAGGTCGGCGTCTCGTCTGACTCGCCGTTCTGCTCGCCCGATTGTGAAGAACGCGGTGGGGTTGCCGGATCGCCCTTCCCAGCGCACGCCGCTTGCCGACCCGCCTCACACACGGATTCGGACAGTGTCACTTTACCCATCGGCAGCGCGCACGTGGCCACGACCACTGCGACACACAGACCCCATGAACAGGAAGATAAGCGCGAGTGATTGAACATTCAGTCCGGAATTATAGTAGACCCTTTGCCAGTGGCAACGGCTCAGTCGGATCGCGAGGGCGCTTCAGAGCGATCCAGGAGCGTCTCCGCTCGCGGGCCCAACGCCGTCCGGCTGGACGTCCACTCGCTAACGGTCAGTCTGGGAGATCGCTCCCTGTGAATTGATGATTTGGCTGTCCGTCGGCGCACGCTGTCCATCGGAGGTTTCGACGGTGTCGCATGGACTATGAATCTGTTTTAAGTATATTATCTGACGTTACTTACGGAAGATGGCACCCAACGGCCCCGAAATTCTGTTCTTGCGCGGATTATTCTTTGGCCGTCCCGAAATCGGCCTGTATAATCAGCAGCGAGGCGAGAGATTTGGTGGGTTAGTGTTCTACGATTGAGGCGGTCCGGTGGAGCAGGGTAAGACCAAACAGCGAGTTGACGAGCTTCATTTCTACTTGTACCAGCGTGCTTTACATCCGGAGCTGTTCCGGATTCACCAAGTCAAGCACGTGGAGCAGAGGCTCTACCATGCCGAGGTCTGGGTCGTCGGGCTCTCGCATGTGGTCACTGTCCAGTTTGGGGACAACACGCTTACCGAGCTCATCGCGCACGAAAGCGAGTTGCTACCCAAGAACGGCTTGGCAACCTCTTTCCGCCTGCGGGGAGAGCGAGACCATTCACAAAGCTTCGCGAACGGTCTCCGCTTTATTCTTTCCAGCCAGGTTGAAAAGATGACCGCCAATTTGTTCCCATCATCGCACCGGGATCTGATGCGGTATGCTCAGACCCGCGGCATGTACCAGGACTTCGATGAGTGGGAGTATGACGGGCTCACACCGTTCACGTTCGTGGACTTTGAGGCCCGCGAACGTGAGTTTCACGTGCATGCGTTCCACGCGTTTCCGCAGGAGCTGACCCTGCTCAAGACGCAGTCGATCTTCGAGCTGGCGAGGCCGGAACGCGAGCGTTATCGCTAGTTCTTCTCGAATTCCCTAAGCCGCAACGTTGTCGATGATCTCGCGGTGAAGCGTGTGCGCGCCCCGGGCGGGCCGCGGTTGCTTTGGCCGGGCCGGGAGCTATTCTCACCCGTCATGGAGCCGGCCAATTCAAGCGGGCAGGAAGTTGCTCCGGGCGAACCGGTGCCCGATGGCCGGGACAAGGGGATCGGCTGGAGCGTTCGGCTTCGCGCGGCGGCGTCGCTCGTTTTCCCGCTTGGACCGCCCGGAGCACTGACCCCGGAAGAGGCGCGCAAGCTGCTTCATCTTCTTGTCCCGTTGGGGCTGATCATCGGGATCGCGTATGCGTGCCTCTATCGGGCGGCCTGGCGATGCTTCGGCGAAGTGCATGGCATTCGCCTCATGCCGGCCGTCAGCGTGTGGCTTCTGGACGTGGCATTGTGCGGCGGCGTTCTGCTGATTGCGGCGGCACGCGTCCTGGAGCTTCCAAACCGACGGACAGCGACGGTGGCCGATCGGATCTCGGGCCCCGCGTCGCCGGGACTTCTCATCGCGACCGCACTTGTCGTGTTGTGCGTGCTGAAGTTGGCGCTTTGGATTGCCATTCCCGAAGGAGTTTCCACTTGGCCGGGGCCATGGGGCGCGGCAATGAACTTCGCGTATCCCCACGCGTTCTATCGG
Source organism: Phycisphaerae bacterium (assembly GCA_016929015.1). GTDB lineage: Bacteria > Planctomycetota > Phycisphaerae > UBA1845 > UBA1845 > JAFGJQ01. Next base: position 5,947 of record JAFGJQ010000300.1, on the reverse strand, counting down.
CCGCTGCTGCTGGCACCGATCTGGGGGCGATGGGGCGTTCTGCTGGCGGCCAGTCTCGGACGTGCGACCGCAGACGCCGATCCGCTGACGCGACAGATTCTCTCGCGGCAGTCGGTGCAGATGGTGCTCGGCTGGTTCGCCCCGGTGACGGCGCTGACGGCCGTGTATTGCGGGTACGGCGGCCGCTGGCCGTTCGGCTGTGTGATCGCCCTCGGCGTGTTTGCGATGACGTACGTGTTCAGCGTGACGGTGTCGCACCGCCGGGGCGGCCAGGACCTGATCACGCTGCGTGCGACGGGTTTCATCGCGGAGTCGGCGTACCTGCTGCTGTACATGGGCTTGAGCGCGCGGATCTATTCGGGATGAGGGAGTCGGTGAATTGACGACGAAAACGCCGGGGCCCCCGGTCGTCCGCGCGGTTGTCTTGGATTGCCTGCGGCGCGTTGTTCACGCCCGTTCCACGAGGCGGTCGATCAGATAGCTGCTCAGCTCCATCGCCTCGTTGGTGAAGTCACCGAAGAAGCGCTGCGTATCTTCGAACAACTGCTGCATGCCGGCGCGGTCACCGCGCAACACCAACTCACGCACCTCGTCGGCGGCCTGGGTGAACACCGCGGTCACGTCGGCCGTGGCCGGGTTGCTCATGCTGATGGAGGCGTACAGATCGGCCGACTGGCCGAAGTGACGAGCCGTCATCAGCAACTCCATCAGGTAGATCGGTGACGTGTAGCTGAGCGTCTCCTCGATGGAAACGCCCAGGCGTGACAGCGTCCGGCCCATCACCTCGGTGCGATAGTGTACCAGCACCTGCACAATTGCCATCGCCCGGTCATGCGCGGCCGGGTCGGAGTCTCTGACGATCAGGCCGCGGGCGTGAAACGTTTGCCGCAGCCAGTCTTCCCATTCCTTCCCGCGGCCGGGACACAGCACCACGCGCTGTCCCTGAAGCGAATGCACCGACGGACCGAACATCGGGTGAGTGCCCACCACGCTCGCAGATGTGCAACGCAGCATCGCTTCCATGGGGGCTTGCTTGATGGACGCCACGTCCATAAGTAGCGCATCAGTTCGCACAAGTGGACCCAGGTTCTCAATCACGGCCACCGTTTCGGAAATTGGGACGCTGATGATTATCACGTCTGCGACTTGCGCCGCTTCTTCCGGCGTCGTCTCCGTCTTGACGTCGGCGGCGATGACGTAATGTCCCAGATCCACAAACATGCGAGCCAGACATTGGCCCATCTGCCCCATGCCGCCCACGATGGCAATCGTCTTCGGTTCCGCGTCCAGCGGGATTTCCGCGCGCAGGGCGGCTTGCCGGTCGCGGCTTTCCCACAGAATCAACCGGTACATGCCCTCGACCACGTTGGGCGAGAGGCCGAGTTCGGTCGCGAACTCACGTCGATCCCGGACGATCTGCTCTTCTCTGGCGTGATCGCGTATCTGCAGGTGGTGGTGTCGCTTGCATTCGGCGATTTCGCCGACCAGGGCGGCCCGCCGGGCCAGCAGGTTCAGGATGTCGCGGTCCACCGAATCGATCATTGCCCGCAGAACTGCGAGCGGCCGGGGTGCGCTGACAGGGGGGTTGCTCATGACTCACCCATGCTCGTGTAGGAAGGTCCACCATGCGAACCGGGTCCGCCCGTGCATTTGACCCGGTACGGGGCATCGTCGCAACGGGTGCCGGTGTCCGGGCGATCGATCGGGTATGGCCTCGTCCGGGACGCAATGGTGGCCGGGGTGGAGGTCGCGTCCTAGAATCCGTCAAAGGCGAGTGCCTTGGAGGGTTTGCCGTGTGGAAGACGCTTCTCGGCGTTATTATCGGAGCCGCGCTGGGCGGGCTGTTGGGGTATCGCGGCCTCAGAAACGCTCGATGCGGCGGCGGGGGAGGGTGAGCGGCGACCAACCATCCGCTTACCGGCGCTCTGATGGGGGCCCTGGTAGGCTGGATGATTGCGACAGGTCTGTCGCATGACTAACACAATCCCCTGTATTAACAAGCCATTAGGGGTGCCGCTGGGGCAGGTTTCGCGATCCCGGATGTTGACACCGGCCGGCGGTTTCCGTTATTGTAGACCTCACGGATGTGGGAGAGAGTTGGACGTGGGGAGGAGAAGAGAGAGGCACTTCCGCCAATTCCCCATTTTGTCCAAATTGCTCTGTCTGTATTGAACCAAGGTCTTGATTGGTCTGTGGTTGAATGTAGGCAAGCCCAGTCTCGGACATCTCTCCAGGCGTAGTGACCTGGTTGACGTCAGTCAGACTTGACGCCACCAGTTGCAGGGACGAACAGGAGGGAGGACTTTGCCGTCGCGAGCGTCATCGGCACCGCCAGCGGAGCGGCTGTTGATTGTCGACGGTGACCCGCCATCGCTGGCGCATGTGGCTGGTTTGGCGAGCCGCCTCGGTCTTCAGTCCCATCACGTGAATGGTCGGCGTGGGCTGGAGGAAGGCCTGCGCGTATCCAGCGGGAATGCGATCATTCTCGTGAGTGCGTCGGCATCGCTCGGTCAATTCCTCTCGGTCTTCTCCGAAGACGACTCCGCGGCCCTGGTGAACCTTGTGTCATCCATCCGCCGGCAGGCGCCGGGTTCGCAGCTTCTGGTGGCGATGGACAGGCCGCTTGCGCGGGAGTGGTGCTCGCAACTCATTCAGGCCGGCGTGCAGGGTTTTCTCCAGGTGACGGAGGGCACGGTGAACCCGGTGCTGCTTCGCGAGCAGATGGAGCGTGCGCTGCGGCGCTATCGGCAGAGTCGGCCGGAGGGCCGTCCGGCGTTGCGCGACGACATCTTCGAGGTGACGGGGTTTGTTGGCTGCAGCCGAGCCATGCGAGACGTGCTGCAGCGTGCGGTTCGGGCCGCCCGCATCTCCGACGTGCCGGTGCTGGTTTACGGCGAATCGGGCACGGGCAAACAGCTTTTGGCAGAGACCATTCACCGGCTGGACGCCAAGCGCGGCCACCGGCGGATTTTGTCGGTGAACTGCGCTGCCATTAACGGCCCCTTGGCCGACAGCGCCTTGTTCGGCCACACGAAAGGCGCCTTTACCGGTGCGACGGAAAGCCGACTGGGCCATTTTCGGGCGGCGGACGGCGGGACGGTGCTGCTCGACGAGATCGGCGAGCTGGACCTGGCCCTCCAGCCGAAGCTGCTGCGGGTCCTCCAGGAGGGGCTGGTGCTGCCCGTCGGGGCCGACGAGGAAAAACCGGTGGACGTGCGGGTGATCGCGGCCACGAATCGCCGGCTGGAGGCCCAGGTGGAGGAAGGCCGGTTCCGCCTGGACCTGTTCCAGCGGCTGAACGTCATCCGCATCGAGGTGCCGCCGCTGTCTGAGCGGCCGGAGGACATTCCGCTGCTGGTCCGGCATTTCGTGAAGCGATACGCAGACTACTATCCCCGGCCGTTGGCGGGCGTGGATGACGGCGCCCTGGACCTGCTGATGCACCAACGTCTGCAGGGCAACGTGCGTGAGCTGGAGAACGTGATCCGTCGAGCGCTTGCCTTCAAGACGCGCGGGGACCGCATCACGGCCGAGGACCTGGCGTCCGTGCTGCACGATACGCGCCCCGCGGATTCGACCGCGTCCGCCGGCCTGGCCCGCGAGGTGGTGGACAGCGCCTGCCGCATGTTGGGCACCGGTCAGACCACATTTACCGACGTGCTGGACGAATGCGAGCGACTGCTGCTGAGCCGCCTCATGGAGCAATCGGGCCGCACCCACACCGACCTGGCCCGCGAACTGGGCCTGTCCCGCCGAACGCTCTACAACAAGCGCAAGAAACACCAGCTCTGAACCCAAGTCCCGGACGGGCGCTTCCCTGGACGGCGGAAACAGATTCCCTCACGCCCCGACTGTTCTTCCGGTAGAATCTGCCCGGCCCCGGCGATGAAGGGATTATGGGCATGGTTCGGTTGCTGGCGACAGCACAGGGCGTCAGCCCGTTGGCGCAGGATTTGTTCGTGGTGCTGGCCACGGCAGCCGTCGTTGCGCTGGTGATGGTGCGCCTGCGACAGGCCGTGATTCCGGCGTATCTGCTTGCCGGTGCCTTGGTCGGTCCGAATGCGCTGCACCTCGTCCGTTCGGCGGAGAACCTGGAGTCCATCTCCCGCCTGGCGATCATTCTGCTGATGTTCGGAATCGGGTTGCAGTTGCACCTGTCAGCACTGCGGCATGCTCTGGTACGGATGGCGGCCATCGGCATAGGGGCGTGCCTGTTGTGTGCGGGCGCCGGTTGGCCGGTGGTGATGGTGTTTGGGCTCAAGGCGCCGGCAGCACTGGCGGTCAGCATGGCCCTGGCCCTGTCTTCCACGGCGGTCGTGTTGCGCATCCTGGCCGGCCGGCGCGAGCTGAGCCACACCAGCGGACGCCTGGCCCTGGCCATCCTGGTTGTGCAGGATCTGGTCGTGCTGTTGATGCTGGCATCTTTGCCGGTATTGGGGAAATGGGCGGCCGCCGGAGCAGACGTCTCCACCGACGGGATGCGGGTGGCGTCATGGGGCGTGATATTCCGCAACGAGATACTCCGTGCCGTCGGGCTGGTGCTGGTCGTACTCATGTGCCGAGCGGTGATTCCTCGACTGGTGGGCGAATCAGTGCGGGGCGGTTCACCCGAAGTGACGATGATTGTCTCGGTGGTAATCGCTCTGGGTTCGGCGGCGCTCACGGAGAGGTTGGGGCTGAGCCTGGAGATGGGAGCGTTTCTGGCAGGCTTTCTGCTGGCCAGTTCGCCCTTCCGGCATGAGATCGCCGGCCAGATCGGACCGCTGCGCGATCTGTTCATCGCGGTGTTCTTCACCACGGTCGGCATGGGAGTGAACCCGGCCACGGTGGTTGACTGGTGGTGGCTTATTTTGCTGGGTTTGGCGTTGTTGCTCGCGGTCAAGACGCTGATGATCGCGCTGGCGTGCTGGTCGCTGGGCGCCACCACGGGAACGGCCCTTTATGTCGGCCTGAGTCTTTCCCAGGCCGGCGAGTTCAGCCTGGTGTTGCTTGCGGCCGGCGGTATCCGGTACTCGGCCGGGGCCTCACTGCTGATTTCGAGCGAGACGATGGGCATTTGCATTGCCGTCGTGGTGCTGTCGCTGATCGCCACGCCGGCGTTGATCGGGCTGGGATATCGCTTGTCGCGGCGGCACTTTCGCCTGTCGTCCGCTCCGTGGGTGCGCACCGCGCGGTTCTACGACGCGCCGCCGGAGCCCGGCCACTTGCCCGAGGCGCCGACGCAGGTCATCGTCGCCGGCTACGGACCGATGGGCCGCAGGGTGACGGAAGAGCTGGAGCGAGCGGGGATCCTCTGCACGATCATCGAGCTAAACCCGCGCACCGTGCGGAAGGAGTCTATGACAGGACGGGCCGTCGTGTTCGGTGATGCGTCCAATCCGGAGGTCCTGACGTCGGCCGGCATTGCCAGTGCCGATGCGCTGATCCTGACCATTCCGGATGACGAGGCCGCGGCGCGGGCCTGCGCTGCGGCCCGGCGTCTGTCGCCGAAGCTGTACATCGCCGCGCGGGCCGGGGCCTCCAGCCGGTTGCGGCAGCTCTCCGCCGCCGGCGCGGACCACGTGACCGTCGACGAGCTCGCCGCCGCGGAAGACATGGCGGTGGCGGTGCGAAAACACATGGGGGTGGAGTAACGCGCCGGCGAGCGCGAGGCGCCCGGCCGACGCCCCGCCGCGATGCCGCATCGGTATGCACCAGAGCGATCGGGTATGCGACGGTGGGGGTGGAATCCGCCACGAGGGGTGAGTATGCTCTGGCGGTCGAACGGCCGGGAGATGCGGGAGCGAGGTCCGAGCCCGTCACGCCGGAAGCGCTGAACGTCGTATATGCCCAGAGACCCACAGATTCGTCGCGTGCTGATTGTCGGCAGCGGCCCGATCATCATCGGGCAGGCATGCGAGTTTGACTATTCCGGAACGCAGGCGTGCAAGGCCCTGCGTGAAGAGGG
>JAFGJQ010000025.1 GCA_016929015.1 Phycisphaerae bacterium | reverse complement strand
GTCGAACCGTCGCCCTCGGTCACGCTTCCGTCGCTCGTCGAGCGGTTGGAGAGCGCCCGCTACAGAACGGTCGGTCCCGTGCCGATCGAGTATGAACTCCCGGCGGACGGCTATGCCACGCTGGTGGTCGAGCAGGCGGATGGCACGCGCGTACGCAACCTGATCAGCGATTATCCGCGCAGGCAGGGGAAGAACACCGATTACTGGGACGGTGCGGACGATGAAGGACGCCTGGTTTCACCGGGCGAGTATCGTGTGCGCGGGCTGTTTCACGGTGACTTGGACGTGCGCTATCAGTTTCACTTCGGCAATCCGTCCGACACGCCGCAAGCAACCGCCGACGGGAAAGGCGGATGGCTGTCCAACCACTGCAACCACTTCGGGATTCTCGCGGACAAGGATCGCATCTATGTGTCGGCGCCAGAGGCCGAGGGCCCGTATCCGCTGATCGCTCTGGACACCGAGGGCAACAAGGAGTGGGGAGCGTTGGCGAGGTGGCATGCCGGCCCCATGGCCCGTTGCGGCGACTATCTCTACACGGTCAATGATCGAGAGTGCCGCCCGGCCAGAAGTGCGGATGATATAGAGAAGGAGGCCCCGATCGAGTTGATCCGGTTGGATCCGAAAACGGGTCATGAAGCGTTGTTCCCGGACAAGAAGAGCAAGCACGTTATCGCCACATGGAACGTCCAAGAGCAGGGCGGGGCTAAAAAGTGGGACGGCTGGATGGTGGAAAACCATGCGCACGACGCCGATTGGCTTGGCTTGAACCCACAGGGATTGGCTGCTCTGGACGGTACGCTTTACGTTTCGTTGCGTTTTAACGACAAGCTTCTGAAAGTGGACGCCGAGGCAGGAAACGTCGTTGGTGAGATTAAGCTACAGCGGCCCTCTGGACTGGCCAGCGACGGGCGGCGGCTGCTGGCGGTCAGCGGCAAGGAGGTCGTCCACGTGGATACGGGCGGGAATATCACGCCCGTCATTACGGAAAATCTGAAAGCTCCGGTAGGGCTGGCCTTGGACGCCAAAGGGAATATCTATGTCAGCGACTGGGCCGATCAGATGGTGGTCAAAGTGTTTTCCCCCGACGGGACATACCTGAAATCCATCGGCAAGCCAGGCGGCCGTCCCTGGGTGGGACCCTACGATCGTTCCGGCATGTTGCTTCCCTCGGGGATATCGGTTGATCCGAAGGGGCGCCTGTGGGTTGCCGAGAACGATTTCTCGCCGCGGCGTGTGAGTTGCTGGGACACCGCCACGGGCGAGCTGATTCTCGAGCGACTGGGCAGAGGCCTCTACGGCGGCTACGGCTATTTTGTTCTACCGGACAAGCCGGAACAGGGCATCTTGATGAATAATCTGGTTGACCTGGACTGGACCAATGGCCGCTGGCGCGCGAAAAGCACCTTGTGGCGTGGGACCAAGGCCGACGAGCTGCTGGGTTTCGATCCCTACACGCGTCCCGGGAAGGTGATCTACCGCGATGGACGCCGGCTGCTGCTCCACTCCAGCTACAATTATTGGAGGGGCGTTACGATCGTGAGTGAGTTGACCGACGATGGCCGTGCCAAGCCGCTGGCGGCGGTTGGGCCCGTGATGCGCGCGCTGCCGGTGGTGGGCCGCTTCCAAGGCGGGGCGGAACCACCGCCATTTCTTGCTGAACGCCTGTGGAGCGAGCCCGTACTGAACACCGCCGCAAAGAACGTGATCCCATGGTTTTTCAATGGTCCTTGCGCCGGGAATGATCGATCGACTTGGTTCGTGGGAAATCTCTTGGTGAAGGAGGCACGGACGTCCGGATGGAAGGCCAAAGATGTTCCGTTCATGCCCCGCCCCAACAACAACTTTTGCTGGAGCGACCTCGATGGCGATGGTGCCGTCGACGCCGACGAGGTCCACTTTTACACCACGCCGGAACTGAAAGGATCGATGCCTCCATTCTGGAGCCCCGAATCGTGGTCCCGCGGTTTGGCTGATGAGAATCTGACGCTTTACTTTACGGCAATAGACGATGGAAAAGCCCATCATTTTCGTCTGCCCGTAGCCCAGTGGGCGGATAGCGGTGTGCCGATGTACGATCCGGCCAAGGCCGAAATGTTTGTCGTCAGCCCGTACATGGGCGAAGCCGCCTGGCTCACTGCCGACGGCAATCTCTTGACCCTGGCCAATATCCCGGGCAAAGGCCGACCCGAGCGGCAACGTGATCCGCTGGTCATGTATCGTGCCGATGGATCGATCGCCTGGACGTTCCCCAGCCCCTGGACCGGCGTACACGGCTCACATACCGCACCCAAAGAAAAACGAGGACAGCTCGTGGGGCCGCTGGGCGTGTGCGGCTCAGCCATACTCGACGGAGTAGGCGAGATCTTTGCCTTCCACAGCAACGTCGGCACAGCCGAGATCTTCACCAGCGACGGCCTCTACCTGGGCCGCCTGTTCCGCGACGGCCGTTCTGCGCCCGACCCCTGGCCCGAATCTCCACGCCGCGGTCAGTCGTTGAAGAACGTCACCAACGGCGGCGAATGGTTCGGCGGTGAATTCTTCCAACGTCCCGACGGTAAGATGTTTGTCGTTTGCAGCCGGAGTTCTGGTGTGATCGCCGAAGTGACAGGTATGGAGACGGCGCGGCGTCTGGCGGCACAGCCTCTTGCCTTCACGACCGAACAGTACGAGGCGGCACAAAAACTCCAGGCTGAATCAAAAGCAGATCAGAAGCAGCAGCTTTCCATGCAGGTAGCCGGCATGAAAACAAACCCGGAAACGGCGCCGTCGCTGCCGAGTTTCCGCTGGGACAGCAAACACTCGGCATCCTGGCGCTATGACCAGACCCGCGGCGCCCAGGCAAGCTGGGGCTACGATGACAAGAACCTTTATGTCGCCTTCCAGGTCGAGGACGACACGCCCATGGTCAATAGCGGCGAAGATCTGCGCCAGCTCTTCAAGTTTGGCGACGCGGCCATCCTGGAGCTGCGGACGCATCCGGACGAGACGAGCCCGCGCGCGGCGGAAGGCGATCTGCGGTTGCTCTTCAGCGTGCATCAGGGCAATCCCGTGGCGGTGCTCTACGACTACCGGCATCCGGGCGCCAGGGCTCCGGTCGAACTGACGTCGGTGAAGACCACGCGGATCGACCGGTTGGAGACGATGGAGCAGGCCATCGTCGACATCCAGCGCACCGGCGACGGTTACACCCTCTGCGCGGCCGTGCCCCTGGCTGATCTGGGCTGGGCCCCGAAGCCGGGAATCACCTATCCGGGTGATTTCGGGATCGTGTACTCGGACAAGACCGGGCAGATTAACGAACTGCGTATGTACTGGTCCAACAAGGCCACCGGCATTGTGAGCGACCTCTCGCTGGAGGCCGATATCCAGCCGGGCAACTGGGGGCGGTTCGAGGTGAAATAGGAAAAAGAAGTTCCGGTTCTGGGCGGGGCGGGCGAGGCCGGGTTTTGCTGTCCGGGGCACGGATTGAGGGCAGACCGGTCCCGGCCGCGAGGGCTCAGCTGTTCGCGAAGACCTTCCTTCTTGCCTTTCCAGTTCGCGCGACGGTACCGGTCCTTGATCCGTGCCACATACTCCTGTTTTGACTGAGCTGCCATACTTGAATGTCCCCCTTCCTTCGGTAACATCCATTATGGCGCAACCAGTCAAATCAGTTCCTCCCTTCGGTTACATTTAGTGTGGCGAAATGCGCCCCCCGGAAAAGATTTCAGTCTGAAGCGGGGATGGGGTAGAGTCGGCGTATGGACGGCGCTAGATGGTTCGGTACGGGGCTCAAGCTGGCGGGCGGGCTGGCCGTATTCCTGCTCGGGATGAGCATGATGACGGGGGGATTGCGCGAGCTGGCGGAGACCCGGGTTCGCCGGCTGCTGGGGCGGTTGATCCGGTTCCGGTTCGCCGGGCTGGGGCTGGGCGTGGCGCTGGGTTTTCTCGCGCACAGCAGCGGCGCATCGGCCCTGTGCGTGGGCCTGGTGCACGCCGGGCTGATGAGCCTGGCCGAGGCGGTTCCGCCGATGCTGGGGGCCGGGGTGGGGACGAGCCTGTCGATGCAGCTCATCTCGTTCCGCCTGGGGGATTACAGTTATCTGCTCATCGCGTGCGGGTTCCTGTTGCGGATTATGCTCCCGCGCGAGCGGCGGGACGCGGGCACGGCGCTGTTGGGCTTCGGCCTGCTGTTTCTGGGGATGCAGACGCTGAGCGCGGCGATCGAGCCGCATCGAAACGCGTTGACGCCGCTCCTGGCGGGGGTGGACGGCAGCCGCTGGCCGGGCCTGCTGGCGGGAATCGGCGCGGGGCTGCTGGTTACGCTGGTTGTGCAGAGCAGCGGCGCGACGATCGGTATCGGGTTCGTGCTGTGCCGCAGCGGGGTTCTGACGGAGCTGGTGCAGATTTACCCTCTGTTGCTGGGCGCCCAGGTCGGGACCTGCATTACCGCGTTGCTCGCCTGCATCGGGACGCACATCAACGCGCGGCGCGCCGCTCTGGCGCATCTTGTCTACCGCGTGCTGAACGCGGCCCTGGCCGCCGCCGCCGCGCCGCTGATCCTCGGCGCGGCGCGATGGACGTCGGACGACCTGGTGCGCCAGGCCGCCAACGCGAACACGCTGGTCATGCTCGCCGGCGCGGCGGTTTTTCTGCCCCTGGCCCGGCCGCTGGCCGGCTTGACCCGCGTCGTGTGGCCCAGCCGGCATGCCGAGCCCCGGACCAGCTTCCTGGACGAAGCCCTGCTCGACCGGCCGGAAAGCGCCGCCGCGGCGGCAATCCGGGAACTGCAGCGTACGGCGTACATCTGCCTGGCCAGTTTCCGGAGCAACGCCGTGCTGATCCTGAGACCGGACCGCCGGGCGGCCGCGACGGTGAAGTTGAACGAAGAAACGGTGAATCGCATCAAGGCCCGCATGCGGGACTACCTCGGGTCGCTGGCCGGGCGGCGGCTGTCGCGGCGGCAGGCGATCCTGATCCAGTACCTGGACCGCTGCATGTCGCACCTCGAACGCATCTCGGACCATATCGATGCCTTGGGCGATCTTTCGCGGCAGCGGCACCAGCAGTCGGCAATCCGCTTTGACCGGCCCACCTTGCGGCAGTTGTTTTCGCTGTACCGGGAGGTGGAACGGGTGCTGGGGCTGGTGATCGAGTCGTTGGACGCGGAGCTGAAGCTGTTTGACGACACGGCGGAGGATATTGTCGAGAGCCGGCGTGCGATCAGGGAGAAGGTGGGGACGTTCAATCATTATCTCATCGAAAAACTGGCCCTGCACGAGTTGGCCCCGATTGCAGGCATCTACCTGAACCGCTACGTCACGCTGCTGAACCGCATCGTGCGCCACGCGGACGCCATTGCCGCGGTCGAGCTGAAGCCCGATTTCTTCATCAAGGCATCGAAACTCGACCGGGTCGTGCCCCGCGAGGAAAGCCGGCCGCTGCCGCCGCCCGAGGATCCCGAGGCCTACCTGGACAGCCTGCACGCCCGCGGCGCGTAACAGGATTCTAACGCAATTCTGATGCGGCGCTAACACGGGTATGGGACCATGCGGGCCTCGCGGGATCAAAGCTTTTGTCGACGGGAGGCGGGTCGTTATGTTAGAAGCGGTTCAGACAACCGGCGTGGCCGAGAGGGAAACGGGAGCGGAGACGATGGCGCGCGAAGCGATTCTGCTCGTCGAAGACGAGGACGACATCCAGGAGCTTGTGAAATACAACCTGGAGCGCGAGGGCTACCGGGTCACCGCGGTGGGCACGGGCGAAGCGGCGCTGCAGGAGGTGGCCCGCCGGCAGCCCGACCTGATCGTTCTGGACCTGATGCTGCCCGACCTGGACGGGCTGACGGTGTGCAAGCGGCTCAAGGCCGACCCCGAGACGAAGGGCATCCCGGTGGCGATGTTGACGGCCAAGGGGGAAGAGCCGGACATCGTGACGGGACTGGAGGTCGGGGCGGACGAATACATCACCAAACCGTTCAGTCCCCGCGTGCTCGTGGCGCGGATCCGGGCGGTATTGCGCCGCTGTGCGTCTCCGGACACGGACGGGGCCGAGACGGTGTTGCGGCGGGGCGACCTGATGATCAACGTCGGGCGCCACGAGGTTCGCGTGCAGGGGCGGCCCGTGTCGTTGACCTATACGGAATTCCGGGTTCTGCACGTCCTGGCCCAGCGGCCGGGGGTCGTGTTTTCGCGGTACCAGATCGTGGACGCGGTGCGCGGGGAAGATTACCCGGTGACGGACCGTTCGGTGGACGTGCAAATCGTGGGGTTGCGGAGGAAGCTGGGTTCGTGCGGCCGGTACATTGAGACTGTGCGCGGGGTGGGGTACCGGTTCCGGACAGACACCTGAGGCGGCCGGAGTCAGAACGATGCGACGCTTCCGTTTATTTTATCGGATCTTCCCGTCTTACCTGTTGATCACGGCGGTTGCCCTGGCGGGCCTCGGCGTGTTTGCGTACGCGACGCTGAAGCGGGAGCACCTCAGCCGCCTGACCGAACAGTTGCGTATTACAGTCCGCCTGGCGGCGGAGCAAGTCGAAGCCGCCGGCACGGGCGCGGAGACAGCGGCCCTGTGCCGCCGGCTGGGGGGCCTGGTCGATTCGCGCCTGACGGTGATCGCGCCGGACGGCACGGTGATCGGGGATTCGTGGCACGAGCCGGCGGCGATGGACAATCATGCCGACCGGCCCGAGATCATCGCGGCGCTGCAGGGCAAAGACGGGTATTCACTGCGTTACAGCCCTACGGCGCGGCGGACGATGTTATACGTCGCGTTGCCGGCCCGGGAAGCAGGCGGCGTGGCGGCGGCGGTGCGCGCGGCGGTGCCGCTGACGGCGATTGACGCGGCGCTGGCGGATTTTGCGAAGCGGATCGGGGCGGTCGCCCTGCTGATCGCGCTGCTCGGCGCGGGGACGGGGTGGTTCGTGGCGCGGCGGCTCAGCCGTCCGATCGAGGCCGTGACGCAAGGCGCCGCCCGTTTCGCGGCGGGCGACCTGGCGTACCGGGTGCCCCTGCCGCAAAGCGCGGAAATGGCGGCGCTGGCGGACACCTTGAACCGCATGGCGCAGCGGCTGGACGAGCGCACGCGCGCGGCGTTGCGGGCGCGCGAGGAGCGGGACGCCGTGTTCGCAAGCATGGCGGAAGGCATCCTCGCGGTGGACACGGACGGCCGCGTGGCCCAGGCGAACCGCGCCGCGGCGGAGCTGCTGGGCGTGCGCCCGGACGGGCTGAAGGGGAAAACCATCCAGGAGGCGGTGCGCAACCCGGAGATCCAGTCGCTCGTGGAGGACGTGGCGGCCCGGGGCGAACGGATCGAACGCGTGGTGACCCTGTACGGGGAGGAAGAGCGTGTCCTGCAGGCGCACGGGAGCCTGCTGCAGGAAACGAACGGCCGCCCACTGGGCACGCTCCTGGTCTTGAACGACGTGACGAGGCTGCGGCAGCTGGAGCGGGCGCGGCGCGACTTCGTGGCGAACGTATCGCACGAATTGAAGACGCCCATCACGTCGATCAAGGGCTTTGTCGAGACGCTGCTGGACGGCCAGGCGCGGGACGCGGCGGAGACGCAGCGGTTCCTGTCGATCATTCTGCGCCAGGTCGACCGCTTGAACCTGATGATCGGCGATATCCTGTCGTTATCGACCATCGAGCATGAAACGGAGCAGCGCCGGGTGGAGCGGGTGGAGGGGCGCCTCATCGGGGTCCTGAAGGACGCGGTGGAAATTTGCGCGGAGCGGGCCCGGCAGAAGGACGTAACGCTGCGGATCGAGTGCAGCCGCGAGCTGAGCGCGCGGATCAGCGCGCACCTGCTGGAGCAGGCCCTGGTAAACCTGATCGATAACGCCGTGAAGTTCAGCCGGGAGGGCGGGACGGTGGAGATCGGGGCGGCGCGCGGGCCGGACGGCGTGCGCGTGACCGTCAGGGATCACGGCATCGGGATCGAGCGGCGGCATCTGGCGCGGCTGTTCGAGCGCTTTTACCGGGTGGACAAGGGGCGCGACCGCAAGCAGGGCGGCACCGGCCTGGGCCTGGCGATCGTCAAGCACGTGGCCCTGGCGCACGGCGGCCGGGTGGACGTGTCGAGCACGCCGGGGGCGGGCAGTCTCTTCACGATGACGTTGCCCGACGCATCCTAACGCAATTCTAATAATCCGCTCATTCTACCCTAACGGGGCTGGCTGACTATCCGCGCCATTCCTGACAGAGGACGGGTTCGTTCACGGCGGTTGTACTATTCGTGGAATGACGGAAAGGAGGTGGCGGAACCTAGAGAGGCGGCAAGAGACGTTGAGAGGTTAGTACGGGATAGAACGGGTTAACAGGGGAAATTGCAAGTAGACGGTAAGTCAAACAGTGAGGACAAGAAGACGATGAGTAAAGGCATACAGATATGGGTTGCCGTTGCCCTGTGCGGGGCGTTCGCCGCGTCAGCCATGGCCGGCGGCGTGAAGTACAAGGACGAGGACGGCAACTACGTGAAGCTGGGTGGACGCATTCAGCTGCAGTACCACATGACGGATCCGGACGGCGGCGATTCGAGCGACGAGCTGCTGTTCCGGCGTTTCCGTCCCTACATCGAGGGCAGCGTCCATGAAGACTGGAAGGGCAAGTTCCAGTGGGACATGGGCAAGGGCGATCTCGCGGTGAAGGACGCGTACTTCAAGTACAGCGGCTTCGAAGCGATGGACGTGTCCATCGGCAACGTGAACTTCCCGTTCTCGCGGGAATTGCTGACGTCCTCGAAGTACCAGCAACTCGTCGAGCGGACCTTCGTGGGCGACCACAACTACGGCACCCCGGACCGCCAGGCGGGCCTGCACCTGTCGGGCAAGGGTATGGACGGCATGCTGACCTGGGCCGTGTCCGGCGCCAAGGCCGCGATCGACCCGGATAACAAGAAGCTCGACTTCGACACGGTTATCCAGTTCGACAAAGGCGACGACTGGATCGAGGGCGAGATGGTCGGCGGGCGGCTGGAAATCTTCCCTCTGGGCCACGTCAAGCATTCCCAGGGCGATTTCGATGGCGAGCCCGGTTTCGCCGTGGGCGTCGGCGCCTTCAGCTGGTCGAACGACGAGGACAACTTGGCGGAAGACGACGAGGGCCTGCCCAACGGTAAGAACGTGGACGACGTGACGGGGGTCGAAGTCAGCGCGGCGGTGCGCGGCGGCGGCCTGTCCGTGGACGTGCAGTACAACATGTTCGACGCCGAGCTCAAGGACGGCGGCGCGGGCGCCGACGGCATCTACGAGAACGGCGAGACCACCCTGGAGAACTTCGCGGTGGAAGGCGGCTACATGGTTATGCCGCAGACGCTGGAACTCGTGGGCGGTTACCAGACGCAGGACGCGGACGGGTATGCCGAATCGTGGAACCGCGCCTCGCTGGGTCTGAACTGGTACGTGAAGAAGCATGACATCAAGTACCAGGTGACGTACCGCATGGGCGAGAACAAGGACGGCAAGGACGGCAACGACGTCGACGAGGTGTTCGTCCAGGCGCAGTACGTGTTTTAACGTGACGAATCGGCCGGGTGCGGGGCCGGGAAGCCGGCCCCGCACCGCGATTCCCCGCGGAAGGGAGCGTGCCTTGTGGACACGGCGATTCACGCGGAGCCCGAGGGATCACACGTAGACGCGTTGTTGCGTGACTGCCTGTCGGAATGCCAAGCAATCAACCTGGACGCCCTGAGCCGGAAGCTGGGCCTGTCCGAGGCGCGCCTGGCGCGCGCCCTGCAGGCCATGGCCGAGCGGGGCGAGATCGAAGTGCTTCGCCCCCTGGTGCTCGAGGAAAAGCCCGGCATGGGGGACGGCCGGCGCGCCCGGCTGGAGCATTACCGGCTCATTCGCGAGACGGACAGCGACTATCTTTGGGAACAGAACGTGGCGGTGTCTTCGTCGTGGCGGCGGGCGCTGCATGCCGGTGCAGGGGAAAGGAGGACGGCTATCGTTGAAGAAGCCTACGCGGAATTCAGGCGCATGGTCCCGGATTCCGTGTTTTGTACGACCTGACACCATCACGCAAACACGCGAAACAGGAGCAAAGGAAAAATAATGAAGTGGTTCACAATGGCAGTCTGCGCGGCGCTCATGGCCGCGACGACGGTAACGGCGGAAGAGAAACTGGTGCTGGACGGTTCAACGACGGTAGGCCCGATCGCAAAGGCGTTTGCGGAGTACTACATGTCGATGAATCCGGACGTCAACGTCACGGTCAGCGAATCGGGCAGCGGCAACGGCGCCAAGTCGCTGATTCACGGGACGTGCGATATCGCGAACCTGTCGCGCTTCATGAAGGACAATGAGTTCACGGCGGCGGCCGAAGCGGGTGTCATGCCGGTGGCCCATGTCGTGGCGATGGACGGCATCGCCATGGTGGTGCACCCGAGCAACCCCGTGAAGGAGCTGACCGTGGCGCAGGTGCGCGATATTTATGCGGGCAAGATCACAAACTGGAGCGACCTGGGCGGCCCGGACCGCGACATCGTCGTGGTCAGCCGCGACACGAACAGCGGCACCTACGAGACGTTCTACAATCTCGTGATGACCCACAAGGTCGATGGCGAGAAGGTCAAGGAGAAGATCCAATCCGGCGCCGAGTACGTGGGCAGCAACGGCGCGGCGCGCCAGCGCGTGCAGAGCACGCCGGCGGCGATCGCCTACGTCGGGCTCGGGTTCGTGGACCGCACGGTCAAGGACCTCACGATTGAAGGCGTGGACGCCACGCCGGAATCGGTGGCCAGCGGCCGGTACGCCATTGCGCGTCCGCTTTTCATGTTCACGAACGGCTATCCCAAGCTGGGGAGCCACGTGCACGCGTTCACGACGATTCATCTGAGCCCGAAAGGCCAGGAGATCGTCGAAGAAATCGGCTTCGTCCCCGTCACGAAGTACTAATCCTCAACGGCAAAGGGGCCGGGCCTGCGGGCCCGGCCCCCGCGCCTTTTTTTTGCCATGGGCACCCCTCGTTCCAGCCGCCAAAGCCTCGTGATGAGCGCGCGGGCCAACCTGGCCGCGGCCCTTTCGCGCTGGCTGGGCAACGGCCTGCTGCTTGCCATTACGTCCGTGGCGGCGATCGGGGTGCTGTTTATCCTTTTCTTTATCGCCCGGGACGCGGTCCCGTTTTTCCAGCTGCGGGGATTCAAGGAGTTTTTCACCAGCACGCACTGGTACCCGTCGCAGGAACCGGTCGAGTTCGGGGCGCTTTCTATTTTCGTGGGCAGCGGCCTGGTGACGCTGGGCGCGGCTCTCGTGGCGGCGCCGCTGGGCGTGGCGGCGGCCCTGTGCCTGAGCGATGTCTTGCCCTTCGGCGTGCGCCAGGCGGTCAAGCCCGTGATCGAGATGCTGGCGGCGATACCCTCCGTGGCGTACGGGTTTTTCGCGCTGGTCGTATTCGCGCCGTGGTTGCAGCGGCTCGGCGCGATAACCGGCACGAATGCGTTGAACGTCTCGATCATCCTCGGGATCATGGCGCTCCCGACGGTGGTGAGCGTGTCCGAAGACGCCCTGCAGGCGGTCGGCCGGGAGCTGCGCGAGGGGAGTTACGCCCTGGGCGCGACGCGGGCCGAAACCCTGCTGCGCACGATTGTGCCGGCCGCGAGCAGCGGCATCCTGGCGGCGGTGCTGCTGGGGATCATGCGCGCGCTGGGCGAAACCATGGTGGTCTGGATGGCGTCGGGCAACGCGGCACAGATCCCGGATCCCTGGTTCAATTTCCTGGAGCCGGTGCGCACCCTGACCGCGACGATTGCCGGGGACATGGGCGAAGCGGACCACGTGACCGGGTCGGCCCGCTACCACGTGCTGTTCGCCATGGGGCTGTGCCTGCTCCTCTTCTGTTTCGCGTGCAACCTGATCAGCGAGTGGGTCGTTTCGATCCAGCGCCGCAAACTGAAGGGGGAATAGCGGCATGGGGATGAAGGCGCGCAACCTGTTGGACCGGCTCTTCTCGGGGGTTGGCGTCCTGGCCATCGTGGTCATGGGGCTGGCCCTTGTGCTGATCCTGGCGCCGATTTTTTCCCGCGGGGCGGGCGCCTATATCTTCAAGGCAACCGTCGAACACCGGCGCATGCTGCTGGAGCGGTTTGAGCGGGGGAACGCGGAGGCGCTCGCAGCGGAGGCAGAGGCCGTGCGGGAGGCGCGCGCGCCGGTATACGCCATGCTGGCGCGGTACGCGGCGGAAGACCTGGCGGGGTTGAGCGGGCGCGAAAAGCGGGAGGCGCGGCAACGTCTCGAAGAGGTTGAAGATATCCTGCAGGAGCTGTTCGGCCCGATGCCGGGCGCCGCGACGCCGGTCCTGCCCCGCCAGCAGTACGGGGCGACCCGCTGGGACCGCGCGGAGGTCAAGCTGGACCGCCTGCTGTACGTCGAGACCTGGGACTATTCGGATTCCGGGAGCATGGGACAGCAGGTATTGAAGCCGCGCCGCGAGGAGTTCGCGGGCACGGCGCTCGAGCCCCTGTTCGGGTATGTCGAGACGCACCTGGAAGCCATGCTGCGTCCCGAATGGACGTTTTACTGGGGCTTCCTGACCGATTCGTCGTTCGATGCGCACATTTTCGGCGGTATCTGGCCCGAGCTGGTGGGGACCATTTACCTGACGCTCGGCGCCATGGTCTTTGCGGTGCCGCTTGGCATCGTGTCGGCGATCTATTTTGCCGAGTATGCGCAGGAGGGCCGCCTGGTCTCGCTGCTGAGGACCTGCGTGAGCACCCTGGCGGGGGTCCCGAGCATTGTCTTCGGCCTGTTCGGCCTGGCCTTCTTTATCAACACGATGCACGTATCCCGGTCGAAAAGCGTGCTGGCGGGCTCGCTGACCCTCGGGATGCTGATTCTGCCGACGGTGATCCGGGCGGCCGAGGAAGCGATCCGGGCCGTGCCGCATTCGTACAAGGAAGCGGCCGTGGGACTCGGCGCCGGCCGTTGGAGAACGGTTGTCACGGTCATTCTGCCGGCCGCCCTGCCGGGGATCCTGACGGGCACGGTCATCAGCATGGGCCGCGCCGCGGGCGAAACGGCGCCCATTATCTTCACGGCGGCAGTAAGCGTCGGCAAGGTGCTCAGCCCGTGGGAGACCCTGACGCAGCCCACGCCGGCCCTCTCCTGGAACATCTATAATCTGTGCACGGAACACGAAGCCGTGGACGAAATCCGGCACGTGCAGTTCGGCATGGCCGCGACGTTGGTGCTGGCGGTATTGTTATTGAACCTGGTGGCCATTATCATGCGGGCCAGGATCTCCAATAAACTGAAAGGATAAGCAGGCATGAGCCCCGCGACACAAGACGGGCGGACGGGCGTGGATACGGGATTGGGCGACCGTTTCAAGCCTTCGAACGTGGCGTCCGGCCGGGAAGACGTGCCGCCGCTGCACGACATCCTGGAGCAGACCGAGGCCCACGTCGCCACGCGTGATTTTTCCATTTTTTACCGCGACAACGAGGCGGTGAAGAAGATCACGATGGAGATTCCCATGCGGCTGGTGACGGCCATCATCGGGCCGAGCGGATGCGGCAAGAGCACCTTGCTGCGCGCGATCAACCGCATGAACGATCTCATTCCGGGGTGCCATACGACCGGGGAGATGCGGTTTGACGGCCAAGACATTTACGACAAGAAAATCGACGTGGCGATCCTGCGGCGGCGGGTCGGCATGGTGTTTCAGAAACCCAACCCGTTCCCGAAGTCCATCTACGACAACGTGGCCTACGGCCCCCGCCTGCACGGTATCACGCGGCACAGCCGGCTGGACGAGATCGTGCAGCGCAGCCTCGTGCAGGCGGCTCTCTGGGAAGAGGTCAAGGACCGGCTGGACACGAACGGCCTGGGCTTGTCGGGCGGCCAGCAGCAGCGGCTCTGCCTGGCGCGCGCGCTGGCGGTGGACCCCGAGATTCTCCTGATGGACGAGCCGACCTCGGCTCTCGATCCGCGGGCCACCACGCGGATCGAAGATTTGATCGGCGAGCTGCGCGGGTCGTATACGATTATCATCGTGACGCACAACATGCAGCAGGCCGCGCGGGTTTCGGATCTCACGGCGTTTCTGTACGAGGGGGTTCTGGTCGAGTACGGCCCGACCAAGCAGCTGTTTACTAAACCCCGGGAAAAACAGACAGAGGACTACATTACCGGCCGGTTCGGATAGGAGCACCATCATGACGACGCATTTTTTCCGTGAAATCGACAGGATCAAGAATCAGTTGCTGGAACTGGCCGGCTGGGTGGAGGAAAACCTCAACCTGGCGGTGCAGGCGGTGGAGCAGGACGACGAGGCGGCGGCCCGCAAGGTGATCGACGGCGACGTTCGGATCGACGAAAAGGAAATCGACGTCGAGGAAGAGTCGCTGAAGATCCTGACGCTGCACCAGCCGGTGGCCGCCGACCTGCGGTTTCTGATCGCGGTGCTCAAGATCAATAACGAGCTCGAGCGCGTGGGCGACCTGGCGGTGAATATCGCCGAGCGGGCGGTCTTCCTGAGCACGCAACCGAAACCCGACATGCCGTTCGATTTCGCGTCCATGGCGGATGTCGTGAAACGGATGCTCAGGCGCAGCCTGGATGCGCTGGTGGAGCTGGACGAGGCCGCGGCGCGCGAGGTCCTGACCCAGGACGACGAGGTGGACGCCATGAACCG
>JAFGJQ010000299.1 GCA_016929015.1 Phycisphaerae bacterium | reverse complement strand
TGTCGCCGGACTTCCGCGCGGCCGAGCGCCTCTTTCAGTTGATCACGCAGGTCGCCGGTCGGGCGGGGCGGCGCGACCGGCCGGGCGAAGTGGTGGTGCAGTGCATCGCCCCGCAGACGCCCGCCCTGCAGGCGGCGATGCGGCATGATTACCTCGCGTTCGCCGACTCGGAGCTGCCGCCGCGGCGGACCCTGCACTGGCCGCCGTTCGCCCGGCTTGTGCGCTTTGTGCTGGCCGGTGCGAAGGAAACGGTTGTCCGCGATGAGATCGTGGACCTGGGCAATCGCATCCGCGAGTCGCTGGCCGCGGCAGGGCTGACGTCGACGCAACTGTTCGGCCCCCACCCCTGTCCGCTGATCCGCCTGCGCAATCAGTACCGCTATGAGCTGCTTCTCCGCGCCCCGGACGCGATCGCCCAGCGGACCGCGCTCGACCACCTACGCGCCAACCACGTCCTGCACGCGAAGAAAGTCCCGTCGTTCATGATTGATGTCGATCCGATCTCGATGGCATGAGCAAACACTCCGCCTTCCACCGCGCGTCGCGGGCTGCGCCCGCAACCTGCGACGAATCGCGAGAGGCGGCAACATGCCATGTACGGCAGGTTGGCCCGGGCCACTCGTTGTGGCGAGCGTCAGAGACAAGGCACTGTGCTCGTGCAGGCGTCGAATCACGGCGAAGCGGGGGGGCAGCCTCCGCCGACCGGCCAGTACCATCCTCTTCAGATGGGGGCGGGCAGACCATCCGCGCTTCACTTGTTTTCTTTCAGTACCCGACAGCCGCTTCCGGCTGGCTTTCCGCTCACCCTGGCGGCCGAAGCCGGGGCCGCTGTCCACCCACAAGCAGTCGCGCCGCTGCCTCCGCCCAACCCTCCTCCGGTGTCGTCAGGGGGCGGCGACTTCGAAGAGGACGTGGCCGTAGGACTCCTCGTAGTCCTCGGTCCCCCGGTTGATCCAGCTCAGGTACATCTCCAGATAGAGCAAACCCGGCTCGCCGGTCGTGATCGTGCAGAGCAGGCCACTGGGGCCGGCGCTGCCGATCGCCTCGGGCTCTGACGAAGCCGCGCCAACGGCGGCCGACCAGAAGTCGCCCACCACAAGCTGATACCGGGCGAATCCCTCCGGCGCCCAGCCGACGGGCACGGGTTCGCATCCGTCCGCCAGGATATCGCGGAAGTAGAACGTCTCTGCGCTGCACCAGTCGCTCATCTGCGCGCGGCCGGCAGAGGCTAGGCCCTGCTCGGCCGAGCGGGCGACGCCGAACAGAATGACGTCATTCACGCGCGTCAGCGTCGTTGAGTAGTACAGTTCATATGTCGTGTGGGCCGTCAGCACCGTCACCGGGTCGCCGCCGCGCACGGGCCGCAACTCCAGGGTGAGCGGCGCGGGGGTCGGATACGCGTCCGATTCACTCGCTGATGCGTTTTCCTCCGATGCACTGAACATGGCCGGCATCGCCGGTCCGCCGGCCATCCCTTCGGCCGCCAGGGCCTCGCCACCCGCGTCAAGGCCGGCCGGCTCGGTCAGGACGCGTCGGGGCGCGTACGGATGGCCCTCCCAGCACGGCGTGCGTGGTCCGCCGGTCGCGCCGGCCAGGTATGCCTGGTAGAACGGATGGTCGGCGGCCGTTGTGTCGTCGTCGCCGATCCCCGGCCCACCGGCCAGCGGATACAGGTCGAACGCGCAGTCGCAGTCGAAGCTCACCGGGCCGCCGTTGGTGTTCACGCAGTTCTGGAACGCGGCGAAGTCAAACAGGTCGCTGTCGCCGTCACGGTCGTAGTCGCCGTAAAAACATTCGCACGTGTCGGGCACGTCGTTGTCGTTGCAGTCCACGTCGCAATCGTCCGGGATGCCGTTGCTGCTGCACGGCAGTTCCGGCGCAAAGCCGCAGTTCTCCGGATCGCAGAACGGCCGGCACCAGATCTCGCACGGGTCGAAGATGGAGTTGTCGTTGCAGTCCTGGCATTCATCCGGCACGCCGTTGATGTCCAGGTCCGCCGAACAGGTGGTTATGTATGGGTTACAGTAATACGGCGGGTCGGGCTGCGTCTGAAAGAGACTGATCTGACACTCGTCCGGAATGCCGTCCGGCTGGCAATCCTCGCTGGTGCCCGTCGCGAGGTCGCACTCATCGGGGACCTGGTTCTGGTTGCAGTCCTGGCTGGTTTCCGCCGCCAAGTCGCAGGAATCCGGCACGCCGTTTCCGTTGCAGTCGCGGCAGCCCCATTCCCACGGCTTGCAGTTGGCGATGTCGCACTCGTCGGGGATCTGGTTGTGGTTGCAGTCTTCGCTTGTGCCTGCCGTCAGATCGCACGAATCGGGGACGTCGTTCGCGTTGCAGTCCTGGCAGGTGGGGTCCAAGCGGGGGCAGTCGGCGATGTCGCATTCGTCGGGCAGGTCGTTGCCGTTGCAGTCCGGGCTGGTGCCCAGGCTCAGGTCCAGGTCGTCCGGGACGCCGTTGTGGTTGCAGTCTTCGCAGCTATCCGGCAGGTCGTTGCCGTTCAGGTCCGTTTCCTGCCCGCAGCCGGGGACGCCGAAGCAGCCGGGCGCGACGCAGCTCAGGTCGCACGTGTCGGGGATGGAATTGGTGTTGCAGTCTTCGCAATCGTCCAGGATGTCGTTCCCGTCAAGGTCCGGCCACCCCGCGTCGCGGTCGCAACTGTCCGGAATGCCGTTGCTGTTGCAGTCGGCGCAGAGGATGGGCGGCGGCGTTCCCGTGCAATCCCGGACGTCGCAGTCGTCCGGGATTGTGTTGTTGTTGCAGTCCTCCTCGCACTCGTCCGGCAGATCGTTGTCGTTGCAGTCGAGGCTGGAGCCGTACGGCGGCAGTTCGCACTCGTCCGGCACCCCGTCCCCGTCACAGTCCGCCTCGCACTCGTCAGGTATCAGGTTGCCATTGCAGTTCGCGCTTGTGCCGATGGGGGGAAGCTCACAGAGGTCGGGGATACCGTCGCCGTCGCAATCCGGTTCACACTCATCGGGGTCACCGTCGCTGTTGCAGTCGATGTCACACTCATCCGGATGGGCATTTGTGTTCACGTCGAGACTTGTACCGGTGAGGATATCGCAGGAGTCCGGGATCCCGTTGCCGTTGCAGTCGGGCTCGCACTCGTCGGGCACCGAATTCGTGTTGCAGTCCATGCTGCCTCCCCCGGGAGCAACATCGAGCAGGTCATTGATCCCGTTCTTGTTGCAGTCCGGACAGACGCCAACCACTGCCTGCAGGACTTCCGAGATGCCCATGCCGTCGGGTCCGGTCGCATAGATGGAAACTGGCACATAGGTGCCGCTCGTCATCACGGCGTGGCGTCGCATGATTCGTTCGATGCCCGGGGAAGCAGACGGGAAGCCGCCCACATACACGCTGGTGATCATGATCCCCGCCGCTGCGGACTGGCGAGCGCGCGTCAGTGCATTGACCTCGTCGATCTCGCACACGTAATCGTCATCGCAGCCGCCCGGCACGTTGTCGGTGAAGAAGATTGCATGTTTGATGCACTCAGGACGCCATGGGGACTCAAACCGGTTCGGCGACTCCACACACCAACCTCCATACGATTCCCACGGCGTGGTGCGGAGAACCTCCCGAATCGCCTCATCGGATGCTTCGGGCCAGCGCCCGCCGTTGTCCTGGAAAGATTGCAGGTCGCCCAGCATCACGCGAACGTCGTCGATCTCGGCTGTCAGCGATGAATGCACCCGGAGATAGTCGTGACCGCCTCCGTAGGCTCCGTCGAAAGTAATGAGTCCCACCCGCAGATCGCCGCCGGAGGTTGCCACGGCGGCATCCACTACCGCCCGCAGCCCGTTGCTGTCTGCGAGACTTGCGATGGCTTCATCAATGCTGCCGGTCGTGTCGATGACGAAAACGATGTCAGTGCAACCACAGGTCGGGTCGGCCGCTGCCGCTGGGCTCGTTCCGATAATCACAAACACAAGTGACAAAAAAAGGCGGGCCACGACTGGTCCCGCCGCTGAGACTCCGGCGGATGCCGGGTTCTTGTCGCGTTTTCTCGTTCGCCCTGCAGCAACCATGATGCCCATCGCGAGCAGGGCTAACGTGCCTGGTTCCGGCGTGAAGGACGTAACGATCCCCTCCAGCTTGATGGCATCCTGCCGTGCAGCGAAACTGAAGCTGCTGCCGTCAAAGTAGGAGTAGGGCGCCGTGGGCAGAGCATCTCCGCTCGTCCAACTTCGGGTCGTATCCTGCATCCAAAGGCGAAAGGTCGCCCGCGTATCCAGAAAAAACGGATCCTCCGTCATGGTGTACTCGTAAGGGCCGATTGCGGGAACGCTGATGAGGATCTGGTCTGCCTGGGGCCCGGGACCGTTGAAAGGGATGCCTCCAACGGTTCCGGTAAGGGATACCACGGGATCCGAGTACATCCCCCCGTTGGGAAGCGGCCACTCGTCGGGCGTTGATGTGTCCAGCATGAACTGGCCGGTGACCTCATCCCCGACCGACAACGCCCCCCCAAAGACGTTCTCCGTGTCGCGAACGCTCGTCAGCTCGACCACAAAGTCAAACGTCACCAGATCCGCCGAAGCGGGAAGCCCGCTCGCGACGAGCGCAACGAGAACAGAACTTGCGGCTGCGATGCTGATCCGAGACATGATGAACCCTCCAGATCAAAGACTAATCGTGTCAACCTCAACCTCTTGTGCGACTCAAGACCGAAAGCACGCCGAAACCCACAAATGCCAAGCTCCCCGGCTCCGGGGTGAAAGAAGTCACTACGCCTCGAAGCCTTACGAACCCATATGTCTGTTTGCTCAGTTCGAAGTAACTGCCGTCGAAGTGTGGAAATGGTACCGTCGGCAGTGCGTCTCCCTCGGTCCAACTGCGTGTGGAATCGAGAATCCACAGCCGCAACTCGCCCCTAGTGCCAAGGAAATAGGAATCATCGAACATTTCGAACTCGTACGGTCCGCTGGTCGGAATACGGACGTACGTCTCACTGATTCCCGGGCCAGGTCCCGCAATTGGTATGCCTCCCACATCGCCCGTCAAGGAGACCGAAGGTTCTCGATAGAAGCCCAGGGTAGGCAACCCTGAGAGGTCCGGAGAAGACGTGTCGAGCGTGAATTGCCCCGTCACTTCGTCGCCGACTGCAACCGCTCCCTGCAGGACGTTCTGGTTGTCCTCGACGCTCGTGAGTTGAACCACGAAGTCAAACGTCACCAAGTCCGCCGAAGCAGGAACCACGCTCGCGACGAGCGTGACGAGAACCACACCTGCTGCTGTTGCGTTGACCCGAGACATCATTCACCCTCCAACCGGCAAGTACCGCGTATCCACCATCGGGTTGGGGCTCGTGACGGGGGCAAACAGAAGGGAACGAGCCGTGTCCGCCTGCCCCGTCCATATCCCAGAACGCCGAACCCTGCAGGGTCGCCCCTGCAATTCTTATCCTAGCGAATGTGGTGCATTGACGCAACGCATTTCACCGCGAAGCGCGTTTTTTTTTTTTGAGTTCTTATAATGTGACTACTTGTCGTGAGATGTCTCCCCGTAGCGGCGACAAGCAGCGCCACTGCAAATCTTGTCCTACCTGGCGGTGCCGCATCACCAACGGTCCGCCGCGACCCTTCGGACGTGTGCGTTGCCTTTGGCGTTCCAGGCCGGGCTGGTGCCCAGGCTCAGGTCCAGGTCATGCGGGACGCCGTTGCGGTTGCAGTCTTCGCAGCGATCCGGCAGGTCGCTGCCCACGCGGAACGGTGAAGCAGGGGTGGGCTTGAGCAGACCGGCCACCAACCCGAGGTAAAGGACTGGAGACTCGGGCGGTTGGCCGGGAGAAGGGCGGGCAGAGCAGGAGCGGCGATGGCCGGCGGACGCTTCTGAACGGTGCGCGGGCTGCGCCTGCCAGCCAAGCGACCCGCCGCGGCGGGCAGGCTCCGCTACGAAGCGACGGAGAAAGAAAGCATCCCGGCGCGGCCGGGGCAGGCTCCGGGGCCGGACGTGAGCAACGGCCGTGGGCTGTTGGAGCAAAGGCTCACGCCGGTGCGGGCGGGAAGACTCGCGCGGGGCGAGAAGGGTTCGGGCGTTTCCAGACGAGGGTTGTCCGCCAACGGGCATCCCTCGGCCGTCAGTTTGCCGGCTCTTCCGGTCGTTCACCGACCTGCAGCTCCAGCGCCTGGACGGCGCCGTCGCGCCAGATTTTGACGGTCACGCGGGTGCCCGACGGGGTGGCCGCCACAGCCTCGAACACGTCGGCGC
The DNA here is from genome assembly GCA_016929015.1 of Phycisphaerae bacterium. Lineage (GTDB taxonomy): Bacteria > Planctomycetota > Phycisphaerae > UBA1845 > UBA1845 > JAFGJQ01. The sequence goes on along the minus strand of JAFGJQ010000299.1, from coordinate 12,687 downwards.
GTTCCAGCACCGTTGTGCCGTCGTACTCCATGAGGATGTCGTTTTCCTTGAGGCCGCCCCGGGCGGCGGGAGAATCGTCCGTCACTTCCACGACGATCACGCCGTGCGGTTTGTTCCAGCCGAGTTTGCGGGCCTCCGGGCGATAGTCCGTCACCTCCGCCATGCGAATGCCGAGAAAGCCGCGGCGGATCGGCCGGCCGGCGGCGAGTTGCGGCAACAACTCCCGCACGCGGTCGGAGGGGATGGCGAAGCCCACACCGCCGAAGTTGCCCGTCGGCCTGGCGATGGCCGTGTTGACGCCGATCACTTCGCCGCTGAGGTTCACCAGCGGTCCGCCGCTGTTGCCCGGGTTGATGACCGCATCGGTTTGGATGAACTTCTGGTAGACGATACCCCGAACGGGGACATTGGAGCGGTCCATCGCGCTGATGATTCCGCGGCTGAAGCTGCTGCCGAACCCGAAGGCGTTGCCCACGGCGAATACGTCGTCCCCAACGGCCATCTTTTCGCTCTCGCCCAGCGGCAGCGCAAAGAGCCGATCCGCGTCGATCTTCAGCACGGCCAGGTCCGTATTGGCGTCGGAGCCCAGCAGGGTGGCCTCCAGGATCCGGCCATCGGCGAGCTGCACGCGGATAACGTCACCATCCTCAATCACGTGGCGATTGGTGAGCACGTATCCCTGGTCCGCATCCACGATGAAGCCGCTGCCCAGGCCGGTTCGGAAGGTGAAAGGCTCGTCCTCGGGGTGGCGCCGGTACGGCTCATCGTCGGGTGCGTCCGGAGTTTCACCGGAGTCATCGGGGGAAGGTTTGCCTGGCGACAAGAAACGGCGGATGTCATCTCCCAGGGAATGCAGGTCGTCGGATGTGCCGCGTTCCACGCGCCGTTCCGTCGTAATGCTCACGACGGCCGGGGCCACCGCCTGCGTCAGGCGCCGCGTGCTTTCCGCCGATCGGGCGCCCTGATCCGGCGTCGGCAGTGACTCCTGAATCGCCTTGAGCCGGGCCTTTTCAATGGAATACGCCAGCCGACCGGCGAGGTCCAGCTTCAGGACCACCAGAAATGCGGCCACCGTGGCCAGGAACAGGAGGAAGAATTGTCGGGCCAGCGAGCCATGCTTTTCCATGCTTCATTCATCCGGCATGAAGGAATCGCCTGTCGGGCAATTGTAGGCCCGTCGACGAATCGGGGCCATGATCGGGGGCGACCGGCTGGAAAGCCGGTCCCACAAGTCTAGACCGGCTGGTCTCCGCAGGTCCCGGCGCGCCGGGATGGCGAGAAAGCCGGTCCCACAAGAAGGGCCGGTCCCACAGGAGAGGGGCCCGCAAGTACTCGCCCGATCAGGGCAGGTGGACGGCCACCATGGTGATGTCGTCACTTTGGGGTGCGGCGCCGCAGAAGGCAGTGATGGCGGTCCGGACGCGATGGATGAGACGATGCGGGTCGAGGTCCGGTTCGACATGGAGGGCATCCATGGTCCGCGGCCATTCGAAGAATTCCTCGCGGGCGTTCATGGCTTCCACCACGCCGTCCGTATAGGCAAACACCGTACACGGCGTCGGGCCCAAGTCATGCGTGGCGCAGCCGTACGTTGCTTTCGGGTCGATGCCCAGGGGCAGGCCGCGGTCGACGTCCAGCTCGCGGCAGGTGGTTCGGTCGCCGGTGATCACGACGGGCATGAAGTGCCCGGCATTGGCAAAGCTGAGGGAGCGGCGCGTCGGATCCACCACCATGAGCAGGCAGGTGACGAATTTGCCTGGGTCGGTGTTGTGGTAGACCAGCGCGTTCCATTGGCTCAAGAGGTCGTTCAGATGCCGCGCGGGGTCCAGTGTCACGCGGACGGCCGCCTGCAGGTTGGCCATCAGCAGCGACGAGGCCACGCCTTTGCCGGTGACGTCCGCGATGAGGATGCCGATTCGGCCGTCGGCCAGGGGTATCACGTCGTAGTAATCACCGCTGACGTGACGACCGGGTTCGTTCAGAGCGGCCACGCGGATGTGCTCATCGTCCGGCAGCCGGGCGGGAAAGAGTCGCTTCTGGATGTCGCGGGCCAGGCCGATCTCGTTCTCCAGTTGGACCTTGAGGGTCTGGGCTTCGAGCAGCCGGCTGTTGACCAGGCCGATGGACACCTGCCGGGCCAGGCCCGCCAGAAAATCCATGTCCTCGTCGGTGTAGACGGCGCCGGACGTGATACGATCGCCGTAGATCACGCCGAGCACCTGCCCCTGATATTCCAGCGGCACGCACAGGGCTGAGCGGATGCCGTGCTGGACGATGCTGACAGCGGGATCGAGGGCGGCCATGTCCGTGTCTGCCAGCACCGAGCGTTCCCCCTTGTCCAGGGCCCGGGCCACGATGGTCCGGCTGATGGACAGTTCGCCCTCGGCGCCGGTGGCGTTGCGAATGACCGGCCAATCCACGTTGCGGCGTTCCGGCGGGCGAACGCCGATGGCGCCCCGTTCGAATTGGAACATCTCGAAGCAGATGTCCATCGCGTCTTTCAGCAGCTCGTTCGTGTCGCGCAACGACGTGAGCCGTCCGCTGAGGTCATAGAGCACCTTCAATCGCTGTTGAGGCAGCACGGGCTCCCGGTACTTGCTGGCGTAGCGGGTGGCCTTGTCGGACGGCGTCCGGTCGGTCAGCACGACGGACGTGTGCGGAGCCGGCGGCCCCAATTGCCGGAACACGAGCGAGCGCGTGCCGCAGGCCACAACGTCTCCGTCGCGCAGGCGGGCGAAGCGCATTGCCTGTCCGTTGACCTGCGTGCCGTTCTTGCTGCCGAGATCTTCCACGGCGTATCCGCCCTCATGCGGGCGGATGCGGGCGTGACGGCGGGACACGCCCACGTCGGGCAGGCAGATGTCGCACTCGGGCTCTCGGCCGATGAGCAGGGGCTGCTCGCCCAGCCGGATGGCTCGCGGGGGCCCGTCGTGCGAAATGAGACGCAGCTCTGCCATGACCATGCCGTCTCGACGCCGACCGGCTACGGCTTCTCGTTGCAGGAACAAACCATCTTGCCGCAGCCCGGGCAGCCGGTGCCGTACTTGCCGTAAAAAGCCTCGGCCAGGTCAATCTCCTCCACGTTCGCCAGCGTGATCAGCCAGGCCAGTACGTCGGCGAACTCGCCGGTCTTCTCCTCTCGCGAGCCCTCGCGGATGGCGGAGGCCAACTCCCCCACCTCTTCACAGAGCCAGAGGAACGTGGCCGTACTGCCGCGCCGGCGGTCCTTGTCGCTGTACATGGATTCAATGAGGCGTTGGGCGTCGCGGAGCGTCAGATTCTTCGGTTGGTCACTCATGGGTACCTCGCCCGGGTTGCCGTGGACGGCTTCGCTCGAAGCCGCGAAGGGCGTAGTATATCACACGCGCGGCAACCCGAGCCAGCCGTTGACGCGGTGGCCAACGGGCCCTAGCGTGCTGCCGGTGGCCGCGGGTTCGGGAGCGGTCGGGCCGTTCCCACGGGGTTGAAGGATCCAGCCGGCGGATCGGGGCCTGCGAGTGGTCGCCACGACAGACCCATCCTGCGTGTGGAAGAAGCATGGCTCTCACGGACGGCATGCGGACGAGGATGATGGCAGCCGAAGTGGCGCAGGTGATCGGCACAGACGCGGCCCGCACCGGCCTGGTCCTTGCCGGCGTTCTGGCCGCTGTTCTCTGCGGCGCGGTCGTGGCAGAGGGGACGGTTCGCTCATTCCGTCTGGCGCGCGGACTGCGCGAAGACCCGAATCTTCTGTTGGAGCCGCTGCCGGAATCGCGGCTGTTGCAGGCGGGCTGCAGCGTGATCGGCGCGATACTCGTGCTTCTGGCCGTGCTGGGACTGGCCGTGCCGCTCGAATTACGGCCGGGAGGCTATCGACTGGCGGCGCTGGGGCACGCCTCTTTCGCCTTCGCCGGCGGCGTTGCGCTGTTTGCGCTGGTGTGGCGGCGCTGGAACTCGGTGCGGGCCGAGCTGGCGATGGGGTTGGTTACGTTGGCCGTTTGTCTGGTGGCCAGCGCGTTTGTACCGAATGCCCCGCAGGAGTTGCAGAGACGCTATCCGATGGTTTTCAACGCAATGCTCATCGCCCTGGCGATGATGGCGTGGTTGTGGGGCTGGCTCTCCGGCGTCTGGCGGCAGCAGCTTGACGGCGAAGTGGCCTGGACCACCACCGGGCACATGGTGGGGCCGGCCGCGGACTTCGCGTTCCAGGCCGCGGGCATCGGGTTGATCGTTGCCTTGTTGATGGCCGCCTGGCCGCGAATGGGCGCCATCGGTGCCGGCGATGATTCGCTGGGTCGGATGCTCTTCGGCATCGGCGGGCACCTGCTGCTGATTTTTGCCCTGCTGGCCGGCGGTCGGCGCACCGGCCGTACCCGCTTCGGCCGCACCGCCGCGGTGGCGGTGCTAAGCCTGCTGATCTTCATCTGCATACGGGCGATCTGACGTATCCCCATCGGCGACCACCGACCGTCTGCGCGGTCTGATGCTTGCGAGCCCCGTGGTCCCACGGAGGAATCTTCATGACCGGGCGGCGGCGAGGCAGAACCTTGGCGGCAATCGCAGCAATGGTCGTGGCGGCCCTGGTAATGGCCTTTGCGTGGTCGTTTGTCGCGCATGCGGGTGAGGCCGTCATTGTCGCCATGGTACCGGCGCTGGGGTTGTGGCTGTGGCTGGGCTGGCCGGCGGTTCGGCGAATTCCTTTGCGCAAGTATGTGCTGTATGTCGCGGCCGTTGCACCGGTTGTGGCGGCGGCGGCATGGTTCGCGGCGTCGATGGCGCAGGGCCGGGTGGTCTGGATCGAGGTGTTCTGGGCGTTGTACTTTTTGGTGGCCTGGCGGCTGGCCTGGGCCGTGTGGAAGCGGACGGTCGGGCGACTCGGAGAACGGTGGCGGCGCTGGGGCCGGTGGGTGCGTCGTCGCGCGGGCGGCTTGTTCCGCATCGATGACACGCGGGTTCGACGTCGTGCCGCTGCCGCCCTGCTCATCGTGCCGGCACGCTCGCTGGTGGTGGCGTGCGTCTTCGCTCCGCTCTTCGTCGGATCTCTCCTGATCCATCGCCTGAAGGTCGGCAATGCCGATCCCGCGGTCGTCTTTCCCGGCGGCTCTCTGGAGACGGTCACGTTTGCGACGGACGACGGGCTGCGGCTCTCCGGCTGGTTCCTGGCCGAGGACGGCAGCGACGCGACGGTGGTTATCTGCCACGGGGCCGGGGCCAACAAGGGCAACTTCGCCGCGTTTCTCCATCTGTTTACGGGAGAGGGATACAACGCGCTGATTTTCGATTTTCGCGGGCACGGGGAAAGTGACGGACACACGCTGACCTTCGGCCTCTACGAATCGCGGGACGTCAAAGCGGCGGTGGACTGGCTCCGCCGCGAGCGGCCGGACGCCGCCCGGCACGTTTACGGGCTCGGCTCGTCCATGGGGGCGATGGCCCTGGTGCGGGCGGCGGCGGATGACCCGCGCATCGAGGCGGTGGTTCTGGACAGTTGTTTTGCGTCGGCTTCGTTGCTGGCCGAGCAGCATCTCGGGAGCGGAATCACCGGCCGCACGGTCGGCACCCTGGTGTTGGGCGCCATGTCGCTTCACGCCGGCCGGTCGTTCCGGGCGCTGGACGCCCGCCCGGCCCTGGCCCGGCTGGCCCCGCGGCCGGTGCTGCTGATCCACGGCGACGCGGACCGCCTGATTCCGCCGGTGAATCTGGACATTCTCCACGATGCGGCGGACGCGCCCAGGGAGAAGTGGCTGGGGCCCGGTCCGCACAGCAACGTGCTGACCGAGGATTTTTACGGCTACCAGCAGCGCGTGTTGGCGTTCCTGCGCGCGGCGCGGGCGCAATCAGAAGAACACGGGACATAGAAACGCAGCCACCGATGGTCCGCGAGGCGGACCGCACGGCGGCGACGCCGGCGCGTGACGCCGGCGCGTGACGCCGGCGCGTGACGCCGGCGCGTGACGCCTTACGCGAGGTTCATAGTCATCAGGAACTCCGCGTTCGTGCGGACCTTGTCCAGGCGGTTGCGGAGCATTTCGACGGACTCCACGACGTTCATGTCGGACAGCACGCGGCGGAGGCGATAGACCAACTCCAGTTCCTTGGGATCCAGCAGCAGCTCCTCCTTGCGGGTGCCGCTGGCCGGGATGTCGATGGCCGGCCACACGCGGCGGTCCACGAGGCGGCGGTCCAGGTGCAGCTCGGCGTTGCCGGTGCCCTTGAACTCCTCGAAGATCACCTCGTCCATCTTGCTGCCGGTGTCGACCAGGGCGGTTCCGATGATGGTGAGCGATCCGCCTTCCTCGATGTTGCGGGCGGCCCCGAAGAATCGCTTGGGCTTCTGGAGGGCGTTGGCATCCACGCCGCCGGAGAGAATTTTCCCGGAGTGCGGCACCTCGGTGTTGTGGGCCCGGGCCAGGCGGGTGATGGAGTCGAGCAGAATCACCACGTCGCGGCCGTACTCGACGAGCCGCTTGGACTTTTCCAGCACCATGTCGGCCACCTGCACGTGGCGGGAGGCGGGTTCGTCAAACGTGGAGCTGACGACCTCGGCCTCGGTGTGGCGCTGCATTTCCGTCACTTCCTCCGGGCGTTCGTCAATGAGCAGGATGATGACGTAGCACTCCGGATGGTTCGTGGTGATGGCGTTGGCCATCTTCTGGAGCAGCACCGTCTTGCCCGTGCGCGGCGGCGCGACGATGAGCATGCGCTGGCCCCTGCCGATGGGCGTGACCAGGTCGACGATGCGCATGTTCAGCTCGTTGGGCACCGTCTCGAGAATCAGTCGCCGTTCCGGGTGGAGCGGCGTCAGGTCCTCGAAGTTCGTCTTCTCCGTGACGGCTTCTGGGTCCTCAAAGTTGATGGCCTCGACGCGCAGCAGGGCGAAGTAGCGTTCCGACTCCTTGGGCGGCCGGATCTGCCCGGCCACCACGTGCCCGGTGCGCAGTCCGAACCGTCGAATCTGCGACGGGCTGACGTAGATGTCGTCGGGGCAGGGCATGTAGTTGTACTCGGGGCTGCGGAGAAAGCCGAACCCGTCGGGCAGAATCTCCAGCACGCCCTCGCCATACATGAGCCCGTTGCGATTGATGCGGTCCTTGAGGATCTTGAAGATGAGGTCCTGCTTCTTGAGCCCGGTGTACTCGGTGAGGCCCTCGGCCTTGGCCACGTCGTGCAGTTCGGCGACCGTCATCTTCTGCAACTGCGTGATGTGCAGGTCGCCCTTCTTGACCTCTTCATAGCGGGCGTGCGTTTCGGCGTCGATGCTGTCCACCGTGGGGGCCGCCGCCGGCGACGACGGCTCGACCGGCTCCGTTGCTTCCGCTTCGGCAACCGGCGTTTCGCCCGCCGCGGGGCTCTTGCTGTTCCGCGGACGCGGAGAGGTCGAGGTTCTGCGGATGGTTCGAGTACGACTGGTGCTGCTGGCTTTCGCCATGACGAAAATCTCCTGCCCGGCTGACGGGTGTGTCAAACGGATGCTTGTCGAGTCGGAATAGACTGACGTTCGCGATGTTTTACGTCTTCTGTTTTGCTCGGCGTCCTCGGAGGACGCCCCTCTTACGGTGTGCCATGTTCCTCATGAAGAATCCGGGATATCAGGTTCTTGACCTGGCGACGGAGCTCGTCGAGTTCGGAGTTGCCGTCTACGACATAATCGGCTCGGCACCGCTTGCTGTCCAGAGGATCCTGCACCTTTTCCCGACGGTCAAACTCCTGTTCACTCCATCCCCGCGTGGCCTGGACGCGGGCCCGCCGCACACCTCGGTCCGCGTCGACGAATACAATCGCGTCGCACTCACCGGCGAGCCCGGCCTCGAAAAGCAGCGGACTGTCCAGCACGATCAGCCGAACCGCGGGATCCGATCGGGCGGCCGCCATCTGGTCGCGGCGCCGCACGGCTACACGCGGGTGAATCAGCGCCTCCAGCCGCGCGCGTTCCGCCGCGTCGCGGAAAACGGTTTCCGCGATCCACGCCCGATCCACGCTTCCATCCGGTCTGCAGATGGAGTCACCCCACCACTGCCGCATCAGGGCGACCACGGCCGGATCGTTCATTTCCGCCCGGGCGATCCGGTCTGAATCGATAACACAGCCCCCCAGTTCGCACGCGATCCGCGCGACGGTGGACTTGCCGGCACCAATTCCCCCGGCCAATCCAATGACGGGCTTTGACGCCTTCAGTGCCCGGTTTCCTTTGTCGAACCGACCCGCGCCGCGCGGGCTTCGGATACGCCGAACGGAACCCCAGCGCTCTTGCCGCCCCCTTGGAACCTGATCCGGGAAGCCTCTTGTCGCCAACCGCGAGTCCAGGTCCATTCCCGATCGGATTTCACCACGGATCTGGGCCGACGCGAAATCAACCAGCCAGCGAACGTGCGCTCCAGATAGGCCCGTCGCCCTCCGCCCGTAGCATCCGTACCCGTTCATTCCTTGGGCCAAGCGGGCTGTACCATCGAGCGGATACGCAGGAAGGCTGCCGGAACGGCATTCTCTCCCCGGGAGCCCCGGGGAATCTGCTAGCATCATATCCGCCCGATACCGCCTTGTCACCCCCCTTTTTGTCGGAAATTCCGCCTGGTCGGGCCGGTCTGTGGATGGCGTCATGCAGTCAAAAGGCGCCCGGCCAGTGCTGCTTGATCTCAATTCGATTGCCGCCCGGATCCAGCATGGACAGGCGCCGGTCCGTGAAATTCAACCCTCGAATCTGCTCAAACGCAAGACCGCGTTCCTCGAGGACTTCCATCGTCTGGGGAAGGGAACCCACTTCCACAACCAGCCGGCAACCCACCGGGTCGAGCCTGGGTCGCGGCACCAGTCGATAGCGGAGCTCGAGATTACCCGATCGGAACCGCAGCCAGACCTCGTCGGGCGGGGCCGCAAAGCCCCCGACGCCGGCCCCCAGCGAGCTGAGGCCGATGACGTCGTGGTACAGCCATACCAGGTTCGGTTCGCACGCGGGCCCGCCCTCCATTACAACGTGGTCGACGGCAACGATTTGGCTCGTCTGCATGGTATACGTCTGATCGGAGGGATCCGCACTGTGCTGATTCGACTCCGCCCGGCAGCCTGCTCAGGACGGTTCGGCCGTCCCCGTCTGCACGATGTACACGCGGCGCAACTGCTCCGGTTGCACCGCCGGCTCCACATCCAGAATGTACAACGTGCCGTTCTCGGGGTCACGTCGAATCGTGCTGACCCGGCCGATCACCACGGGGGCGGGCAGAATGACCTCAGCCCCGGACGTCATGACCACGTCACCTGTCTGTATGTCCCCGGACAGGACATACTTCTGGGCAACGTCTCGAATCTCCAGGCGTCCCTTGCCCGCGCCCTGGAGAAGAAACTCGCGATCGAGCGGTGACGGCATCCCGTCGCGTACGCGGCTGATGGTCACCACCATGTCGGTGTCCGGATCGGTCAGAAGCCGGACGCGGGCGGTGTGCGTGCCCGTGTTGACCACCGTGCCCACGAGGGCCTCGCTGGAAAGCACGCGCAGCCCGTCCTGCACGCCCTGCTGCGATCCCACGTTGACGCTGAAGTGGTCCGACAAGACGGCTGATCCGGTCGCCACCTTCCGCCGGGAGCCGGCATCGACGGCGACGGAGGACCGCCAACTCAGCAGGTCCCGGCTGATCACGTGGGCCGGAATGAGGTCGCCGCGCGTATCCAGGCCCAGCTTGCGGATGGCGGTCAGTTCCTCGTTCTGCCGCTCCAGCACCTCCATGCGCGCGGTGAGGGAGTGCAGCAGGTTCTCCAACGCGGCTTTCTGGCGTTCGAGCTCACCGGCATCGGCGAGTTCCACCTTCGTCGGGGCCGGCGGCCCCACGAAGGAATCTTCTGCGGCGGCCAGCGTTCGGTTCGTGACGGCCTGGAACGGCGCGACAACCTGCACGAGGTTGGCCAGCCAGCCCGTGTACCGAGGCGGCGCGATCAGGGCCGCCAGCGACAGGAACAGCAGAACCACGAACACCAGACTCCGTCGGGAGATTCGTCTTGTGCGTCGATCACGCATGATGGTGTGCGCAGCGGAGGCGCAGACTCGATGCCAAAAACGGCCGGAAACTCACGGTGAATCCCGACGGCGGTCTACAACTCGTCCGCGTCGGACTCCATCGTCTCCTTCCACAGCGACAGATTGTCCAGGTAGACAGCGGTGCCGCGGGCCACGCAGCTTAACGGGTCGTCCACCAGCCGGACGTCCAGCCCGGTCCCCTGGCTCATGATCGTATCCAACCCGCGGAGCAGCGCCCCCCCGCCGGCCAGCCAGATGCCGTTCTCCACGAGGTCCGCGGCCAGCTCCGGCTCGGCCCGCTCCAGGGTGCGCGTGACACAGTCGAGGATGGCGCTGATCGGCTCACTGAGGGCCTCGCGGATTTCCTGGCTGCTGACCACGGTCTTTCGGGGCAGGCCGCTGATCAGGTCGCGGCCGCGCACCTCACGGGACAGCTCATCATCCAGTTCGGAGATCGACCCGATCTCGATCTTGATCTGCTCGGCCGTCTGCTGGCCGACCATGAGGTTGTAGTTTCGACGAAGGTAGTTGATGATCGCCTCGTCCATGTCATCGCCGGCCACGCGGATGGATTCGCACACCGCGATGTCCGCCAGCGACATGATCGCCACTTCCGTGGTACCGCCGCCGATGTCGACGATCATCGAGGCCGTCGCCTCGGCCACGGGCAGCCCGGCGCCGATGCCGGCGGCCATGGGCTCCTCCACCAGGTAGACGCGGCGGGCCCCCGCCCGCTCGGCGGAGTTGTACACGGCCCGCTTTTCCACCGCGGTGATGCCCGAAGGCACCGAAATGACGACGCGCGGCTTGAAAAAATTGCTGCGGCCGTGGACCTTGCGGATGAAGTAACCCAGCATCGCCTCCGTGATATCGAAGTCGGCGATGACGCCGTCCTTCAGCGGTCGGATGGCGCTGATGGAGCCGGGCGTCTTGCCCAGCATCTCCTTGGCGACCAGGCCGACGGCATTGCCGTCGTTCAGGACCTTGTTGGTGCCTCGTTTGACCGCCACGACGGACGGCTCGTTCAGGACGATACCCTCTCCCTTGACGCAAACCAGCGTGTTGCACGTGCCCAGGTCGATCCCCATATCGACACTGAACATGCCGAGCAAAGAATCAAAGATCACGGCAGACTCCCGTCCGTTGACACACCGCTGGCCGGCATCCCGGCAGATGTACTAACGATGTCGACGCGTCGAATCGATGAACTTTAGAGGATATGGCTGCATCCCTGCCAATGGTTACGCTCACGCCTGCTCCGCCGGCCGAGCCAGGGCCCCGTGTCAGAACGGCAGCCAACTGTCGAACAACGAACTGCTGCGAACGGCCAAAACCACCGTTCCCAGCATCATAAACACGGCCGCGACGATTATCAGAAGCGAATATACGTCGTTCGCCGGATTGGATGGAGGTCCCGATTCTGCCATGAAAGCCTGCTCCCGGTACGCGCTACAGACGGCGGGTGCGCCCGCCCGGCCCGTCACCTCAATCCACGACTCCCATCCGCGACTCGTCCATCACCAGGTCCCCTGCGCGGGGCGTGCCCCGCGTCAGGGTGATCCGTCCGGCGGACTTGTCCGGCTCCACGTCCGTCACCTCCAGGTCGCCGATGAAATCGCCGCCCCGGTAGATCACAAATACCATTCCGGCCTCCACGCCGTCTGACGAGCCGACGCTGATCGACGCGCGCCGTCCCTCGACGTCCAGCAGACGCCCGCGAATGGGTGTGCCTGTGGTCTCCGTCAGCGGTAGGACTCGCCCCTTGCTCACGCCGGCCGGAACCTCCGCCAGCAGGGTCGGCGGCTCCTTGGCGGCCTGGGCCAGCCGTTTGTTCTCGTTCCGCAGGATGTAGACCTGCTGCTCGAGCTGCCGCTTCTCCTGCTCCATCGCAATAATCTGGGTCGCCTGTTCGCTGACGCGGTCGTCCAGATCCTGATTCCGCTTCTCCAGATCGAGCTTCCGCTGTTCCAGGGCGTTGGCCCGGTCGCTCTCCGTTTTCCACCCCGTCTCGGCGATCTGAAGCTGGCTGCTCAGGCGGTTCGCCAAATCGTCGGCGCTGCGCTTCTCCAGCGTCATGGCCGTCAACTCCGCGTCCCGCTTGGCCAAATCCTGGGCCTTCTGCTGGCTGCCCGACTCCAGGTCGGCGATCTTGCGATCCAGTGCGGCACGCACGTCCAGCCAGGTGGCCTTCTCCGCGGCGTGGGATGCCGCCAGGTTTCGCATGGTGGATTCCACAACCTGGGCGTTGGCCCGGTAGTCGTCCGCCAGCTTCTTCCAGTCATTGGTCTGCACCACAAAGGAAATCGCCATCATCGTGAAGGCAATGCTGAAAACAGCGAGCAGAACGATGAAAACTTTGGTGAGCGTGCTCAACGGCGGTCTCCTTTAACGTGCGTGCAGCCGTGCGTAGGCAAGGTCAATCGGCGGGCTTCCTGCGGGCCCAAATCTTCCCGGGCTGTGGGGGGAGGGGGTCGCTCCGTACGCGACGCGTCCGTCCAACTCGACCGCGACAGGCAGCCCCGCCCGGCCGATTCACCCGCGCCGAAACCTGTCATTCGTATAGCCCACGGACGCGATTCTTGCAACCCCCTTTTCAGCCGCGTCGGCAGGATTCACATCGGCGGGTCGCTGCGGACGGCACCGCCTCAGGCCGACCCCATGCGGGGCCGGTCGAACCGCAGGGCCACCCCGACGGAATCGCC
>JAFGJQ010000298.1 GCA_016929015.1 Phycisphaerae bacterium | reverse complement strand
GTCGATGCGCGCGGGTGTGGCCCGCAGCAGATGGACGGTCTGGAGGACCTCCGCATCGTCGTAGTCCATCTCCTCGTCCACGTCCCAGCGACGCCCGTCGTACAGTATTTCCAGCTTGATCGCGGTGAGCAGGGTAACGCCCGACGGCTCCATGGTCATCCGCCACCCGAACCGGGGAAACAGCTCGCCCCAGTCCCCTTCCACGATGTCGTCCGGAACAACCAGGCCCGTGTCAAGCTCCGCAATCTTCGACTCTGCCAGCAGCAGCGCGGTGTAATCACGCTCCATGAGCTGGGAAGCTCTCTGCCCGGTGTTGATTTGCGAACCGAGCACCGAAAGCCCCAGAATCAGCACACCCAGGGCCACCAGCACCTCCATAAGCACAAAGGCCCGCCGTGGCCGGCAGCGCCGGCCTGCGGTTTGCGGGGAAGGTGTGGGGCAGCGTCTCATTTCTTGCGTACCAAGCTTTCCTGAATCTCGATCACGTCGTCCTCGGTCAGCATGCGCTCGACGAGAAAGTCGCGGCGGAAGACCGGCGGCCAGCCGTTCTCCTCAAGCATGTCCAGCTCTTCGTCGTACAACGGCCGCTGGAGCCAGGCCAGGCCGCTGACCCCGTCGAGGATCACCTCGATGATCGGGTACTCCTCCGGGTCGATCTCGTCGGCCGTCTCGCCGGCCGACAGCGGGGCGTTGGTCAGCACGAAGGTGGCCCATTCCGTGGTGCCGTCCGGTTCGAAGTAGAGCGGCGGATACTGCTCATCTGCCTCGCCCGGCAGGTCTTCCACCAGGATCTCCTGCTGCTCCGTGTCGTCTTTCCGCAAGGACTCGATCGTGGGCTTGCCCAGGCGGATTTCGAGACAGCGCACGCCTTTGCGCAATACGTCCGACTGGGTCCACGGGGCCAGCACAGGAACGAACTTGCCCGGCTCGCTCAGCGGCTCGGGCTCCCATTCCACCACCGGCTGGCGCGGGTCGTAGCGGATTTCACCCTCGTCCGGCTCCGTCGATTCACCTTCCTCCAGGAAACGGACGCGGTAGCGCCGGCCGTCCATGACGGCGTGTCCGCGGGTCAGACGAAGCAGCGACCGCATCTGGTTGGCCGAGTCCGGCAGCCGGGACCGCTCGATGTCCTGAAACATCGGGGGTAGCACCAGCGCCGAAAGGATCGCCAGCAGCCCGGTGACCAGCAGCATCTCCATCAGCGTGAAGCTGTTTCGGATGGACTGGTTTGTCCGTCGCATGGCCGCTCACCCGACTCTCGTCCGCACGTCTTCCGGAGCGTGGGAAAGCAGAACTCCAACACGAACCCGTGCTAAACCGAACGTCCGCCATCGATCCGCAGGATGCGTCTATTTCTCTCGCCAGTTCTTGATGTCGTCGTCGTCATCCTTCTCGTTTGGCCCCAGGCTCCAGAGGTCATACGACTTCTCGTTGACGTCTCCAGGGCTCTTGTACTGGTATTCTCGCTTCCACGGATCGCGAAGATCTTCGGGACTGCCTTCCAGATACGGGCCCTTCCAGATTTCGCCCTCGCGTTCCTCATCGATGCTGCTGGGTTTCTCGAACAGCGCCGCCAGACCCTCATCTGTTTCCGGGAACTGGCCGACATCCATCCGGTAGCGACTCAACGCCGTTGCGATGATTCCATTGCCTCCGATCGCCGCCTTAGCGATGTCGATCCGCGCCTGGTCGCCCGCCGAAATCAGGCTGGGCACCACGAACGCCGCCAGCAGGGCCAGAATGCCCACCACCAGCAGGATTTCCATCAGCGTAAAGCCTCTTTTGCGTAATACGCGTCTCATGCCAACATCTCCTTGTTCTGTCACTGCACCACGGTCTGTTCGCTTCATCGCGAGTACCGCTCTACTTGCCCAGGCCCGCCGCACTCATGGTCAGGATCGGGAGCAGCAGCGCCACCGCAATACACAACACGATCACCGCCATCACAAGCAGTAACAGCGGCTCAATCAGTCGCACGCCCAGGTCGATCTGCCGGGCCGTGCGCGTCTCGTTCGCATCTGCGATCTGGATCAGCACGTTCTCCAGGTTGTTGCTCTCCTCCGCGACGGCCATCATGTCGATGACGTCGACCGGAAACAGGCCGCTCTTGCCGAGTTGGGCCGCCAGGCCTTCGCCCTTGCGAACCGCCTCTCCCGCCCGTTCCACCTGCTCGGCCAGGATGGCGTTGCCCGCCGAATCTTTCGAGATGCTGATCGCCTGCAGAATGGGCACGCCGTTGTGCAGCATGGTGCCCAGAATCCGGCAGAAGCGGCAGACGGAAACCAGCGTGACGATCTTGCCCAGCACCGGGGCCCGAAGCTGAAACTTCGCCCAGACCGTCTTGCCCCATTCCGTCTGGACCAGCGAATACACGCCAAAGAACAACACCGCCAACCCGCCGATGATCAGCCACCAGTACCGGCGAAGAACATCCGTGGCCCCGAACACAATGCGAGTCATGAAGTTGTACGATTCCTGGGGAATGTAGTCCCGCAATTGCGGAACCACAAACGTCAGCAGAAAGGTGACCACGGTGGTGCCGACGACCATCAACACCGCGGGATAGATCATCGAGCCGACCAGCTTGTTCCGAAGCTCGTCCTGACGCTCCGCAAACATGGACAGGCGCGTCAGCACGTCTTCGAGAAAACCGCCCCGCTCTCCCGCCCGCACCATCGCCGCGTGCAGCGGCTTGAACACCTGCGGGTGCTGCTCCATCGCGTCCGCCAGCGTCCGCCCGCCCGAGACGTCCTCCCGAATGTCCTTGAGAATCTCCGTCAGCACCGGGTGGGCGTTCTGCCGCGTCAGCACGTCCAGCGCCCGCAGCATCGGCACGCCCGCCCGAAGCAGGTCGGCCAACTGGCTGTAGAACACCGTGATGTACCGCAGCTTCACCTTTCGCCGCGAACCGGTCAGCTTCGACCGGCTCAGCGCCGTTCCTTCCTCCACGTGGATCGGGAACAGCGCCTGCTCGTCCAGCATGCGCAGCGCAACCTGATGGTTCTCCGCGGTCACCACACCAGTCACCGCCTGGCCGCTCTCGTTCACCGCCTTGTACGTGAAGCTTGGCATCCGGTCTCTACCCCTGGGTCCCCGGCCCCCGATTCGGGGACGTGCAGACTGTGTGTCGCTTCGGAGCGAGTCGGTGTGTTCCCACCCCAGCCCCAAGATGTTGTATGGCCGTCGGACCATCCATGGTCATGGCCGCCGCAAAGGCTGAGTTATCGGTCGTAGCACGCACCATTACCCTATCCAGACTAACCACTTACGTCAACCTGCCACCCCCCGGGCTTCACATCCGCGCGGAAAGGGCTGGATGCCGGTGTCTTCTACACGCAAGAACGGGCAAAGATTGCAGGCAATGGAAGGTGGGGAGGGCCCGAAAGAGAGGCCCGAAAGGAGCAGGTGGACCACCCCGACCGAGCCGGACAGGCCGCTTCTCGCGATGCGAGCCGAAAGGGTCGTGTGGGCCTACTTGCCCAGTAGGACCGCCTGGGCCGGCTCATGCTGAATGGCAGCCACCAGCGCCTCGCGGTTTGTCGCCCAGCACTCCTCGGCAGGGGCCGGACGCGGTAATTCCAGCGTAATTGTCGGGATTCCCAGTTCCCGGCCCGCCCAGGTGCCGAAGCTGCCGGGCGTGGGGTAGCCGATCGACGGCTTGACCGGGTAGCCGTTGTGAGTCGCCATCAGGGCGGCGACCACCTCGCCCGGGCCATCGAAGTTGTTGCACTGCCGGTTTCGCGTGATCGAATGAATCGAGATGATCAAGCTGGGTTCCAGTTGCCGGACCAGGTCCAGCACAATCTGCGATTCCGGCTCACTGAGTGACGTAGGGCCGCCATGCGAGCCGTTGCGGCGATTACTGGGCGTCCAGTCTTCCGCGGGGAAATTGCGATTCAGATCGACACCACGGGCGTTTTTTCTCGTGTCTCGGGCGTAGCCGTCCGGATTGACGTTCGGAACCACCACCACGCACCGGCCGGCCAGAAGGGACGGCGTGTCGTTGAGCAACTCAACCAGCTCCTCCGCCACACGCACGCTCGCCCGCTCGTTCCCGTGGAACCCGCCCAGAACCAACACCGGCGCGGGGCCGTGTCCAAATGTGACGCATTCAATCGGGCGTCCCTCGACGGAATACCCCAATAGCGCCCACACCGCCCGCACGGGCGTCGTCTGCCCGGTGTAGGCGACCGGCCGCCCCTCGATGCAGCCCATCAGGGCCGCCGTGCTCACGATCATGGCCATGCGTCTGATCATCTTCTCGCTTCCTCCCCCCATTATCGGTCGTTCGCCGGACCCCTTCCCAGAGAAACCATGATGCACCATGCCGATCCGAAACCGGTCGGCAGGAAGCATCCGAACCACTTGTAGCTACGGCGATTGGCGATGGAAGCGGCGGTCACCCGGGGGCGTCGACCGGATCCGCCGGTCGCGAGGCCGTTCGACGCGTTCGGGCCGGCGTGCGCGATGCAGCGGCGGTCGCCTTGCGGGCCCGGGTCTGCGCAGTGCTCTGCGCCGATTCGAAGAAGCTGCCGAGGCTGCGAATCCGCTCGTACCGCTTCTTCAGTATGGTTTCAATTTTGTATCGCTTCAGTTCGCGAAGCGTGTCCGTGATGTGCGACTCCAGGTTGGCTGCCGCCGTGGCCGGGTCCCGATGGGCCCCGCCGAACGGCTCCGGAATGATCTGATCCACAATACCCAGCCGCTTGAGCTCGTTGGCGGTAAGCTTCAGCGACTCGGCCGCTCTCTTACGCTGCTCGCCTGTGCGCCAGAGAATGGCCGCGCATCCCTCGGGCGAAATAACGGAATAGAACGAGTGTTCCAGCATGGCCACGTTGTCACCGACGCCGATCCCCAGGGCGCCGCCGCTGCCTCCCTCCCCGATGACCGCACAGACGATCGGCGTGCGCAGCCGGGACAACTCCATCAGGTTCACGGCGATGGCATACGAGATTCCGCGTTCTTCCGAGCCCACGCCCGGATAGGCACCCGGCGTGTCAATCAGGCAAACCACCGGCACCCCGTACTTGGCGGCCAACCTCATCTTGAGCAAGGCCTTGCGATACCCTTCCGGATGGGCGCAGCCGAAGTTGCACGCGATTCGTTCCTTGGTGTCCTTGCCCTTGTTGTGGCCGACAAGCATCACCTTGTGCGGGCCGATCCGCCCGAACCCGGTGATAATCGCCCGGTCGTCCCCGAAGCATCGGTCCCCGGCCAGTTCACAGAAGTCGCGGACCATCAGGCGGAGGTAATCGGTCAACAGCGGGCGTTGCGGGTGCCGGGCAACCAGAACCGTTTCCCACGGTGTCAAGTGCGAGTACATCCGCTTGGTCATGGAGCGCAGCCGGTTCGTCATCTCCTCGATGTCCTTGGAGACATCGCGGTCGGATTCCTTCTCCCGGCGGCGAAGCTCCTCAATCTCGGACTGAATGCGTAAGAGCGGCTTCTCAAACTCCAGATAGCTGGACGCCCCCAGACCGGCGGCGCCAGTCGCTGTTGCGTTGGGTTGATTACTCATGTGTCGCTCTCAGAACTCCGTTCCGGCCGACCCGTTGCGGGCCGCCGTCGTAAGTACCTGCCCCGCGCCATGTGCCAGAGTCTACCCGCCGGCGCCACAGAAATAAAGGAACATCCGGGAATGACCGCCATAAGTTCTTGTCTCATGGCCCATTATACGGAAGACTCCTCACTTGTAACTGACGACCGCGCCGAAGGTTGCAGCCACTTGCTGGCCGCGGAGGGGAATTCGGCCTAAGTATCGGCCCCAGAATAGGTTAAGGGACGCAAAGCCTCAAAGACGATCATGCGTGCCGATACCCATGCGGGTGCGATCGGTGCCAGGCCCAGGCGGTCTCGATTATCTCGCGAATGTCCGTGTGCCGGGGCTGCCATTCCAGTTCCGCCATCAGCTTGCCGGGGTCCGCGTAGAGCTCCGGGGGATCGCCCGGCCGACGGGCCGTCGGCTTGGCGGGAATCGGGTGCCCGGTAACCTCTCGCGCCGCCTCCACGACTTGCTTGACGGAGGTCCCCACGCCGGTCCCCACGTTGTAGGCGCGGAACTCTCCGGGCTCCTGCGTTTCGATGGCTCGGACGTGCGCGTCCACCAAATCGTCGACGTGGATGTAGTCGCGGATGCAGGAACCGTCGCGGGTAGGGTAGTCCACGCCGAAAATCTGGACGTTTTCACGCTGTTCGAGGGCGACCTGGAGCACCACGGGAATCAGGTGGATCTCCGGATCGTGGTCCTCCCCATGGCTGCCGTCGGCGGCCGCGCCGCACGCATTGAAATAGCGCAGGCACGTGACGCCGAGCTTCCAGGCCCTGGCGGAATCGCGCATGGCCCACTCCATCGCCAGCTTGGTGTTTCCGTAGGGGTTGATGGGGGCCTGGGGCATGGACTCCGTGATGGGCACGGCCGCCGGTATGCCGTAGCACGCGCAAGTGGAGCTGAACACCAGGCGCAGAATCTGGTACTTCTGCATGAGTTCCAGCAGCGTAACGGTGTGAGCCACGTTGTTGCGGTAGTACTTCAGGGGTTCGGCAACGGATTCGCCGACGTTCAGGTATGCGGCAAAATGGAGGGCACCGTCGAAGCCGGCGTCGCGGATGAGGGTTTCGAGCGCCCGGGCGTCGGCGAGGTCCGCCATTACGAACGCGGCCCGCGGGTCAACCGCTTCCTTGTGGCCGGCGCTGAGATTGTCCAGCACGACAACTTCGTGGCCGCGATCGCACAGGCCCCGGACGCAAAAGCTGCCCACGTAGCCTGCCCCGCCGGTTACCAACAACTTCATGGATGCTTGCCTTTCCGCATGAGGTATCGGTCAGTCGCCGACCGCGTCCTCCAGGCGGGAGATGCTCGCGATGCCCGCCCAGAGCACGTAGATGCGCTGCCGATTGGGGTTGATGCCGTCGCGGCTGGCGTCCAGCACGTACAACTCCTTGGTGGCGTGCCCGTCGCGACAGTCATGGATGTCGGCGCCGGACAGCCACGCGCCGGATTCGGTCACCTCCACCAGAGTACCCAGATACACGATGGGACCGAACGTATCAAGCACGACACGCTGGTTGATGAGCGGCTGGAGATCCTGCAGAACGGAACTCACGGAGTTCTTCCACCTTCCTTGAACGCCACGCAGGGCGTAGCTATAGTATGGGCACTGCCTTCGGAGCGTCAACGGCGCTGCCGTGTTCTGCAACCCTGGAGGACAAGCCATGGCATGGAAGGCCTTATCGAACACCTGGCGAATTCCGGTCGTCACGATGCTGCTCGGCCTGGGCGCAGCCGCGGCCTTTGTAGCGGCCGCGGACGTGGAGGCGGAGTATCAGCAGCGAGTGCAGGCCCTGGCCACGGACGACGTGGACGGGCACCTGCAACTGGCCCTGTGGTGCCGGGACCAGGAGGCGTGGACGCTGCTGCGCAACGAGTGTACGCACATTCTGCGGCTGGTTCCCGAACACCAGCAGGCCAAACTGCTGCTGCAACTGGCCAGGGCCAGGCTGGGCCAGAAAAGCGAAGAGACGCCGCCGGGTGGTCCGTCCGCGCCCGACGAAGCCGCCGGCGAATCCACGGATTTTGCGCGTGTCGTCACCGACGAGGAGATCCAGACGATGCGCCGGATCGAACTGGGTCTGGGCCGGCCGGACCGGGTGCAGGTCCGGTTCCTCACGGTCCCGGACGCCGCAAAGGCCGCCGACATCGCCTTTGCCGACGAGTTTTATGCGGCGGATCGGCAGACGCGGGCCCGATTCATGAAACTGGCCCCCGCGGAACGGGCGCGGTTCATCCTGTCGCTGCCAACCGGCGACTACGCTCAGCGATACGGACCATTCATCCAGATCAACAGCGACCCGGCCGTCTTCGAAGAGTTTGAGCGGGGTGTGCTCCCCATCATCATCGACGGTTGCGCCTCCGCCCAGTGTCACGGCGGAGAAAACGCCAAGGGGTTTCGATTGTTCACGGGCCGGCGGCTGTCCAAGAACCAGGTGTACACCAACTACCTAATTCTCCACAATTACAAGCAGGACGGACGGAAAGGTCCGGAAAAACTGATCAACCGGGCCAACCGGACGAATTCGCTCCTTCTGTTCTACGGTCTGAGCAACCCAATCGTGAATGAGTTGACGCCGGGAGTGCATCCCGCACCCGTCGATCCGGCGTACCGCCACGACCGGGACCCGAAGTATCTGCGTGTTCTGCGCTGGATCGAAATGCTCAGCGTGGTTCCTCCCGAGTACGGGATTGACGTGTCTCCCGTGCCGCCCGCACCCGCGGCCCCCCAGTAAGGAACGGCTCGGACGCCCGTGGGCATCATACAGTGGGCATTGCTGATCGCGTCCGGACTGGCCGGCATCGCCGCGGTCGTCAACATGAGTCGACAACGCCGGTTCCGCCGGGCCATGGCCCGGCTGGCCCGGCGTCTGAAGCTGCATTACACTCCGGAAGATCGCCTGGACCTGCCGGCCCGCTTCGCCGAACTGCGGCTGATGCGTCGCGGGCACAACCGGCGAACGGGTCACGTGATGACCGGAGCCACGCCGTGCGGCTGCATCACGTGCTTCCGCCTGGCGTACGAGATCGGATCTGGCGGGTGCCGCGACGTGCGGCAATGGATGGTGGCCGTTCTGGAAACGGATTACGACCTGCCCTTCCGTGTGTTCAGGCCCGCGGACGACCGGGCAGGAGCGCCTGACGCCTGGTTGGACGTGATTCCGGACGGCGCAATGGCGTCGCCGGAGGAAGGGCCCATCCGGGTTTGGAAGCATGGCGATGATGACGCCACTGAGGCGGCATGGCCGTCGGAAGGCGCGCAGATCGAGCTCGCTTCCGCCGTCCTGCGGAACCAGCCGGCTGCGATCGGCCTGATTGTGCAGGGACACCTCATCGCGGCGTGTTCACCAACGGCGGGGTCCGTCGAAACGGCGGAGGCGGCCGTCGACGTCGTGATGCAGTTCGCCCGACGGGTGCGCGGGCAGTTGGATACCGCCGTTTCCGAGGCGGGTACCGTGGTTGAGAATGGAGCAGCACGTGGCATCAAGCAGTAGCGTCTTTGAGGTGGAATCGGGACCGGCGGACGCGGGTGTGCCGGACGCCCGGGGGCGGTTCGGAGCGTTCGGCGGGCAATACGTGCCGGAAACGCTCATGGCGGCCGTGCATCGGCTGGACGAGGCGTACATAGCGGCCCGGCAGGACCGCGCATTCTGGCGTGAGCTGGACCACTATCTGCGAACGTACGCCGGGCGCCCGAGCCCGCTGTACTTTGCCGCCCGTCTTACGGAGCGACTCGGCGGCGCGAAGATCTACCTGAAGCGCGAAGACCTCAACCACACCGGCGCCCACAAGATCAACAACACGCTGGGCCAGGCCCTGCTCACCCGCCGCATGGGCAAAAAGCGAATCATCGCGGAGACCGGCGCCGGCCAGCACGGTGTGGCCACCGCCACCGCGGCCGCGTGCTTCGGCCTGGAGTGCGTGGTGTACATGGGCGCGGAAGACGTGCGACGGCAGAAACTCAACGTCTTCCGCATGGAGCTGCTGGGCACGCACGTGGTGCCCGTGGAGACCGGCCAGAAGACGCTGAAGGACGCCATCAATGAGGCCATGCGCGACTGGATGGCCACCTCCGACAACACGCATTACGTCATCGGAAGCGTGATGGGGCCGCACCCGTTCCCGATGATCGTCCGGGATTTCCAGTCCATCATCGGACGGGAGACGCGGGTCCAGGTGCTGGCCGCAGAAGGACGACTGCCGGACTACCTCGTGGCCTGCGTCGGCGGCGGCAGCAACGCGGCCGGAATGTTCGCCCCGTTTGCGAATGATCATTCGGTCCGGATGATCGGCGTGGAGGCCGGCGGAGAAGGGGTGGGCACCGGGCTGCACGCGGCCACCCTGGCGGCCGGCCTCCCGGGCGTGCTGCACGGCATGTTCACGTACGTGCTGCAGGACGAGGACGGGCAGACCCTGCCCGTGCACTCGTGCTCGGCGGGGCTGGACTATCCCGGGGTCGGGCCGGAGCACGCGTTCTGGAAGGACAGCGGCCGGGCCGAATACCATGCTGCCGACGACGGCGAGGCCCTGAGGGCCTTCACCCTGCTCAGCGAAACGGAAGGCATCATTCCCGCGCTGGAGCCGGCCCATGCCGTCGCCCACGTGGTGAAGCTGGCCCCGACGCTGCCCAAGGACCGGATCATCGTGATCAACCTCTCCGGGCGCGGCGACAAGGACGTCGTGGAGGCCGCTCGCCTGCTGGGCCGGCACATCGGATGACTTGTTGGCAGGGCGTGACCGCGTCCGCGCGGCGGGCACGCTTCACCGCGCGCCGCAGACCATGCGCGAACCAGGGCGTTGAGAAAGACGTCGCCGCGTGGTAGAGTCTTCGCCCATGCGAGCAACTCCTCTGCGTGCAACCGTGTGGCTCTGTGTGCCATGCCTGGCGATGCTCGTGCTTGCCTCCGGCTGCAGCGGGCACCGAACGCCCCAGAAGCACCCCAGCCTCGTGTCCGAATCAGACGCTGCCACCTTGCTCCAGCAGGCGATGGAGGCGCCAAGCGCGGACGACCGGAGGGAAGCGATCGTTCAGCTTCGCCGGACGAAGCACATCTCGCGGGACACGGTCGTCCGCGGCTTGTGCGTCGTCGCCGAGACGGACACCAGCAACGTCGTTCGACGAACGGCCATCGGCGGGCTGGCCCAGTCGGGCCGGGCTGAGGCGCTTCCCACGCTCGTGGCGATCCTGACCCAGGAAGAGAGACGCGACCCGCTCGCACGACCGGCCACCGGCACGGTGCGAAGCGAGGCCGCCGGCGCGCTGTTGTACCTGATCCACGACGGCGTGAGCGTCTCCCGGCACGCAACCACCATCCGCCCGGCGGCGATGCAGGCCCTGGCGTCCGATCCGTCGCGTGAGACGCGGATGCGGGCCGCGGAGTTGCTGGGGCACCTGCCGAACCGGGAAACGCTGGACGCCCTGGTGTCGGGCCTGGAACAAAGCGACTTCGGCGTGGTGCTGGAATGCGAGCGGTCGCTCATGCGAATGACCGGCCACACGCACAATCACGATCCGCTCGCGTGGCGAGCCTGGCTGGCCGAGGCGTCCGACCCCTTCGCCGACGCCGGTCGGCTGGACGCGCAACTCGAGCGGAAAGAGCCGAACTGGTTGGAGCGGACCTGGGATTCCACGCGCCGTTCGCTCGCGTCGTATCGACCCAAGGAACACTGATCGAGCCCCGTTGTGCAAGCCATCGTCTTTGACACGAAGCCACGTTTCGTCGGCGACCACCCGGACCCCCGACCCGCGCCCGGCGAGTGCCTGGTGAAAGTCCACACCGCGGGCATTTGCTCGACGGACTTGGAGATTCTCCGCGGCTACATGGGTTTCACGGGCGTCATGGGGCATGAGTTCGTCGGCACGGTCGTGGAAGGACCGGCCCGATGGAAGAACGCCCGAGTGGCCTGTGAGATCAACTGCGTGTGCGGCCGTTGCGACATGTGCCGAACCGGGCTGCCCACGCATTGCCGAAAGCGAACGACCATCGGCATTTCCGGGCGAGACGGCTGTTTTGCCGATCTCATCGCCGTGCCCGAGCGGAACCTGCACGTCCTGCCCGACGCCGTCTCGGATGAGGAAGCGGTCTTCGTGGAGCCCCTCGCCGCCGCCTACCAGGTGGTCAAACAGTGTCCGGTGGATACGCGGATGACGGTGGCGGTCGTCGGGAGCGGACGGCTTGGGCTGCTGGTGGCCCAGGTGCTGGCGGGAACCGGCTGCCGCCTACAGGTGGTCGGCCGCAACCCGCACACATTGGAGTTCTGCGAAAAACGGCAGATCCAGTCGGTGTCGGTGCAGGATCTGATCCCCCGAAACGATCACGACCTGGTGGTCGAATGCACCGGCGTTCCGGAAGGCATGAAGATTGCGCTGGGCCTGGTTCGTCCGCGCGGCACCATCGTGCTCAAAAGCACGTACGCGGACACCGGCTCGTTGAACCTGGCCCCGGTGGTGATCGACGAGGTCAGTATCGTGGGCAGCCGCTGCGGCCCCTTCCCGGAAGCGATCAACGCCCTGGCCCGCAAGGAAATCGAGGTCGGCCTGATGGTCGCCCGGTCGTACAAGATCGAAAAAGGACTGGAGGCCCTGGAGGCCGCCGCCGATTCAAAGAACATCAAGGTGTTGCTGCGCATCAACCCGCGATAAGAGAAGAGGCTGGAGGCTGTGGGTCGCCCCGGCGACTCGCTGTGGCGAGCTGTAGGCTGGAGGCTCGGGCACCTGAACGGAGTCGCACACGAATCATGGATGAGACACGGGGGTGGCGAATCGAAGAGGTTGGGGGAGTCCCGCTCGCAAGGTCGGCAATGCTGGGTCAGGTGCCGGCGCTGGTTCACGGATTCACACTGGCCGGCTTCAACATGTCCCTGAAAACCGGGCCGGACCCGGCGGGCACACCCAAACGGCGTGAGCAACTCTGCCAGGCCCTCGGCCTGGACTTCGCCAAACTCACCGGGGCGGTCCAGGTACACGGGGCCGAGATCATCCCCGTCGATGAAACACTGGCCGGTGCCGGGCGAGACGGCTCCGTCCCCCCCATTCCGCACGTGGACGGATTCGTCACCGACACCCGGGGCATCGTCCTGATGGGCATGTCCGCCGATTGCCCAATTCTCCTGGCGTACGATCCCGCGCGGCCGGCCATCGGCGTTGTACACGCGGGTTGGCGAGGAACCATCGCCTGTATCGCCCTGCGGCTGGTGGGGGTCATGGAGCGATGCTTCGGCTCCAAGGCCGCGGATTTGCGCGTGGCCATCGCGCCGTGCGCGGGCCGGGAAGAGTTTGAGGTGAAGGAAGACGTGGTCCGCCTGGCCGCCGCCCGCTGGGACGGGTACCAGATGTTCTTCCCGCAACGAGACGGACGAACGTTCTTTGATCTGCGAAGCACGAACGTGGGGCAGCTCACCGCCGCCGGCGTCCGTCCGGAGCACATCGACGTGGCCGAGATGTGCACCATCCGCGACGAGCGATTCAACTCCTTCCGCCGCGACGGGGCCGCCACCGGCCACGCCGCCCTTCTCGCCGCCCTCGTATAGCCGAAACGCCGACCGAGGTCCGCACCGGCACGCCGCAACGCTGACGCCGGGGCCGTACCCGCGTATGATGGCACACCGAACAGCACTCGTTATCCGCTGTTCGGCATTCGGCATTCGGCATTCAGACGGATGGTATCGCCCGTGGGTCACGTGCAATCAGCCGAATCTGCTCCGTCACGATTCGCCCGGCACCGGATGGTCGTGATCGGTCTGGCTGCCGTTGTTCATCTGGCGTTTTGCTTCCTGCATCACGTGGGGCCCACGGGGGATGCCGCGGAGTACCACGCCCTTGCCGTCAACCTCGCCACTCATGGCACGTTCGGCCTAGCCCCTTCCGCAGGCGGCCCGCCGGAACCGACGGCGCGGCGGATGCCGCTCTATCCCCTGATGTGGGCCGGTTCGTACGCCGCGATCGGCGTGGATGAGGGGCTGTCTCTGGCCCCCGTGCTCCAGGCCGGCCTGATGGTCCTCAACGTGGGCCTGGTCATCGCCCTGGCTCGACGTTTTTTCGGCGATGGCACGGCCCTGCTGGCCGGCGTGCTGACGTGCTTCTACCACCCCTGCCTGTTGCTGCCGACCGAGCTGCTCTCGGAGAACCTGTACCTGCCGCTGTTGCTGGGCACGCTGTACTTCCTGACGCGTGAGACCAGCCGACCCATCGTACAGCAGGCCATCGCGTTCGGGCTTCTGGGAATGCTCGTCTTGACGCGGGCTAACGCAGTTTTGCTTGTGCCCGTTGTCGCCGTCTGCGTCTGGCGGCAAAAAGCTCAAAGGCGATGGTGGCGCGGCCCCCTGCTGGCCGGCTGCCTGATCCTGCCCCTTGTCCCCTGGTGGACACGCAACGCGTCCGCGTTCGACCGGCCCGTGTCGCTGTCCACCAATGGCGGATGGAACTTCTATCTGGGCCACAACCCCGGCTACGCCACCAACCCCGGCCTGGGGCCGGGCACGGACTACGCGATCTTTGACCGGTTGCGAACGGATGGTCTGACGGAGCCCCGAGCAGACCGTGAGTTGTTTCGCCGCGGGTGGGCGTTCTGCCGCGAGCATCCGGGCGAGGTCGCGGCCAACACCGCCCGCAAGGCCCGAGTGCTGTTCGCCGCGCACACGCGTCCGACGTGGACGTTCGCCGGCATCGCGCTGATCGCCCTGGGCGTATGGCAGCGCCGTCGGTCCGCCGCCGCGGTATGCATCACCGCGGGCGTGGCGGTCTGGCTGTGGCAGATTGCCTCCTGCTACCGCGCGGGACTCGGCCTGACGGGCCTGGGATTCAGTTTCGGCCTGGCCGGGCTGGGGGCTGCCGCGGGGCTGATCGTTTCCGCCCGTCACCTGCGCGAACACCGGCTGCTGATCGCGGTCTACGCCGCGCAGGTGGTTGCGGGGGTGCTGTTCATCCCCCTCGTTCGCATTCGCTGGGGAGTGGACCCGATCCTGTTGATCTACAGCGCGGTCGGCTGTATGGCCCTGCGGAGAAAGCCGACCACCGAACAGCAGGAAGCCCGACGCTCGTCTGCCTGAGACGGCTTTTCCCATTC
Source organism: Phycisphaerae bacterium (assembly GCA_016929015.1). Classification (GTDB taxonomy): domain Bacteria; phylum Planctomycetota; class Phycisphaerae; order UBA1845; family UBA1845; genus JAFGJQ01. The sequence continues at coordinate 8,560 of JAFGJQ010000298.1, read as the reverse complement.
TTCGTTCCCCGTTTTCCATTTTCGGTTCCGTGGCGTTATGATGCCCTCCCGGCCAGCCGACACGGGGTGGAATCCGATGGGCATTCGGGCCGGACTGAAGGACATTGCACTGTGACTCGGACCGATCTTCGTAACGTCGCCATTATCGCGCATGTGGATCACGGCAAGACAACCCTGGTGGACCAGATGCTGCGTCAGTGCGGTCAGTTCCGCGACGCGCAGCTCAAGGGGGAACGCATCCTCGATTCCAACGATCTGGAACGCGAGCGGGGCATCACCATCCTGGCCAAGAACATCGCCATTCGCTACGGCGACACAAGAATCAACCTGATCGACACCCCCGGCCACGCGGATTTCGGCGGCGAGGTGGAGCGGGTGCTCAAGATGGCCGACGGCTGCCTGCTGCTGGTGGACGCCTTCGAGGGCCCCATGCCCCAGACCCGATTCGTGCTCAAGAAGGCATTCGAGTGCCACCTTCGCCCCGTGGTCGTTATCAACAAGATCGACCGGCCCGACGCTCGACCCCGCGACGTGCATGACGAGGTGTTGGATCTGTTCATCGAGCTGGGCGCTCCCGACGAAGCCCTGGAGTTCCCGACCATCTACGCCTCCGCCACGCAGGGGTATGCCTCCACCACCCCGGGCGAGCGGCCGGACGACGTATACGCGTTGTTTGACGCCATTCTGCGGCACGTGCCCCCGCCGGCCGACCGGGTCGACGCCCCGCTTCAGATGCTGATCACCGCCCTGGACTACAGCGACTACGTCGGCCGGATCGGCATCGGTCGGGTTTTCGGCGGCGTCATTCACGCCGGCGAGGAAGTGACCGTGCTGCACCGCAACGGCGCGCAGGCAAAAGAGCGGATCGGCGAATTGCTCGCCTTTGACGGCCTCAGCCGCCGGAAGGTCCAGGAGGTTTCGGCCGGCGACATTTGCGCCGTGGTGGGCATCAAGTCCATCGACATCGGCAACACCATCGCCGGGCTGGACGATCCGCAGCCGCTGCCGCTGATCGCCATCGACGAGCCGACCCTCCACATGACGTTCCGCATCAACGACTCACCGTTTGCCGGCCGGTCGGGCAAGTACCTGACCAGCCGGCACCTGCGCGACCGGCTGGAGCGAGAGGCCCAGAGCAACGTCGCCCTGCGCGTGGAGCCGGGCCACACGCAGGACGAATTCCACGTCTCCGGCCGGGGCCTGCTGCACCTGTCCATCCTCATCGAGAACATGCGCCGCGAGGGCTACGAGCTTTCAGTGGGCAAGCCGAAGGTGATCTATCGGGAACTGGAGGGACACAAGACCGAGCCCATCGAACTCTGCGTGGTGGACGTGCCGTCGCAGCACGTGGGCACGGTGATAGAACTCATGGGCGGGCGCCGCGGTATTCTCAGGACCATGCAGACCCGCGGCGAAGGCGCGCACCTGGAGTTCACGATCCCCGCCCGCGGGATGATCGGCATGCGCAACCGGATGCTCACCGCCACGAACGGCACGGCCATCATGCACCACAACTTCTACGAGTATGAGTTTTTGCGCGGTCCCATTCCCGGCCGGCTCAACGGGGTGATGGTGGCTAGCGAGGCCGGGCAGGTGACGGCCTACGCCCTGAACGGTCTGACGGACCGGGGCGACTTTTTCGTGGCACCGGGCGAGCAGGTGTACGAAGGCCAGATCGTGGGGGAACACTGCCGCGACAACGACCTGCCGGTGAACGTATCGCGGGCGAAGAAGATGACGAACATCCGGGCGGCCTCCGCGGACAAAACGGTTGTGCTCCGACCGCCGCGGCAGATGACGATGGAAATGGCCCTGGAGTTCATCGGCGACGACGAGCTGCTGGAAGTGACCCCGGACGCCTTCCGCCTGCGGAAACGTTATCTGAAGGACGTGGACCGCAAGCGAGCCTGGCGCGGTGCGTAGGTTCCACGCAGGCGGACTACGGTCCGTCGCCCTCCGTTCCGGAACGCAAAGAAGAACAAGGCGTGTCCCGCGCCACCCGTTCGGTCCCGATGGCAATCGGAGCTTCACTCACAGACCCGGACCGGCTGGAAAGCCGGTCCCACAGGAAGAAGCCGGTCCCACAGAAAGATGGCGGACCCTGCTCCCTGGACAGCCGACCTCCACGGGCCGGGCAAACGGAGTACCGGCACTTACTTCTCGCGCACAAACGCCTCCGCGGGCATCGGCTGCCGCCGGCCGTCGGGGCCGATCCAGAAAAGGCGCAAGTAATGCGCGCCGCCGCCCTCGAAATAACCCAGCGTGAAACGGTGGTAACCCGCCCGCAGGGCCCGTTCTCCCGTGACTTCGGTGTAGACGTGGTGGCCGTCGTTGTCGACGACCTTGTCGTCACCGAGCCAAAGGGCACTGCCGTCGTCCGAGCCGACCGTAACGGCATACACGCCGTCGGCCGGGATGTGCAGGTACCCGGTGAACCGGGCGCCGAACGGCTCATCCCGGCCCGCCTCCCGCAGGTCCACGTGGGCGACCGGTCGCGTTTCGGCCGGCGGCGTCTCCAGGAAATCCGCCAGCTTCCTGAACGCGCCGTCCCAGACTTCGAGGGTCACCCCGGAAACAAACCGGTCCGCCGCCGTCAGCGGCGCGTCCGGCTCCCGGCACGCCACCTTGGTCAGCATGACAATGGTCGGCTCGCTGGTCCGCCCGTCCGGCCAGACTTCGACGGCCCGCACGGTCGTGGTGTCCGTAATGGGCACCGGACGCTCGTAACGCGGGGATTCCAGCGTGGGATCGCTGCCGTCCAGCGTGAAGAAAACCACGCCAACGCCGGAGCCGGACGCCAGTCGCAGTTCATACGCATCCGTGAAAATGCGATGCGTATTCATCAGCACTGGCCGCACCGGCCGCGGGAAGAGAAAGCCGCGGTCCGTCTCCGGCCGGGCGTCATACTGCTTGCTCAGCCATAGATGTACGGCTCGCTGGTAGCTGAGGTCGGGCGTCTCTTTCCACGTCCAGCGCAGACGGCATGTGCCCGCATCCGGCGGCAGCACAACAAGCCCGCTTTCCTTGTCGACCGACACGCCCGTCGCCTCCGCCGACTCCAGAGCGAGGAACCACGGCACGTGGAAGACGAGCTTCTCCGGCGCGGTGCGCCACTTCGACTCCAGCGTCAGTTCCGCGCCGTCGTCCAGCGAATGCAGGGCCATGGAGAGCGGACCGAAGTTCGTGGGCGCGCCGGTCACGTGGATCACGTCACCCGGCCGGACCCACCGCGGTGAGAGCGCCGACGCCAGGTGCAGCACGCTTCCCTCCTCGCGCACCAGCATGTTCCGGAGCAACTCGCAGTAGCGGGCGGCGAACCAGCCGTGCGGCGGGAAGTTGCCGCCCGGATCGCGCGTGCCCCAGGGATTCATGCTCATCTCAAACCCGGCGTGTGTGGACGACGTGTGCGCCAGCACGCAGTAGAGGTCTTCCAGCACCTCCCGCTGCATGCCCATCGCCAGCATGGCCTGCGTGGTGTTGAACGTCTGGTAGTGGTGCAAAGAGCCGGGGATCACCTCGCCGCCCTGCTGCGACTTCTGCTTGAGCAGCCAGCCGTTGGGCCCCCAGGTGGAGATGCCCTCCCGCCACTTGTACTCCCGCACCGTTCGCACGGTGGATTGCGCCCAGGGGTGATCCGGCGGCAGCACTCCGAACGGGTAGACACCGCCCGTTGCGTTCTCCCAGTCGTAGCCGGCGGCCGGATCGTCCAGGCCCGGAGGAATGTATCCGTCCGTCTGGGCCGTCAGCATCTCCAGCCGCTTGAGCAGCACGGGCCGGAACGCCGCGAGCAGCTTCTCCGCGCGGTCGGCCAGGGCCGTTTCGCCCGCGGCCCGGGCCAGGTTCGCCACCTCACCCAGCCCGAGGATGGCCCAGAAATTGTGCCCCGTGTAATGCCCGTCGATCAGCTCGTTGTCATATGGACCCGCCACCGGCCAGAGCCCCAGCGGGTCGCCCCCGATGCTGCTCTCAAAATCGTCCAGGTGCGGGGCGATGCCCGGCAACACCTCCCGGGCAAACGCCAGGTCGCCCGTGGTACGGAAGTGCGCACCCAGCGCCCAGAGCGACTGGCCCCAGTCGTCCGGGTGCTGCTTCATGCGGAGGAGCTTCTGCACCGCCCCGTCCTCGCCGCGCACGAGGTACGATTGCAGCGTCTGCCCGGCAATGTCGTGCAGGCCGTACATGTCGTACACGCGGACGATGTACGCCGAATCCCGCGGGTAGAAATGGTCGTACTGAAACTCGTTGACTCTCTGTATGAACTGCCGGCCGGTGGCGTCGACGTCGCGGGCGCAGAGCAGGTAGCACAGGCCGGCCTGCTGGGTCTCCACGACCTTCGGCTCGGGCAGGTCAATCTGCATGGCGCCCGCCAACAGGCTTTGCCAGAAACCCTCCGCCTGCGCGAAGGCCTCCGCGAACGTGAGTTTGCCCACCTGCTCGACGTGCGGCTTGTGGGCCTCGGTGATCGGAACGTACGGGATGCGAAACTCGACGGTCTCGGCAGCCCCGGGCTTCAACTCGAACCGGTACGTCACGGCAGCACCGTCGGATTCGGCTTTCGGCGTGCCGGAATACGCGAAAACCAGGTGCCCGGCACGCCACACCTGCCCGTCCGCAACCCGCACCGGGCCGTCCGCGGCATACGCCTGGGCGTCCAGGAACCGGTCGCGATACCACTCCGCGCACGGCCAGGGCTTTCGGTGAGCGTCGCGGATCGGCCCGAAATCGGCCCGCAGACCGGCCACCGCCGGGCCGGGCCCCGGGTTTCGCACCGTGACCTCCACATACGCAACAAGCGGCTCCTGCGGATCGAGGCCCGGCGTCAGGCCCCAGGTGCGGAAGGCATAATCCACGCCATCACGCCGGAATCCGTACTCGAAAACCGGCAGACGATCCTTGTGCAACGTCCTGACGCGGACATCCATCGCCCGCGGGGGGTCGCCGACCGCGAGGGAGAACTGTCCGAAGCCGGAGAGGAGTGAGCCGTCATTGATGAGCTGGAACCCTTCCGGCGCATCCTTGAACCCGACGACGTCACTGGATTCAGCAAAATACGAGAACGGAGCGGCCAGTTCGTCAGACGCATTCAGCGGCGCTGCGCCGGGCGCCGGCGCGGCGCATTCGAGCACCAGAACGGCAGCGAAAGCGGATGCGAGTCGCAACATGGCAAGACTCCTCGGCAAAACCGGGCGTGGGCCCGGCCTCTTCGTGGACGGATCGGGCGTGCAGCGCCGGCCGGACCGCCCCGGCCGGACTGCGCGGGGAGCCTACGACGCGCAGACGCGACATGTCAAGCTTGCGAAGGACCGGGGGCGGCGCGTACAATGCCCGCATTGGCGTGAGTCACGTGTCGCGAACCTTCGGTTTCCTGCAGGGATGTAACACCCGTGAGAGCTGGACGCTCGATACGCACTCTTGGCCCGTTTCTTGCTGGCCTGGCCCTGGCCACCGCCATCGCCGCCGAGGAGCGGCCGATCCGTCGGGAGAAGCTTGAATACGACCCCGCCTCGGCCGCATGGGTACAGGAACCCCCGCCCGTGCCCGGGACGCCGGAGGGCGACCTGCGGCTGGCCCGGGGGGCCTTTGCCGACGGCGATCTGCGCGCGGCCCGCCGCCAGGTCAACGAATGGATCCGGACGTACGGCGACGGGCACGAGCTGTACCCCCACGTCGCGATTCTCCGGGCCGAGGTGGAGATCTCCCGGCGCGACTACTACAGGGCCCACAAGCACCTTCAGCAGTTTCTAAATGGATATGCCGGCACGGAACCGGCCGTTCGCGCCGCGGAGCTGGAGTTCGTCATCGCGGAAGTCTTCCTGAGCGGCACGCGGCGCAAGTTCCTGGGGCTGCGGATTCTCAAGGCCGACGACATTGCCATCAGCATCCTGGATGACCTGACGACCAATTACCCGGAAGCCAACCTGGGCGAGCGCGCCGTCAAAACCAAGGCCGACTACTACTTCCGCCAGGGAGAGTTCAGTCTGGCGGAAATGGAATACGCCCAGATCGTCAAAGACTTCCCCCGCAGCCGGTACGTCCGCTACGCCATGCGGCGCAGCGCCGATGCCGCCCTCGCGAGCTTCAACGGCATCCGATTCGACGACGCACCGCTGATCGAGGCGGAAGAACGATACCGGGACTACCTGGTCGGCTATCCCGGCTCGGGCGAGCAGGAGGGCATCGGCCTCATCCTGCAGGACATTCGCTCGCAACGGGCGGCCAAGGAGTTTGAGATCGGTCGATACTACGAACGCACGGGCCACAACCGGGCGGCCGCATTCTACTACCGCTCAACCATGGACAACTGGGCGAACACCATCGCCGCGTCACGGGCCCAGGAACGCCTGGACCGGCTGGCTCCGGAGGATTCGGCCCGCCCCGGCCGGGTCCCGCCCGTCGAAGAGCCGCCTCCACCCACGATGCGGGAAGAAATGCTGCGCGAGGAGCAAAACCCATGACACAACGTGCTCTCGTCCGCCGACTGCAAGCCCTCCTGCTGGTCGCCGCACTCGCGCTCGCCGGCGGCTGCGGGTACTCCGCCCGACGCCCCTTCCCCGAAGGAATCCAGACGGTGTACGTCGAGATGTTCGAGTCCAAGGAGTTCCGCCGAGACCTTGAATTCCAGTTGACCGAGGCCCTGGTCAAGCGGATTGAGATGGATACCCCGTACCGCATCGCCGACCGCCATGTGGCCGACACGGTCTTCGCCGGGGAAATCCTCGAGGTGCAGCAACGGGGCCTGGGAAACAGCTTCCGGACGGACCGTCCGCGCGAGATCGCGGCCACCATCCTCATGCGATACTCGTGGAAAGACCAGCGAACGGGCGAAATCCTCGTCGATCGGCCTCGTTTCGCATTCACGGCCAACTACATCCCGGACGTGGATGAAACGTTCAAGAAGGGAATGATCCGGGGTCTGGACCAGGCGGCCGAACGAATCGTCGAGACCATGGAAACGGGGTGGTAAAGACCCTATCATCCAGCGACGCCGCTACCGGACGGTCGCATGTGCATCCGTTGCGGTCTCCCAGCCTTCGGCAGGTGAATTTCAAGTTCCCGCGATGCCCCGTTGCGGAAACGCAACACGTTCTGCCGATGGGATACGGATAGAAGGAGCCACCGGTAATGCCGAACGGGGACGGGCCCAAGCCCGACAAAAAACCCACGCCGCCCAACCTCAGGATGCCCCCGCGCGGGCTGATGAGTTGGATGCTCTTCCTGGGCATGGCCCTCATGCTCGTCATCCTGATGAGGCAGGGCATGAACAGCGCCCGGGAAATCGACTACATGGAGTTCACCCGACTGCTGGACGCGGGCGAGGTGGATCTGGTCGTCATTCACGAAGACCGCATCAGCGGCAGAATCAAGAAGACGGACGCGCTGGGGCCGGACGCCCCGTTGGAGTTTGAGGTTGCCCTTCTGCCCCAGGTCATCGACAACGAACTCCGCGCGATGATCGAGACAAAGCTGGCCAAGAACCCGGACGCCCGCCTCAAAATGGAGCGGCCCAGCCCGCTTCTGAACGTCGTGGTGATGCTGCTGCCCTGGCTTCTGATCGTCCTGGTTTTGTATTTCATCGTGTACCGTCAGATCCGCAGCGCGGGCGGCGGGGCCGGGATGTTGGGCAACTTCGGCCGCTCCCGACACCGGGTGACCAGCAAGGAACACACGAACGTCACTTTCGCCGACGTCGCGGGCATCGCCGAAGCGAAGGAAGAGGTCGCGGAGATCATCGAGTTTCTGAAGAACCCCAAGAAATTCCAGCGGCTGGGTGGTCGCATACCGCGAGGCGTGCTGCTGGTCGGCCCGCCCGGCTGTGGCAAGACCCTGTTGGCCAAGGCGATTGCCGGCGAGGCAGACGTTCCGTTCTTCTCCATCAGCGGCTCGGATTTTGTGGAGATGTTCGTGGGCGTGGGGGCGTCCCGGGTGCGTGACCTGTTCAAGCAGGCCAAGGACAACTCGCCCTGTATCATCTTCCTGGACGAAATCGACGCGGTCGGTCGTCGTCGCGGGGCCAGCTTCACCGGTGGCGGGCACGACGAGCGGGAACAGACGCTCAATGCCATTCTCGTGGAGATGGACGGGTTTGAAACGAACGACCAGGTCATCGTGATTGCCGCCACGAACCGGGTGGACGTGCTGGACCCCGCGCTCATCCGACCCGGCCGGTTTGACCGGCAGGTCACGGTCACGCTGCCGGACCTGCAGGGCCGCTACGAAATCCTCAAGGTACACGCCCGGCGCATCAAGTTGGGATCCAACGTCGATCTGCGCCGGCTGGCCCGGGGGACCCCCATGTTCAGCGGGGCCGATCTGTCCGCCATCATCAACGAGGCGGCCCTGCGGGCCACCATGACCAGCAAGGACTACGTGGAGCAGGAAGATCTGGAGGAGGCGCGGGACAAGGTCCGCTGGGGTCGGGCCCGGCGCAGCCACCAGGTGGACCAGAAAGACCGCGAAGTCACCGCCTATCACGAGGCCGGTCACGCACTCATCCAGGCCCTCGAGAAAGATGCCGACCCCGTCCACAAAGTCAGCATCATCCCCCGCGGCCCCATGGGCG
>JAFGJQ010000297.1 GCA_016929015.1 Phycisphaerae bacterium | reverse complement strand
GGCGCGTGCGGTCGGCTAACGTGGGGGGCATGAAACCGGCATACCGTTATAACCGCTCGGACTTCCCGCCGCTCCCGGTGCGGCTGGAGCACATGGACCTGGCGCTGGATTTCCGGTCCGGCGGGACCGTGGACGTGACGAACGTGTTGCGCGTGACCGCGCGCGAGCCGCTGGAGACGGTGACCCTCGATGCGCGGGACCTGAACCTGCGGGGCGTCGCGCTTCTGGAAAACGGGGCCTGGCGGACCGCCGAGGCCGAGTACCGGCGTGACGACGCGAAGCTGGCCGTGCGCCTGCCGGAGCGGGCCGCCGCCGGCGCGTCTTTCTCGATCCGCACACAGAGCGCCTGCCTGCCGTCCGATACATTGCTCGAAGGCATTTACAAGGATACGACCCCCCCGGGCTGCCCCCAGCAGTACATGTCGCAGTGCCAGCAGTGGGGTTTCCAGCGCATTGCGCCGGTTTTCGACGAGTGCACGGCCAAGTGCACGATGACCACGACGATCGAAGCGGATGCGCGTTATACGCACCTGATCTCGAACGGCAACGCGGACCGCGCGCGCAACCCCGAGGGGCGTCCGGTCCGCAAGCCGGGCGACCCGACGCGGCAGGTCATGACGTACCGCAACCCGGTGCCCATGGCGCCCTACCTGTTCCTCGTCGCCTGCGGCACCTGGGAGGTGCTGGAAGACAGCGTCGTGTATCCGTCGGGCAAGCGGGTCCGCCTGGAGTACCTGACGCCGCCGGGCCGGCGGGCGGGCGCGGAGGTCCCCATGCAGATCCTCAAGGAGGCGATCCTGTGGCAGGGCCGCACGCAGGAGTACGAGTATCCCTTCGACGTGTACCGTACGATCTGCATGGAGAAGTCGAATTTCGGCGGCATGGAGAACGTGGGCAATACGACGATCGTCACGTCGGCGGCGCTGATCGACGCGTACACGAGCGACGCGCGGCTCGAATATGCCTACGGGGTCACGGTCCATGAGTTTGAGCACAACCAGTGCGGCAGCGAGGTGACGATGGAAACGCCGTTCGATATGTGGCTCAACGAGGGGTTTACGGTGGACGTCGAACGGCAATTCACCGCCACGGTATTCGATCCCGACGTGGTACGGCTGGACGACGTGGACGCCATGCGTTCGCCGCTGCTGGGTCCGCTTGCCGTGGAGGACGGCGGGCACCTGGGGCGCATCGTGCGGGAGGGGTTCAATCACCCGGACGAGCTGGTGGACGGCGTGACCTACGTCAAGTCCGCGGAAGTGATCCGGATGCTGCGGCTCGTTCTCGGCGCCGAAACCTTCCGGCGCGGCAAGAACCTCTATTTCGAGCGCTACCGGGGCGGCAACGCCGATACGGACGGATTCTTCGCCTGTTTCGAGGAGGTGTCCGGCCGCGATCTCGGGCAGTTCAAGCGCGAGTGGCTGTATACGATCGGCTACCCGCGTGTCGCGGCGGAGTGGCACTACGATGCCGGGGCCGGCGCCGTCCGTCTGCGCGCGACGCAGTCCCGCACCGGCCGCGGCGGGCCGTTTGTCGTGCCGCTGGAGGTCGCCGCGGCGGACGGTGCGGGACGGGACATGCCCGGCACACGCCGCACGCTCGTGCTGGACGGCCCGGAGGCGGACTGGACGCTGCCCGTGCCGGCGCGGCCGGCCTTCCTGTCGCTGAACCGCGGTCAGTCTTTTTACGGCACGTTCACCGACCGCTCCGCAAACCCGGAGACCCTGCGCCTGCAGGCGGTCCGGGACCCGGACGGGTTCAACCGCGTGGAGGCCATGCGCAGGCTGACCGACGTGGAACGGCTGAAGCTGCTCGACGATCCGGCGGCGCCGGTTTCGGAGGCCTGGCTGAAGACCTGGGGCGGGGCGCTCCGCGAACCGCCGGCGCGGCCGGCCCTGAAGGCGCATTTATTGCGGATCGACGAACAGTCGCTCGACCGCGCGACGCTGCCGCGCTACCGGGAGCGGTACGCGGCCCGCATTCGCCTGCTCCGGGCCGCGGCGGCGCGTTTTACCCCGGAATTGACGGAGGCCTTCGAGGCGGTGGACACGTATCGCCGCGGCCGCTCGCCGAAGGACGGCATCGAGGAACGCCGGCTGAAGGCGGTGCTCCTGCGCGTCCTGGTCGAGGCGGCGACGCCGGAAGTGTACAGGGTGGCGGAAACCCATTACCGCGCGGCGTGGAATTTCTCGGACCGGGCCGCGGCCTTGCAGTGCATCAACGTCAGCGGTCATCCGAACCGGAGCGCGCTGCTGCATGAGGCGTACGGGGCCTGGCACGGGCACCTGAACGGCTACACGACGTATCTGTCGATTGTCGCGTCGGGCACGCACGAAGACGTGTTCGACGCCATCGCGCGGGAGGAGCGGCGTCCGTCCTTCCGGCTCGATCATCCCGGCCACGTCCGTGCGCTGTATCTGCCCGTGGCCGCCAACAACAAGATGCTGTGGACCGACCGGGGCATCGCATGGGTGGCCGACACGGCCATCCGCCTGGCACAGGTCAATCCGTACACGGTGCTGCGCCTGATCGCGTGTTTCCGTCTCGTGGACCGGCTCGCGGACGACCTGCAGCCCAAGGTCCGGGCCGCGCTGGAGCGGATGCGCGCGGCCATTGATCCGTCGCGCTGCCCGTCGGTCGCCGGCCGCCTGGACGCGTACCTGGAGGGGGCCGGGGACGGATCAGCCGGCCGGCGGTGAGTCCGGCCCGGCGGGCATCGGCCAGGACTGGCCGGGAAGCTGCTTGGCGGTAGGGAAGGCATGGGCCGCGCCGTCGGCCCGGAGCACGCAGGTGTCGCCCTCGATGTCGATGCGCAGGTCCGCGCCGGGCCGGCGGGCCCGCAGCAGCGCGGCCAGGAGAACGGCCTTTTCGAGGCCGTCGCCGCGGCCGTAATTCCAGACTTCGTCGGGTTGCGCCAGGCGCCCGGGTCCGTCGTAGATCGAGGCCTCGGTGAAGGCTCTCACACGATCCGGCAGGACGTCCGTGTCCACCGCTTCGGCGCCCTCGACGCACACGGGGTTGCGCTGCATGGCGGCGGCCAGGAACGGTTCGGGTTCGGTGCGGGTGAGATCGCGGTAGGCGTAAAACGCCAACTCGGCCATGCGGTTGGTTGCGCGGACCTTATCCAACCGCTCGATCAGCGCTTCGCGGGACATGTCCGCGTGAAGATCGAGCGGGTCGCCGCCGGAGAGGTAGCGCTTGGCATTGAGGTCCGGCAGGCGCGGTTCCGTGAGGCAGAACCGGAACAGGCACTCGATCGCGATATCGGCATTGAGACAATCGGACGAGAACCGTTGCTTGAGGCGTTCCCGGTCGGCGGGCCGGCGGATGTCAATGGCGTTGTCCCGCACAAACGCCTCCAGGTCGTTCAGCACGATCCGGCTCGGCATGCGGGCGCGTACGAATTCCTCCATGTCCACGTCGTCCAGGAGTTTCTCGCGCGTATTGTCGGTTACCCGGTAAGGGCTGCCGTGTTCGTAGGCGAACAGGCGTTCCACCGGGACGTAGTGGTCGACGCCGTGCAGCGGCCAGCGCAGCTGGAAGCATTTCTGGAGGTCGCGGCTGGCCCGCAGAAAATTGCCCAGGATTTCGTGGGTCAGGTCCGTGGCCAGGTACGCCCGCAGGCGGTCGGCGAAGCGGCTGCAGGCGCCGGGATCGATCGTGGCTTCCGGGTAGATCTGGTGCAGCACGCCGCTATGGTGCGCCACCAGCGTTACCCGCTCGTTTTCCAGGGCGCGCCGGGCCTGCGCGGAAAGGGCTGTGCCGTTGAACCACATCGTCTTCGTCACCAGCCGGCGGTTATTGGTCAGGATGCCGTCGTCGAGGTCGATGAAGTTCTGGGAATGGAGCGGGGTCGCCATGAGGAAGATGTCGTCGAGCGGCACCCGGGCGACCCCGAAGAGCGCGGCGGCATAGAGGGTCGCAAGCGAGACGCACTCCCCTGCGCCGGTGCGGTAATCCGGTTTGTGCGCGAAGGCGTCCATGGCCTCGACCGTTTCGGTCTTCCAGTACGGGATGACGTTGCCGGCGTACTTATCGAGCCCGAAATGGGTGCGGATATCGATATCGAAGTAGTACGCGTCGCCCTCGTACCCGAACAGGGCGTTAGACTGGGCGAGGGTATCGGCGTCGATGACGCCGCTGAAGCGCGCCAGCTCGCGTTCCTTGGTGGTCAGCCCCCACGTGTCCAGGTCCAGGTTGAACACGTAGCGGTCCATGATGTACTGCTTGAGCCGGGTGATGCGGCGGTAGGGTTTCATGCCGTCCAGCCCCTCGAACCAGGCATCGTCCCGCCAGCGCCACAGGCGGGGGGACATCAGGTTGGCCAGCACGAGGCTGTAGATCAGCTCCGGGAAGATGAACACTTCCATATCGGAGAGCGTGACCGCCGAGGTGCGGCGCAGTGCATTGAGCGTGTCCGGTTCCGGTTTCATGGGGCGCAGGCGGGTTGCAAAACCTGGCTGCAGAGTACCGCAGGCGGGGCCGGAACGCAACGGTAGCCGTCTTTTTCCTTTACCCCTCGGGGACGCTTGCGTATCGTACTGGCGACGCGGGGCGGCGCGGTGCCGCCCCTTGGCGAAAGGAGGTCCCTGTGACGGGTAAAGCGAGACCCTATGTGGCGGGCGCACTGGCGGGTGTGGTCGCCGTCTTGTCCGTTGTGGTGTCCACGCAGTTGCTGGGCAAACCCAAGTATCTGGGAGCGTCAACCACGTTCGTACGGGCCGCCGGCCTGCTCGAGCGCCGCGTCGCGCCGGAACACGTGGAGGCCAACACGTATTATCAGAGCAAGCAGGTCAAGGTCGACTGGCAGATGATGCTGGTGGCCGGGATCTTTCTCGGCGCGCTGGCGGCGTCGCTGCTGGACCGCAGCTTCAAGGTCGAGGCCGTGCCGCCGGTCTGGAAGGAACGATTCGGCGGCAAAATCGGTCCGCGGGCGCTGGGGGCCTTCCTGGGCGGCATCGTCGCGATGTTCGGCGCGCGCCTGGCGGGCGGGTGTCCGAGCGGGCACGGCATGAGCGGGCTGATGCAGCTTTCGATCAGCGGCTACCTGGCGATGGCGGGCTTTTTCGGGGCCGGCGTGCTCGTGGCGCACCTGGTGTACCGGAAAGGAGGTGCGTCGTGAGCGAGCCGTTGCTGGGATTGCTGACCGGAATCTGTTTCGGGGCCCTCTTGCAGCAGGGCCGGGTGCTCCGCTTCGAAAAGCAGGTGGGCGCCATGCTGCTGCGGGACATGACGATCGTAAAGTTCATGCTTTCGGCCGTGATCGTGGGCATGATCGGGATCAACCTGTTGACCGGCGCCGGCGTGATCGAGCTGAAGGTAAAAGGCACGGTTGTCGGAGCCAACCTGATCGGCGGTCTGCTTTTCGGCGCGGGCTGGGCGGTCATGGGGTACTGTCCGGGCACGTCGGTGGGCGCGGTCGGGGAAGGCCGCTGGCACGCGATCTGGGCCGTGCTCGGCATGCTCGCGGGTGCGGCCTTGTACGCCGAGGCCTATCCGGCCATGCAGAAGTCGGTGCTGACCTGGGGTGATTTCGGCGCCGTCACGCTGGCCGGGGCGCTGGGCGTCAACGCCTGGGTGCCGATTGTCGTGCTGACGCTGGTTTTTCTGCTGCTCTTCCGGTGGTTTGAGAAACTCCGGCTCTGAGCCGGGCCGAAAAGGGTTCTGGAGGGCGAGCGTCCCCGCGCAGGCATTGGGGTCAACCCTTGATATTTGATAGTCTGGGTGACGCGGCTGAATCCTCCAGTCTACGGTTGGGGCGTCATGGCCAGGAAGCTTCGCGTTCATTCTGAGTGCGCCAGTTGCCACGTCACCATCCGGGGCCTGGAACGATGGCGGATTTTCGACGATGATGCGGACCGGGAACGCTTTCTTGCGCGGCTGGGGGATGCCGGGACGAAATGCCGCCGGCTCGGGCGTCTGCGCGAGTGGCTGAAAGATGACGCAGAACTGAATGAACAGATGGATTGCCTTGCGTGTACTATCGAGGCCGCGCTTCTTCCGTCATCCGTCACCACACTATCAATTATCAAGGGTTGACCCTAACGCCCCGCAGGCTTCGGCACGGGTACATGCCCCGTGATCAGGAAATCGCCCGTCGCCCGCATCCACGCATCCATTCTTTCGGCCAGGTCGCACTTCGCCTCGCGCCATTGCGGATCGTCCGCCCGGTTGGTCCATTCGCGCGGATCGTCCGTCAGAACATAGAGCTCTTCGGACGGCCGCGGATCGGACTCCGCCGGCCATAATTCGTTTATCCACCTCTCATACGTGCCGCCGATCCGGTCTTGCACCTCATGCGGCAGCCATTGCCGCCGGGCAGTGGGATCGAAGTTGCGGATGTAGTGCAGGTCGCGGGTGCGAATCGCGCGCATGGGATCGTACTCATCCCCATGGAAATTCCGCTCGATGAAGAGGTGCTCGTGCGGGCGATAGCTCTCCCCCGTCAGCAGCCCCTTGAACGAACGACCCTGCATGGATTCCGGTATCGGCAGCCCGGCGAAGTCCAGGACCGTCGGCGCGAAGTCGATATTCTGGATCAGCTCGCCGAGGCTGCGCCCGTTCCATTCCGGGCGCGGCAGGTGCATCAGGGTCATGATCTCGACGCCCGGGTCGTAGATCGTGCCCTTGGCGCGCAGGCCGCTGATTCCGTGGTCGGTCGTGAAGACCACCACCGAGTTGTCCAGGAAGCCCATCTCCCGCAGACCGTCATAAAACCGGCCGCACTGCTGATCGTAGTAGCGGATGGCCGCCTCCAACTTCGCGAACTCGCGCCGGATCGCGGGATGATCGGGCATGAAAAACGGAAGCCGAACGTCGTCCGGATCGGGCCGGTACGGTTCATACATCGGCAGACGGTTATCTTCGAAAACGCCCAGCCAGCGCGACGCGTGGACTTCAATGGTGCCGACATTGAGGTAAAACGGCTGCCTGGCGGCCCTGCGCTCCGCGAGATAGGCGAGGGCCTTGTCGAAGGCTACCTCGCAGTAATGGTCCTTGCATTCCGTCGACGAGCCCTCCACCTGGTAGCGGTTTTCGCGGGGGTCGTGGCGCTCGTGCTGGAACCCGAAGTGGGCTGTCTCGTAGCCGCCCTCGTTGAAGTAGTCGGTGACGGTCTTGACGGTCGGGGCCAGCGGAAACCCGCGGTGGGACAGCCCGACCCCGCCGCTGGTGTGCGCGTACTGGCCCGTCATGGCACACGCCCGCGAGGGGCTGCAGGCCGGTGAATTGCAGAACGCATTCTCGAACACAACGCCCTCGGCGGCAATGCGGTCGAGGTTTGGGCTCGACACCTCGGCACCGTAGCACCCGAGGTGCCGGCCGATGTCGTGGCATACGACGTAGATGATGTTGTCTGTTTTCATGCAGAATTTTTACGATGCCATGTAGAGTGATCGTTCGCAAATACTATACGGTTACGTACACAACGCCCTGAGCACCCCGGAAGTAGTTTTTCGCGGTCATGGCGTGAAGTCCGGCGCGCGCGTGGTGGGCTCCGTACCCATAATCTTCACGCCGGACATCGGTCCCCGAATGAGTTGCGGGCGGGGCCCGAGCGTCAGCCTGGTGATCCGGGGATCGAGCGCTCCGTAGCGTTGGGTGCGGAGGCCCCACGGTTGGGTGAATGTACCCATTCCCGTCATCGTGACGCGAAGCGGTTCGGGATGATGTTCCTCGCTGTGAAGATGGAGGTCCAGATAACCGGTGACAAGGCTGTTGTATCGGCGATCATGGAATCCCCGCTGGGTCCGCGTCCACGCCGCCCAGACCTCCTCGCCGTCCGGCATGCGAAAGCGCAGCACCCGGACGTTCGCATTGCCGGTTTCCATCTGTCCGAGATATGAGCCATGTGAGACCAACGCGATGCAGTCCTTCCACGCCCAGTACGCGGCACGCGGTGAGCCGGATCCGTTGCAGAGCCCAAACACGTCGTTTTCAAGGTTGAAATACCAAATCCCCCGGATGGCCGGAATCGTCCTGGCAAGCAGATAGAGCCGCGCGACGTAATCGGCCTGCACCTGGAAATCGATCCCGGCACCGGCATGGGTAAACCACCCTGTTTCGGTGATGTACAGCGGAACCGCTCTGCCCTGGTTGTACGTATCGGCATAACGTTTCGAAAGCTGGGTTATCCATTCGGACCAGTATTCGGGGTCCTCCGCCGCTTTGGTATAGGTGTGCAGCGACAGTCCGTCGCAATGCGCGAGCAGCCCTGCGGCCAGGGCTTCGTCGAACCACCCTTTCATGACCTCCCATGCAGTCTCACCGTCAGGATCAGGTGTTCCCGGATGCAGCGAGTACATCGTTTGCCCCCCGGCCAGAACCTTGATATCCGGGTTGGTCTTCCGAAGTTCCGGAGCCACCGCCGCCACCAGGTTCACATACTCCAGGGGATCTCCCCGGAAGCGCCTCCCGTCCTCCCTTGCGGGGCGCCGTATCCCCAGTCCCATATCCCACTCGTTCCAGATTTCGAAAAGTCCGACTCTCCATCGGAAGTGATTCACCACGAAAGTGGCGTACCGGATATAGCCCGCCCGCGCCTCCTGGGTAAGCGGATACCCGCCGTCGTCATACAGGGGATTGCCGTACCCGAGAAGAATCAGCGGAGCGATTCCCCGCCCCCGGCACGCTGACACGTAGGACTCCACGTAGTCCGGGATCCGAAGCTGCCCCTTTTCGCGCTCAACCTGAGCCCAATAGATCTCGTCGCGGATTGAATGGGCGCCGGCCTCCGCGACCCGTTGAAGCGTGGTGGTATCGCTGTAGCCCTCGAACTGTTTACCCACATGTGTGCCCACCCCAACCCAGAAGACCGGTGCGTTTGCCGGGGAGTGCGCGTCCGGTGTCGGAGTGCGGAACAGTGTGTCTTCCAGTCCGTCGCGCTCATCGGCGGAGGCAGAGGGGATATCCGCCGCCGTGGCGCCATGACAGCCCGTGCCGATCGGCAGCATGCAAACCAGAACCAACGACAAGAACAGCAGGGATTTCCTGGTCATGAATTCTCCCAGTGCGTGGGGATATGAGTTTGTGCGCGTCGGATAAGTGCGGCTCCGGGTATTACGATTCGTAGCGGCCCTCCCGGCGCCCAACGGCGACGTACCGCCTGATGTTCTCGAACGGTGTCCGGGCGCCAAGACCCTCTTCGGTAAAGAGAATATACCCGCCACCGGTCTTGGCGGCGTGAAGGCAACGCAGGACGTCCTGTTCCACCTCGTCCGGGGTGCCCATAAGCATGGGCTCGGTAACACCGACGTTGCCTTTAAGGCAGAACCGTTTCCCGAAGCGCTGCTTGCATTCCGCCAGATCGCAATCGCCCATGGGCGGGGGTTGCAGGGGGTTGATGCTGTCCAGCTCGGTTTCCGCGGCACACATCTCCAACACCTGCCAAGCCTTGCCGCAGCAGTGCAGTTCGGACGGAATGCCGGCCTGTCGGCACATGGCGGTCGCCTGTTTGAGTGACGGTAGAGCCAGTTCGCGCACCCATTCCGGATTGGACAGGGTGAGCATGCCGGAGTTGGAGAACTCGATGTAGTCGGGTTTGGCCGCCAGGGACGCCTCGAGATGGGCCCTCAGCATGGCATCCTGCCGCCGGCGGTACTCCTCGACCAGGGCGGGGTGATCCATCATGAAGTACGTTGCCGCCTCAAGCTTGCCGTCGAAACTGCCCATGAGCGAGTGCATGCCCGGCAAGTTCAGCGCCCTGGCGGCCACGGCACCCCGGTCGCCCAGCATGGCCTTGTCCTGCTGCAGACGGGCGTCGTCCCATTCGCAGCGGGCCGGATGTGGCATCATATACTCGATGAAGAGCTCGAAGTCCTCACGTGTCTTGATCAAACCGCGGGTCGTCGTGGGGCTCTCCGTCCGCGGAAAGGTCCGCTCTTCGAACAGCTCGCCCCCCGGGGTAAACCACGTCGTCCGAACGACAATGAACTCATCGTCCTCACGGATGACGTCGCGGCGCGCCTCGGGCGCGTTGTCGGTTCGCTTGAATGCGATCCCGCTGTAGAGGTAGCCGTCGAGCTCGAAGGCCTCGACCATCTCGACCATCAGCTTGCGAAGGTCGAATTTGCCGTGGTAGTAGACGTCCCAGAACGTCGAACGACTGAAGATCGGGGCGATCGATAGAATGCCAAGCTGGACCGGTACGCAATCGGGGGTGCCGCCGCGCATGGCGCACAGGATGCGTTCCTTTGACGTCATATACGTGCGCACTCCTGCTATGGACGATCGGTTCTCCCGTACCACCGCTTGATAACATCGGAGGCAAGCTTGCCGTCGATGGTAAACCCCTTATCGCCCGAGGGGTCGTCCTTGAAGTGCGGACGATCGTTCTGCTCATCCCACTTCCACCAGTACATGCCGTTGCACCACGGTTCGTTCCAGAAGGTTTTCAGAACGGCGTCGTAGTAGTTGGCCTGCTCGTGCGGATCGAACCCGCCGCCCGGCGTCCAGCCGGACGGTGTCATGGCGCCCCCGGACGACGAGGTGCACCCGCACTCGCCGAAGCCCATGGGCTTGCCGTAAGCTGCCGCCAGGCGCCGGAATCGGTCCCGCTCAGGCTCCAGGTTCGCCGCCATAGCATCGGCCGAGGCGCCAGGACGATCGGCGCCTTTGGCGTAGCAGCTCAACTGCAGCATATCCAGCTCGCGCCACCAATGGTCCTTGCGCGCCAATTGGGCATCCCAGTCGATGGCACGCGTGTGCGTGGTATGGCAACTGGTAACCGGCCCGTCGTACACCCCGCGCACGGCGTCGATCACCCGCTTCCAGTCGTCATCATGATCGACGGTCAAGTCCAGCTCGCTGTCGAGACCATACAGTTCGCAGCCGGTGTCCTGCGCGATGCGTGCGTAATGTACGCTGCGCAGGCGCATGCTCCTGAACCAGCGCGCCCAGTGGTCGGATACCCGTCCGGGAATACGTTCCCGGTCGGGCTGGAAACAGACTCCCAACCGCCCGCAGCCGTCCTGTGTCTCCAGCATCGGGCGCAGGCACACGCGAATGCCGGCGGCATGGAAGGCCTCAATGATCGAGTACAGCTCGTGATCGTTGGGTGTGACCTCGAAATCGCGATACTGTGTCGTGGTGTGCGCCGTGTCCTGCATCACGGTTGCAACCAACGCGACCCAGCGGATGTTGAGCGCGGCCATCTTTACCACCTGCTCCCGCGCCCAATCGGACCCCAACACGCCGTTGCGCGCATAGAAGCCGAACGTCATCCCGCGCTGAAACTCGTGCATGGTTATATCATTTGAGGCTGCTGTCATTCCCCATATCCTCGCGTGGATCGTGATGCGGTTGTGCCCGGTGTCGCGCCGCACTACACCGTTCATCTGCAATGCGGGATAGTACCGAGCCTATTTGATTGAGATGACCGTTCCCGAGGGGAGCTTGTCGATCATCAAGGCGCTGATGTATGCGGCGCTTGTTCCAACCCCATCGGGCGACATTTCTGACATCGTAACTACCAGCTCTCCGCTCGCGTTTGCCGCCGTTATGAAATTGAGGAAGTTATTGTTCTGAACCGGATTGATGGTGTTCGTTTGCGTTGTGAGTCCCGCGACAATGAATTTCGAGTCATCCCGTGAGGCTCCGGGATTGTAACCATTGAAGAAGTCCAGGCTGTACTTCTCCGAGGGGACTAAGCCCGTCAGCGTAAACCGGTAATCTCCGGCGCCCGAAACATAAATTAATCCGGTGCGAACATTGTAGGGGAGATTTGTGCCGGGTCCGGCCCCCGTCGCCTCCGTAACAGGCGCGGATGCGCTGCTTGCAAGCGGGCCGCCTCCATCGGCATCCACCACCCCGGACGTGACCAGCGAAACGCTGGTTGCCGTTTCCGTACTGTCGATCAGATTGTTCGAGGAGATGTTAGTGCCGTATATAAGGTTCCAGCCTGCCGCTGTGTCGTTGGCTTGGGCAAAGTTGATGTAGATCGGAGCTGCATGGGTCGCTCCCGCCAGCAGGACAACCGCTCCCAGTGCGAAGGCGTTCGCCGTGAGATAACTTCTTGACCATTGCATTGCCTTTCCTCCCTTTATTTGTGATTGGGCACCTGTGGACACTGATAAGCCGGCCGTGCGGGGGCGGTTCGTGGGTCTGTTACCTCGTGGTTCGCCGGCCTGATATCGGACACGGATTCTCGCTGGACCAATCGGCCGGAGACGAGATGCGAGCCGCGGGGCGCGCCGGCCGCCCCCGATTCGATCCAGTCAAGCAGAATGCATGTGGCCGTTGCGGCGACCTCCTCCAGGGGTATGGCATAGCTAGTCAGGCGCGGCCGCAGCACGTCGGCAAGGGTCGTCATGTTGTCGAAGCCGACGATGCTCACATCCGTACCCGGCCGAATTCCGCGACGATGCAGGACGTCGTAGAGTCCGGCCGCGGTCCAGTCGTTTGCCGCCACGATGGCCGTGGGGCGACAAGCGGTTTCCACAGCCCACAGCCTGTCGAGGAGCAGTGACACATCGGGAACCGAATCGTTCGGACGACTTGTCCGGCGTCCTTCGTCGTGCGCTTCGGTATGCGTGAACGACGACGGTTCGCGCTGATCCCGGATGAACGCTTCCGCTCCCTGGCAGCGCAGCCTGAACATTGGATGGCGATCGCTGCTGGAGAGAAACGCAATGCGTCGATGACCATGTTCCCAGAGATGCGTAGCCACCTGATAGCCGGCCCGATAGTTGTCAGGCGCCACCTGGGGAATGTCGAGCGAGGGCTCGTACATGCTCACCCCCACAACTGGAATCCGTTCAGCGGCCTGACGGAGCAACACCGCCGACGCATAAAGGGTCTTGATCAGGAGTCCGTCGACCTTCTCTTCCGTCACAAAGCGAGGACAGGTCATATCGTCGTCTTCGTGGGCAAA
This sequence comes from Phycisphaerae bacterium, assembly GCA_016929015.1. Lineage (GTDB taxonomy): Bacteria > Planctomycetota > Phycisphaerae > UBA1845 > UBA1845 > JAFGJQ01. Next base: position 1,250 of record JAFGJQ010000297.1, on the reverse strand, counting down.
CTCGACGAGCGGATGGAACCCGCGTTCACTGCAGACACGTTCGACTCCGCGCATATACGCGGCCACCAAGGGATGATTCGACCACGCTGCCGACATGAACGGCAGATACAGACCCACATTTCCCGTGCTATGCCGCCCGCCGCTGCGACGGCGTCCCAGCAGTCGGGCCGATTCGCATCTGCGGTAGCCCAGTTTGTCGATGGCGCACTGCACACGGCTCGCATTGCGCGGTAACATGTTGCTATACCCGTTGATATAGCGACTCACCGTCCCGACTGAAACGCCCGCCTCCCGCGCGACATCATGTACTGTTACCGATTGCACTGCCATCTTGTCCGCCATCGCCTGGTTCAATGAACGGGTTCAACATGAATGAATACGGCATATCAGTCAATGGAAATCTTTTGCATGAAGGTTTCAATGAACCGTATCAAATTATTCTGGACATGTCGTCGTTGAGGTTCAATACTGGGTCTTGTGGGGCAGGAGAAATGGGAGGGATTATGACGGTATGCAAATTGTGGTGGACGAGTTGCCTTGGTCTGTGGATTGCCTTGCTGGTTTCTGCCTGCGGTGGTGAGCAACCGCGCTATTTTTCACCGTTGTTTGAGGGCGCCCCTGCCTTAATAGACGTTACCGCTCCACCCTATGGCGCCAAGGGGGATGGCAAGACCGACGACACTCAGGCCTTGCAGTCGGCTTTTCAGGACGCGCTGCGCCGCGCCCATGCCGTCAACCACTATTGGGTCAAGGGAACGCAGAGCGAGGAAGACAACAAACGTTTGCGGACCGAGGGCAAGACCACAATCCTATACTTTCCGGCGGGCACCTACCTGGTCAGCGATCGCATCCATATGGATCACGAGATCGAGCCCCAAGCGCCCACCTATTATGTCGTTCTCCTGGGTGAGGCGCGAGATCGTACCGTCATACGCCTCAAGGATGAAAGCCCGGGCTATGGCGACGCGGACGCCCCCAGAGAGGTGATCTCACTGGAGAGCCTTCCGACATCCAATGCTTCTTATGAGAATCGGGTTTGCAACCTGAGCTTTGACGTCGGCGCGGGTAACCCGGGCGCCGTGGCGCTCGATTTCCATGCCAACAACGGCGGCGGCATCTACCATGTCGATTTTCGCGCCGCGCCTGGATCGGGCCATACCGCCGTCTCGGCCGTGGGGCGATTGGGCGGTATTTCGCTGTTCAAGGACATCCGTGTTGACGGGTTCGGGACCGCCTTGGATTTCGACGGC
>JAFGJQ010000296.1 GCA_016929015.1 Phycisphaerae bacterium | reverse complement strand
GGTGCGAGTGGCGAAGAGCCCGCCGGAGATGGCGGTGGCCCGTCGACACCGCACGTGCTGAAGGATGGCCAGCAGACGTTCGGCGTAATCCGTCGCCTCGCGAGGGTCGCGCAGGACGGCCCGGTCGCACGCCAATTCCATCGATTCGGTCAAACGGCGGGCCGACCACCAGGCCGCCGGATGGAACCAGAACACCGCGCGCACCGCGTCACGGACCAATACGAGCCACGGATCGAACCAGCGCCAGTGGGTCAGTTCGTGCCGGAGCGACCACTCGATGGATGGGCCGTCATCCTGGTGCATCATCCACGTCGGCAGCAGCACCGCCGGCCGCAACAGGCCCGCGGTGGCGGGAGAATCAAGCGCGTCGGTGATGAGAAGCTGCGGCGGTTGACGCAGGCCCAGCCGGGCGGCGATGCGGCCATAGTGATCGGCCAGCTTCGCCGGCGCCGGCTGGGCGGTCTGAAGGATTCCGCGCAGGCACAGTCTGCCGGCGATGTAGTCGATCAGCATGACCAGCACGCCCGCCAGCCAAATCCAGGGCAGCACGCTGACCGCCGGGAGCGGCTCGTTCTCGGCGAACGCCGGGTCGGCCTTCGTGACGATGGCGACAGGCGGTGCCAGGGCCGGTGTGCTGGGCGGGGGCGCGGCGAGGGCCTCGGAACCCGTGGCTGCGTATCGTAGCGGCGCCGCGAACCACTCCGCCGGTGGCGCATCGCCTTGCATCGAGAGGGGTTCGGCGGATGTGGTCATCGAATCGCGTGTATCGGCTGTGGCCGGTTCCAGGCGGACGACGGTCAGGGGGCTGCCGAAGGAAAGCGACAGCACCGGCTTGAGCAGCACGATCAGCCAGAGCAGGCAGACGACGCGCGGCGATCGGATGCGGGCGACCGGGATCAGGAGGCCCATCAGGATGGCCAGCAGCGCCAGTTCCACGCTGGATGCGAGCAAGCGGGAGAGCATCGGGCCGGCGGCGAGGGCGGGGTCGGGCAGGGGCAGAGTCATGGCTGGTGTCCTTTTCGCTTGCGTGCGTCGATGAGGCGGTGGATTTCGTCGAGTTCCTGCTCGGTGAGGTTCGGGTCGTCGAGCAGGCAGACGATGGCTTTCCGGGGTGTGTTGCCGAAAAGCGAGGCAAGCAGTTCACGAAGCGACCGTCGCGCCACGACCTCTCGCGGCACCACCGGACGCAAGCGGAACCGGCGTTCGATGGTGGGCACCGGGCGGACGTAGCCCTTTTTGCGCAGGCTGGTCAGCACGGTGCGGATGGTGGTCGGGGCGAGTGTTCTCTTCTGCTGGAACGCCTCCGTGACCTGGGCCGAGGTACACTCACCCAAACTCCAGACCACGTCCATGACCTCAAGCTCCAGCGGGCTGAGGGCCGGTCGGCGAGCGTCGCGTTTCTTCGGGTTTCGGGCCATTCGGCGGGTTCCGAAGGGGCGTTTCCGCCCCGGCGTATGTCGATGATGGTCAACGTCGACTATAAATATAGTCGACAGATCCCGGCGTGTCAAGTCCGGGGGCCGATCCCGGCGTGGAGGCGGTCGGATTCCGTTCCGTCGCGGACGAATCGGCGCCGATCACGCGGTCGGTGCGAAATGCGGCGGCGGGGTGGGGTCGGGAAGCAGGGTGTGGTCGCGAGTCTGGCAGACCCCACGCCGTAGCGTGCGGCCGGCGGTAGGCGCCCCCGGCCACAGCGCCGTAGAATGGCCGGCCGTGACTGTATGGCTGTCTGTGGCGGTTTTATCGGGGACGTACAAGCGATATGGGTCAAAACGGAGGTTCGTGGGCCGGCGCGCCCGGGCGCGTCGTGATTGCCGGCGGAGAAGAGGATACGGAAACGGCCGCGGCGCTGCTGCGGTCGGAAGCGGACATTGAGATCGTGTCCTACGATCGGCGATACGGGCTTGCACCGTTCATCGAACAGGTTCGGCCGGACGTGCTGTTGCTCGACATGGACCTGCCGCGGGTCGACACGTTGAACTGGATCCGTGGGCTGGAACCGCGCAGCGGGGCGGCGCCGCTGGAGGTGCTGCTGTTGTGCCCTGCGACGTGCGACAAGGCCCGGCTGGCGGATTATGCGCGGGCCGGCGTTCGCGCCATCGTAATCAGGCCCTTCACACGCGAGACGCTGGTCCCCAAGGTGATGGAGGCCGTTGGCAAGGCCCGCGCCGCTCGGAAACACGCGGAGCCGCCGAGCGCGGCAGCGACGGCGGATGCCGCACGGCCGACGAAGGCCGGAGTGCGAGAAGCGTTGCCCGCCGCAGCCGGCGGACGCCGACGCCCCCGACCGGTGGCGGGCAATCGGTCGTTGCTGGAGGCGGATACGGCCTGCGCGTTTCACGCCCAGCCGAGCGTATTCCCCGGCTATACTCTGCGGACGAACAAGGTCATCACGGACCTCAGCTTCTTTGACATTCCCGTCTATGTTTCGGCCATCCCCGGGGCTGATTTCGTGAATTTTCACTTGTTGAACGTGATGACCTGTCCGGACTGCTTCTTCTCCTCGAACAACGCGGAATACTTCATTCATCCGGGAAATGAGAAGAGCCGGACGCATCCGTTCGCGCCGCCGGTCCGGGAGGCCGTGATGGCGCTGGCGGACGAGAGGCGCAAGCTGGCGGTCGGCCTTTCGTCCGGCTACTTCAGCGAGAAGCGCACGCCCCAGGACGCCGTTTGCTCCTACAAGCTGGCCATCGAATCGTCGCGCGCGCTTTGGGACGCGAACAACCGCGAATATGCGGTGGAGCTGGTGCGCATGGCGAATTACGAACTGCGGATCGCTCAGATTCGCGAGACGATGGACCTTCCGGCGCCAGAGGGCGAGGACCCGTACTCGACGGCCTTCGATCTGTTGAAGCTGGCGTTTCGGTACGTGGCCGGCGTACAGGTGTACCGGGCGATTTACCAGTTGGTGGCGATCGCCATCCGCCTCGGGCGTGACACCGACTGCGCGAAGTACGTGGATCACATCCGGATGCTCGAGCGCGAGGCTTCCGTTCCGGATGAGGATCGGTCGACGCTGCAGCGCTATGTGAACCGCGTTCGCAAGGCCTGGGCCGACCGGGACTTTCACCGGGCCCCGTCCGCGCCGTCCCCGCCCGCCGCGCCTCCGAACGGCGCCGGCGCGACGGGCTGACGCCTATCGTGATCCTCCCACAGCTCGCCACGGCGAGTCGCCTGCGGCGACCTACAGTCCACAGTTTACAGCCTGAGCTGTCAGGGCTTGGGCGCCGCCGGTTGGCGGCGGGAGATGGTTTGATGCTCGTCGAGGTAGTGCCGGACCGCGGCGGGAATGCCCTCTTCGTAAGGGATCGTCGGTGACCAGCCCAGATGCTCGCGGATCTTCCTGTTCTCGAAGAACGAATGCCGGCCCATCAGCCAGGCCGAGTACCGTGTGACCAGCGGCGGCTTGGTCAGCTTGAACAGGTGTCCGACGCACTCCAGACAGAACGCCGCGAACCGGGCCACCGGGTACGGCACGCTCTTCTGGATCGGCGGCTGGTTCAGCGTTTTGGCGATCAGGTCAAAGTACTGCTTCTGCGTGATATCGCCGTCGTTGCTGCAGTTGTACGCCTCGCCCACGGCTTTGTCTGAATCGGCGGCGAGGATGCACGCCTCCGCCACGTTCGCCGCGTGGGACAGGCTCAGCCGGTTGTCACCCTTGCCCAGCAGCTTGATCTTGCCCGACCGGATGGAGGCGATCAGCCGCCCCATCGTGGTTCGGTCCCGCTCGCCGTAGAGCCAACTTGGGCGAATCACCGTCGCCTTGAGCTTGCCCGCCTTGTGCGTCTCCCAAACCAGCCGTTCGGCCTCCACCTTGGAGCGGCTGTAGTAGGCCCAGCGATACAGGCTCTGCCCCAGCGGCGCCGTTTCATCGAGGACCAGTCCCTTGCCGTCGACGTGCCCGTACGCGCTGATGGAGCTGATGTGGATGAACCGCTTGACCTTGGCGGCGACGGCGGCCTTGACCAGGTGGTCCGTGCCTTCGATCGTGATCTTCTGGAAGGCTTCCCAGGGGCCCCAGTCCCCGACCTTCGCGGCGGAGTGATACACCGTGGCCGCGCCGCGACACGCCCGATCGAGCGAGGTGCGGTCCGTCATGTCGCCGGTCATCAGGTCCACGCCGATCGAACTGAGGAACTGGATGTCGCTGCCCGGCCGGACCAGGGCGCGCACGGCCCTGCCGCGCTTACGCAACTGCTCGGCGATGTGGCTGCCGAGCAGCCCGGTCGCGCCCGTAACGAGGTTGATTTCTTTCTGGTCGTCCGCTGCCATTGAGGGGCAAAGGATAGGTGGGCGGTGGAACCCCGTCAAGAGAATGCGCGGCGCCCGCCACCCCGCGTGGTTCCGGCCGTGCAGGCGTGCCTAAAAACCGATCACTTCCGGATCGAAGTCGGCGTCGGTGTAACCCGGGTTCAGCTTGACGTCGACCAGGACGTACTTGCCCAGCAACTGGCTCCCGTCGTCATCGGCGTAGGAGATGCAGCAGGTGGGAAGCAGCCACTCCTTGTCCACGAACACGCGGAGCAGTCGGTCCGGGTAGATCTCTTCGTCGCCGTTGTACGGCAGCCGGCGCTCGAACACGTACGTCGGACGCTCGCCCACGGTGGCCTGACCGATGTACTCCAGGTCCAGCACTCCTTCTTTCTGCGCCTTCTCGGAGTAATGGATGATCAGGTCCAGCGAGTTCCGGAAGCCGAACTGATCGATCGTTCGACGGGATTGCGTGCCCGCCGCCTTTCCGCGAATGGGTTGCTTGAGCTTGACCAGCTTCAGCAGGGCCCCCGCCGGCCGGACCCACGCCTGGGGCGTGTCGCCGTTCCACCACTTGTCTTCCACGTACAGGGCGCGGGAGACGAGCATGGGGTTCCGCGTCCAGGTCATGTCGACGCTGTACGGCTCTTCACGGAAGCGGACGCTCGTCCACTGCTCGGCGGTGAGCTTTCCCTCGACGAGCTCCTGCTTGATGAACGTGCAGTCGTAGTCCTGGACCTCCCGGTCGTAGCGGTCTCGACACGCCTGGAAGAACGCCAGGGGATCCTCGCGGGCCAGGCGTTCCATCTCGTCGGCCGGGTCCGCGGCCGCGCCCGCCAGTTGGGCCATCTCGATGGGCACTTCGTCCATGCCGGCCAACGTGTCACGCGGGCCCGCCTGCTGGCACTGGAGTCCAACCGCCGCGCAGAGCAGCACGCCCACCAGGAGCCGACGGTTCCGATTCGAACTTCGTTTCAGGGGAAAACGCATACAACAGCCGCAGTCGCCGAAACGGCCATGCCCCGGTGGGTTGCGGGAAGCGCTTCCGCACGTCCGAACGCTGGACATTCGTAGCGACCCCGTGTTCCGGGACAAGTCCCGACCCTACCGAAAGATCGGCCAACCGTTCCGTGGGTCTTTAGCAGGACGCCGATCCGGCCTCCAGGGCAGTGGGCCCAGGCGGACTCGTGAGCCGTCATGCTCTCTCCGCGGCGTCCGTACCACCGCCAGCGTATTATACCGTCCTCTGGGTTTCCGGCTACAGACCATCCCCAGGTTGCTGCTGGGACGGCACTTACGTTGCGGTGCCGGAACGGCGAATGCAGCGTGCCTTCGAATCCCTAACTGCGGGTGACTGTGCCGACTGCCGGAAGGTAGATCGTGAAGGTGGTACCCTTGCCCAGCCGGCTGGTGACGGAAATCGAGCCGCCGGCGTCCTGGACGATCCCATGCACGACGGCCAATCCCAACCCCTCGCCCCGGTCCCGGGAGCCACGGAGAGTATGCGGCCGGCTGTAGAACGGTTCAAAAATGCGGGACAGCTCGTCGTCGCTCATTCCGCAGCCCGTGTCCTCGACTTCCAGGCAGATCTTCTCGCCGACGGAACCCAGCCGGATCGTCAGCACGTCGCCGCCCTTCATGGCCTGGATGGCGTTGTCGATCAGGTTCAGCAGCACGGTGTCGATGCGGTTCCGGTACACCGGGATCGGTGGAATGGGCTGGGCGTCAAAATGCAGTTCCATGCCGCGCTCCCGCATCTCCGGTTCCATCCGGTCGACGAGTTGCGTGATCGTTTCCGTCAGGTCGGCCACGTCCTCGTGACGCCGGTCTCCCTCCGCGAAGGCCAGCAGGCCGTCCACCAGTCGCGTGGCCCGGCCGAGGGCCTGGGCCGATTTCAGGAGGACGCGCTGCTGCACCTCCGGGTCCGTGCTGGCCAGGGCAAAGTCCACACTGGTGACGATGCCGCCGAGAATGTTGTTGAAGTGGTGGGCCATGGCACCGGCCATCTCGCCCAGGGAAGCCATTTTGCGGGATTGGGCCAGTTGCTCCACCAGTTGCACGCGGTTGGTGATGTCACGAAAGCAGGCGAGCGCGCCGACACCGGTTCCCTTGCGGTCGGGAATGGTCGAGACCGTGACGGCCAACTGGCGCCGCACGCCCTTTTCGTCACGATGCACAAACTCGAACTGGCTGGTCACTCCCTGCTCGATGGCCGCCTTCAGGGCCCGTTCGGCGTCTTCTCGTCCCTCCTGCGGGATCACCGCCAGCAGGGACGTTCCCACCATGCGCCCGGCCGCGGCCCCGAACATGCGAGAGGTGACCTGGTTCCAGGATTTGATGCGGTACTGGGCGTCCGTGCCGACCATGGCGACGCCCGCGTGCTCGAAGAGAAGACGGTAGTAGTCCGCCCCGAAGCCGATCATGCCTCGCTGGAGGCGTTTGCTGCGGGTTGGCTCTTCGGCCGCCATGGGTGCATCACTCCGGGGTTTCTGAACGGAACAACTGCGGTGTGGCAAAGTACAGCGTTTCATACCGTACGCCGGCTTCGATTCGCTCGAAAAACCGATTCCCCAACAAGTGGGCCATCTCGGCCTGCGGGCCCGGCCCGATCACCAGAATCTGTCCCGGCGTCAGGGACACGGCCGCGGAAAGCTCCGTATACGAGTGGCCTCCATCGACCGGCTTCTCCACGTATGCCCCCTCCTCCTCCTGCCACCGCCGGTCGGCCGACCGAACATGCACGTCCGGGGTGACGCGCAGCAGCACGCGTGGCGGATCGTCCGCTTCCACCACGTAGTCGAGGTGAATGTATTTCTGGCCCGCACCGAACGTCCGACCCTTCAGCCCGCCCTGCCCGTCATAGGAAAAAACCGTTTCACCCTCCAAAACGTCCCCGATGTCCAGGGTCAACGGGTAGCCGGGCTGTACCGCATGTTGGCGTCGGGTCGCACGCGCCCCGTGCGCCTCCAGAACGGCCTGCATGGCAGGCCAGGCGTCGGCCGGGGCCACCCCCACCCGGATGCCGTTGCGGCCCAGCAGCACGCTCTGGCCGGGTTCCACACGCAACTCATCCACATGGTTCCAGAGCTTCGCGGAATGCCGGACGGAATCATGAGGCAAATCCACCCGCATCACGTCAAAGTGAAGCTCCACGATCGTGGGGCGGTCGGCCGGTGCAGAGAGACTGCTGCTCAGCGGAGTGCGGAAGGGGTCGGGCGGAGCGTCGGCGGCCCCGTCCGCCTTCTGCGCGTCGGCCGCGCCCCAGACGGGCCATCGGCCGTCCTGGCAGGCGCCGCCTCCCGCAACGATCCAAGCGGCAAGAAGCATAGTTCCGATACGGGCGCGACGCATATACCCCTGTGTGGCGCGACCGGACAGGGTGGCCGGCCGCCATGGATACGTCTCTACACGACCTTCGCGCAGACCTTCTGCGCGGCGTCGGTCAGGTCAGAAGCCGGGATAAGCTGTGGAATCGCCGCCTCCTTCAACAACTGCCGGGCACGCTCGACGTTCGTGCCCTCCAGCCGAACCACGACGGGTACCTTGAATCCGATTTCCCGGGCGGCCGCAATCAAGGCCTCGGCGATCGTGTCGCACTTGGCGATCCCGCCGAAGATGTTGACCAGCACGCCCTTCACTTTGGGGTCGGCCAGAATAATGCGGAACGCCTCCGTTGCGCCCTCCTGGCTCACCGATCCGCCCACGTCGAGGAAATTGGCCGGCTCGCCGCCATGCAGCTTGATGATGTCCATGGTCGCCATGGCCAGCCCCGCTCCGTTGACCAAGCAGCCAATGTTCCCGTTCAACGCGATGTAGGTCAGATCCGCCTTGCGGGCCCGGACCTCCATCGGGTTGTCCTCCGACTCGTCATGCATCTCCCGCAGTTGGGGCTGGCGGAACAGAGCGGAATCGTCGAAGTTCATCTTGGCGTCAATGGCGAGGATTTCACCGCTGCTCGTCCGCACCAGCGGGTTGATTTCCGCCAGGCTACAGTCGTACTTCACAAAAACGTCGACCAGTCCACGCAGCACGCGGGCGGCCGCCTTGGCCTGCTCTTTGTCTTCCAGGCCAAGGGCATGTACCAGCCGGGCGGCCTGGAAGCCCTGAAGCCCCAGGTGCGGATGAAGCCACTGCTTGAAGATGGCGTCCGGGTTCCGGGCCGCCACCTCCTCGATCTCTACGCCACCCTCGCGCGAGACCATGACCACGGGGCATCGCTGGGATCGGTCCAGCACAACCGCCGCGTAGTACTCGGCATCAATGTCGGCGGCGACGGCGACCAGCAGGCGGTGAACCCCCACGCCCTCGGGTCCGGTCTGCTTGGAAACCATGCGGTTGCCGAGCATAAAGCCAGCGGCATCATGCACTTCCTGACGCGATTCACACAACTTGACGAAGCCCGCCTTGCCGCGCCCGCCGGCAAACACCTGGGCTTTTACAACCACGGTGCCGCCGAAACGGTCGAAGGCCGCCGTAGCTTGCTCCGGCGTCGTAACCATCTCGAAGGGGGTCACGGGCACGCCCGCCTGGGCCAGGAGTTCTCTGGCTTGGTATTCGTGGATCTTCATGCTGTCGCTGCTCCAATGCGCCGCGCCGACGACGTTGTCGACAAGTTGAATGAGCCAGCCGCCACGACGGGCGTATTCTGCCCCGAAAGCTCGGCATTTGCAAACGCCGCAGGTTACTCCAGACGTGTCCGAGAACCGTCGATGTACGTTCCGGACGGCGCCTTTATCTGCCGCCGGGGGAATCGGCGGGGCCCGGGGACTGACCCGGGGCAGCCGAATCTGTGCGTCGGGAAGTCTGGAGAGTGATGGGTGCTCGGATTACTCGCCCAACTCAGCGCGCATGAGCGTGTGACGGCGGTCCACAGGACGTTCGCGGAGAAGTCGACGAGCGACCTGTACCCCCTGCTGTTCTGGGCCTTCGTTCTTCTCACGATCGTGCTGACCGTGCTCGCCATCACTCACCGCGTGCAAAGCCATCTGGCCAGGCAGCGTGAAGAGCGCCGCCGCCAGGTCGTCCATCGCCACCAGGAGCAGGCCGGATCGGCGCCGAAGTTCGGCACTCCCCGCGCCTCCGTCACCGGGCTTCCCCCCGCGCCGCCCCAACAGCATCCGGCCGTCCGCATGTAGCCCGATTTGCACGTCATGCCGAGCGTTCGCCCGGCTGCTCTGAGAACACGCTGCTTTCATGCAAACACAGGAATCTCGGTCGGGCAAATCCAGCGCGAATCTCGGTCCGGCGCACAAAGCGACCGAGGCCCGGTTCTCGGGGAACCGGGCCTCGGCCTTTGTTCGTACGCCCTCGCTTTCGGCGATCGTCACGGGCCGGTCATGTCGGCCGCGAAGCCGGGCAGGTCATCCGCATCGATCGCGTTGTTCTGGGTGTAGTCGAACCGGAAGCAACCGTTGGTGTTGATGTCCGCCTCGAAACAACCCTGGAACGCTGCGAAGTCCACCATGTCGCGATCGCCGTCGTAGTCGATGTCGCCGCGGGCAAAGTCAAAGTGGTCTTCCGGACTGAAGACGTCGATTTCCTTGATAATCGGGCCTACAAATGCCTTCTGCCGGCCGTCGGTGTCCCGACCTTCCACATCGGGGCAGTCCATCTGGTACTGCGGCGACTCCTGCGCGTTTCCCTGCCACGGATCCAGGAAGAAACTGGTTGTGTTGTCCACGCAGTAGAACACGAACCGCAGGTCCGTGCAGCCGGGGATCATGACCTTGGCGTCCCGATCCATGACCTCCGTCAACGAGCCCTGCCAGAGGCCCGTGTTTCCCACGCCGACCGGGCCGGTCGAGACGTCCAGAGCCAGGGGCACGAACTCATCGAACCCGATCATGCCGGAGAACAGGTCGCCGTGGGCCGGGCAGATCCCGTCACCACAGTCCCCCTGCCGGTAGTACACGTCGTAGTTGTGGAACACCCGGCCATCGCGGTTGAGCAGGTTGCCGCCGATCACGCGGATGTAGCCGATGTCCGTCGGCTGGGAGAAGCCGTAGCGCACCACCAGCGAGGCCCGGCCATAGTCTCGCAGCACACTCTTGAGCACCGGGCCGGCCACGCCGTCCACCAGGTCGGGCATATCTCCGTTGCCCGTCAGAGGGTGGAACCCGTCGCTCGGCTGCCCCTCATTCAGCGGCAGACAGTCCACGGTGGATTTCATCAGCCACGAGAACACCTCCTGGCCGGGAGTGAGGTCGATTATGCCATCCGTGTACGGTGCGATGGCGCTCTCGTTGATGCCCTGATCGAGCGGCGTTCCGTCCGTATTCACTCCGAACCCGTTGATCAGGTCGGTCGCGCTGACGCCGTGGCTCAGATCGTCAGAATTGTACTCCAACTCGTAGCGGGTCATCACGTCTGCCTGGGCCGCCAGCCCGCTCATGGCCAGCACCAGAACGGCGACACACCAGGAGAATCGTTGTGCGTTCATATTCCTTCCAGCCTCCTTTGATGAAGTGAGTTACCACCAGAGGAAATCATTACCATAGATCAGGGTCGCGTTTCCCTTTGCACTTTGGTGTCCCATCGTCCCGCCCGTTACGTTCGCCACTTCTCTGAAGTAGGACGTCTTCTTGCACTCCACGTGCCCGTCGCCGTACATCACGCTCGCGCCATCGATCCGCGGGGCCCGGAAAGCGGACACTGCCGGGATGTTCTTGTCCCACCCGTCACCGTGATTGATGCGCCACATGCCAGTTCCCGGCCCGCCCTTCCACGCCACAACCGCGTCGGCCATCAGCACGCGCGTGGAGTCCGGCTCCGTTTTCACGTAGAACCGGCGCTTCTTGAGGATGTGGTTCTTCAAATCATCGCTGGTCCCCGGCCACACGCCCTGCTTCTTGACCGGATCGTTGCTCACTTCGTGCATGCCGCCAGCGTACGTGTACCCGATGTGCAGGTACACGTCCTCGGCTCCCTCCAGCCCGTAGCCCGTACCGGGGCCGGAAAGGCGCTGCGAATTGTGGACCTTCTCGGCCGGCGCGAACGGGCAGTAGAACACCTCGTGGGCCATCGTTCGCTCGCCATTGACGTTTGCCCGAAGCCCGCCCATATATGAGGCGAGTTCCTTGTGCACGGCGTACGTCCAGAAGCCGGCTCCCTCGCGCATCGATCGGTCCACCGGGTCGGTGGACGTTGTGCCCAGCGAATTCTGCGTTGGGAAGCGGTTGTAGTTGTGGCTGTAGCTCATGAGGGAGACGCCGATGTCGTGCAGCCTCGTGGCGCAGAGCGTCAGCTTGGCCTGGTCCCGCGCCTTCTTCAGCGAAGGCAGGAGGATCGAGATGAGCAGGGCGATGATCGACACCACCACCAGCAGTTCGATCAGCGTGAAACCCCCGGGTCGTCTGCGAACGGATGTGCTGCACATGGAGTACCACCTTCTCGTTGGATTGTCGGGCGTGTTTGCCGGTGGACCGGGAATGTCCGCGGCCCGAGCCTGCCACACCGGTACATTCTAGTCAGTTGCGCGCATCGCTGCAACCGTTTGTCCCGGCGGCGAACGCACGCCGCCTCAGGCAGTGTCATTGCGAGGCAGCATTCGTCCTTCCTACAAAGTATATCGGGCCTTGAGGGCCAAAGGCCAGAGTCTGCCGGGCCTGTGGAGCCAGAAAAAACGCACCATGCCCGCCGTTCTCCGCCGCCGGCGTTCTCCGCTTTGATCGTAACCTGTCACGGGATTGCGTCGGCCCGAAGCGAAAGGAGCGACACCGAGTGCCACAAAGGACCACAAGAGCGGGTTCGACGCCGGTTTCCTGACCGTTTCCGGTCACACTCGTCCCGAAGGGGGCATGGCAAGGTCGGCGGGTCCACGGAGATGGAGCGTTTCCCGGCTCACTCTCCGTCGCGGCGTTTTCGCAGAAGAAAGATGCTCCGGGCGCCCCGCACGAAGGGCCGTTCAGACGTCGGCAGACTGTTGATACACGTGTCCATTCGGCGCGATATGCTTGCGTCAGCCGCCGCGCAGAGTTAAAATATCGGACAGCTTTGGGGGCCATGTGCGAATCACTGCAGGTCGCACCCGCCGACCGCAGAACCAGGTGTCAGGCGGGCGAAGAAGTGCGCGTTCTCTCTCGTATGAAACGGTTTGGAGTATGGGAAAGCAGCGACGCATCTGTGACAGGTCTTGTCGTTGCGAAGTCATGGGCTCTGGCACCGGTGACACGTCGTCATCAGGCACGTGAAGTCTGCCTGTCCCAGGCAAGGCCGGCCTCGGGGCGGTGCGTTTTGCTTACCTAGGTAAGGAGGAGGTTGGATCATGAGAGTGTTTCTGACAGGTGTTTGTTTGCTGGCGCTTGCCACCATCGCGGCGGCCGCACCCACGTACACAAAGGACTCGGCGGACTACGGCGGATCCCTGATCAAGAGCGTCGTCGCGGGCGACCTGCTCGAGCAGGCGTTCACTACCGCAACGCAGGAGCAGGGCGGTTTCATTGGAGGCCTTGGCACTCCGGCGGACCTGACGGACGGGACCTGGGGCACCGGCTGGGGCGCTGGCGCGGCGGTCTTGAAGGACTATGCGTCGGCCCCGCCGAATGTCAGCGGAACACCGGCGTTGACGATGCGGTATGACTTTGCAGTCCCGCAGAATGTGGGCGAGATTCGCGTCTATGCATCGAACCCGGACGGCTACAACAGTCGCAGCTACCACAACTACGACATCGAGTACATGGTGGATGGCGACGCGACCGTGTACACGCTGCTCGATCAGGTGCACTCCACGAACTTTGGTGTGTGGAACGGTAGCACGGAGTTTGTCGAGAGGACGGGGACGTACGTGTACGACGGCGCCAAGGGCTTACTGATCGAAGACTGCGTGATGCTGCGGTTCAAGCTGTACGACGTGGGCCAGACCACGGGTGGCTTATGGGATCCGTTCGATCCCAGCGACCCGCGGGACACGGACGGGAACAACGCTGCGTTCGAGGGCCCGGGTATCCGGGAAATCGACGTGATCCCCGAGCCGGCCACGCTGGCCCTGCTGGTTCTCGGCGGTCTGGCGGTCCTGCGCCGTCGCTAGGGACTTCCTGCGGCGCAGCATCGTTTGCGCTCGCACGGTTGCGCATGAATCAAGGCCGCGGGGACGACGATGCGTCACCCCGCGGCCTTTTGACTGTACGGAAGCGGGAATCCGGAGAAGACCGGCTGGTCTCCGCAGGCGACTCGCCGGGGCGAGAAAGCCGGTCCCACAGACTCTAGACTGTAATGACTGCACGTGTTCGGCCGCGGGAACACAGGTGTGCCCGCCGGCCGCTCGCAGGTATCTGAAACGCACCCCTGGAGGCATCCATGACTGGCGATGGGAACCGAACGCGAGGCCGCCGCGCCGCTTGGGCGGCTGCCTGGACTGTGGCTTTTTCATCCCTGCTGAGTCTCCCGGCGATGGCCGACCCACCCTTCGTGGGCGTGAACGCCGGGGCCCCGATCAGCGGATCAACCATCCTGTTCACCAATGCGGTGGCGGCCGACATCGCGGCCTCCGGATGCCACCTGGTGCGCATCAACTTCATTGACGCCCTGCCCGGCTGGGACGCCACCCGCCTGGCCAAGTATGACCAGATCATCGCCAACGCCCGAAACAACAACCTGGACGTGGTGGCCGTCTTTTCGAACGAAACGGTCGCCGGCTACGGCCAGGCCCAGTGGAACGAGAACTACAACACCACGGGCCTGAACGGGTATGTCACGCATTACGCGTCCGTCGCGTACATGCTCATCAACCGCTACAAGGACGACGTCAAGCTGTACGAGTTGTGGAACGAACCGAGCTGCTGGTCGCAGGATCCGAACATCGACCCGCTTAACCCCGGCTGCTCGTATATCTGGCCGCGCATCTTCGCAAACCTGATGGCCGAAACCTACAAGGAGTGCATCGAACAGGGCGGGGTCAATTTCTTCAGCGCAAACGGCGTCTCACTGGTCAGCGGCGGGCTGTTCGCGCACGACATCGGCGGCAGCAACCCCGGATCGGCCACCGCCTATGCACACGACACGTATCTCCAGACGGATATCTGGAACGCCTTCGAAACGGACCCGCTGAACCCGACCGGCCGGCGGTACCCGTGGGACTACTTCGGCTATCACTTCTACATTCAGCAGGGCAGCGCGGTCAGCACGTCGGAACTGGCCAAGTATTTCAACAACGTCAGCGGCAGCGTGTACCAGCGTGGCATCCACCAGGAGCAGCTTCTCCGCGGAGACGGCTCGAAAATCCTGGTGACGGAGTTCGGCTGGACCACCGAAGGCGTGGGCGACCAGGGCAAGGCGGACAACCTGACCGCGTCCTTCAACTGGATGCGCACCCAGAGCTACATCGCCACCGGCATGTGGTACCAGTACAACAGCGGCGACCCCAACGGCGACTGGGGCCTGACCCGCGGCATCGGCAACTACATGCCCGCGTGGTACGCCTTTGCCGCCCAGTGCGGCGTGACCGGCCCGCCTTCGGCAGCCTTCTCGGCCAGCCCGCTCGTGGGTTTGTCGCCGTTCACAGTGAACTTCACCGACGAATCGATGGGCACGATCGACACCCACGCCTGGACCTTCGGGGACACCGGCACCAGCGCCCAGCAGAACCCCTCGCACCTCTACAACACTCCCGGAATCTACACGGTCTCGCTTACCGTCACCGGCCCCGGCGGCAGTGATACCGAGACCAAGAGCGGGTACATCACCGTCAAGGCCGTTCAGGCAGACTTCACGGCCAGCCCCACGGCCGGCGTTCTGCCGCTGACCGTCCAGTTCACCAGTACGTCGGCCGGCCCGGTGGCCTCGTACCTCTGGAGCTTCGGCGACGGCCAGACCAGCCCCGCCGCCAACCCTTCCCATCAGTACACGCAGGCCGGCACGTTCACGGTCAGCCTGACGGTGACCGGTGGCGGGGGTTCCGATACGAAGACCCGCGAAGACTACATCGCGGTGAGCCCGAATAAGTACGACCTGAACGCGGACGACCGGATCGACCTGGCCGACTTCGCGATTTTCGCGGCGTGCTATTCCGGGCCCGTCGGCAGTCCGCCCGCCGGCTGCGAGGCCCCGCCGGCCGGTGTGGCCCCGGTGGAGGTGCTCGGCAGTCTGAGCAGCCAGTCGATGGCCGTCCTCCAGGGCGAGCTTTCCGGCACGGACCTGCTGCAGGGGCGGGTCGGAATCGTTGAGGCCGGCGGGTTTCACTCCGCGACACCCGGCGGTGTGTCGGGCGGACTGGCCGACCTGACGGACGGCGTGGTGGGAGTGGCCGAGGAAGCGGTGCTGGCGGATTTTCCGGGCAACACGGACCCGGCGAATCGGGCTTTGCAGGTTCGGTACGATTTCGACCCGCCGCGGCACCTGGACGAGATCAAGGTGTTCTCGGCCAATCCCTTTGGCCGGGTCTTTCAGAACTACGACGTGGAGTATTCCCAGCCGAACGACGCGACCTACCAGTCACTGGCCACCAAGGCCCGGGCGGGAGACTACGGCGATACGAACCCGAGCGTTTACACGTACTCGCGGACCACGGTTTGCAGTACCGCTTCCGACCCGATCGCGGTGAGTGTGGACAGCCTGCGTTTCACGTTCTACCCGGTGTCGGGCACGGACAACGGGTTTCGAGACCCGTTTGACCCCGGCGAGCCGGGCGACCAGGACGGGTATGCCGAGGCCTTCGAGTCGAGCGTCATCAAGGAAATCGACGTGTACGAGTACACCGGCCCGCTGACCGGCAACATCGCCGACTTCACCGGCGATGACGCGGTGGACACGGCCGACTACCTGCTGTTCGAAGCGGCGCTGCTTGGCCCGTCGTAGCCTTCTGTGGGACCGGCGGTATTGTGGGACCGGTGCCGGTGTGGGACCGGCCTCCGGTGTGGGACCGGCTTTCCAGCCGGTCTTGATCGCCGAGCAACCACGGAGGCTTTATGAACTCATCGAGCGCAGATGACCGGCGGATGGATTCGCGGGGGTGCCATGCCCGTAGGCTTCAGCCTCGGGCATGTTCGGATCACCGGGCGTCAGACGCGTTCCGCCATGCCCGATCCGCCTTCGGCGGAAACGGGCATGCCACCCGGCCATCGACGGAACGGGCATGCCACCCGATGATCTGGGCCGTGCTCTTCCTTCTCCTGGCCGGCTGCCTTCCCGCCGCGGCCCAGACGAACTACGCGGAGCACTTTGGCATCAACATCGGCGCTCCCGTCTGGCAGAGCAACGTGACGTTCACCGAGCCGGTGGCCGCCGACCTGGAGGCTCTCGGCGTGCGCTGGATTCGCATGGAGTTCATCCACGACACCGGCGGTGATTACATCGACTATGCCGACTACGACGAGATCGTGAACCGCGCCAATGCACACGGGCTGGGGGTGCTTGGGCTGATCGACTACTCCTCGAAAGCCTTCGCCTCATCGGCAGACTGGGCCGACGACACGTGGCAAGACTCCTTTCGCGACCGGGCCGTGGAGATCGTCAACCACTACAAGGGATTTCCCTCCGGCCCGATCCGGTTCTGGGAGATCTGGAACGAGCCAGACTCGATGGGTTCCATCTCCGCCGCGAAGTTCGGCCGGCTGCTTGCCATCACCTATCCGGCCATCAAAGCCGCCGACCCGCACGCCACCGTCATCTCGGGCGGACTGACCGGCTATTACTCACCCGCGTCCACGTATCTGCGCGACACGTACAACTCCTCGTCGTTTTCCAGCTATAAGAGCAGTCACGGCATCTATCCGTTCGATATACTCGGCCTCCATCCATATCACTGGACGGCCGACCCGAGCACCTACCTGGCCGGCGGCCTGAACTCCACGTGGGGCGTCCGCTGGCGGATGAACCACTTCGGCGATCACTACAAACGCATCTGGTTCACGGAGTACGGCTGGAATACCTCCGGCACCGCGCCGTCCAGCATCAACCCCGGCGGCAGCCAGTCCACCAACGAGGCCTTGCAGGCCACGTACATCGACCACGCGTATGCGATCGCCCAGCCGCTGGCGTATCCGTCCGCGCCGGAGTACGGGCCCTACGTGGAGAAGACGTTCCTGTTCTGCTACAAGGACTTCCACATCGGCACGGAAGAATGGTTCGGCGTTGTGGACGCCGGCGGCGCGAGGAAGCCGTCCTACTTCACATACCAGGGACTGGCCGTTCCGGCTCTCCAGAACGCCGCCCTGGCAGCGGCCGTTTCCGCCAGCGGCGAGGTGGCCCCCAACGAGACGGCCGATCGGGCCTGTGACGGCACGCCGTTCACCAAGTGGGCGTCCACCAGCGCGGTGGACAATCACACGCTTGCGCTGGACCTGCAGCGGCGGTATCTGGTGAGTGAGTTCCGCGTCATCCACGCCGAGATGGGCCACGAGCCGGACTACCTCAACACCGAGGGCTTCAGCATCCAGAGCAGCCCGGACGGCCTGGACCCCTGGACGACGGAGTTCTCCGTCGCCAACACGAGTCGGGAGCCGCTGAACACCCTGACCTTTGCTGAGCCGAAGGAGCTTCGCTACATCCGGCTGCACATCACGAACGCAAACTATGCGGACGGCTGGGCCCGCATTCCCGAGTTCGAGGTTTGGGGTGTTCCCATCGAAGACCCGCCTCCGCCGCCCAATCCGGCCGACCTCGACGGCGACGGCGACGCCGACCTGGCCGACTTCGCCATTCTCGCCCGCTGCTATACGAGCGAGGCGGAGCCGCCCGACGGCTGTGCCGCGCTGCCGGAAGCGGAATCCGCCTGGGAATCCTCCGCCGCGGTCGAGGGCCTTTCGCAGGTCATTTCAGCCGATGACGTGCTGGCGGGCATGATCGGCGTGGCGGAATCCGGCGGCTTCCACGACGCCACGCCCGGCGGCACCGCCGGCGGGCTGGCCGACCTGACCGACGGCGTGAAGGGAGTCCAGGAAGAGGCCGTTCTGGCCGACTACCTGAATCCGGCCCTGGCCGTTCGTTATGATTTCGCCCCGCCCCGCGACATCAGCCACATTCACGTTTTTGCCGCCAACGAGACGGACCCGGGCAACGGCCGCGTGTTCCAGCACTACGACGTGGAGTACCGGGCGGCCGGCGATGCCGCGTATCAAGTGCTGGCCGCCGGTGTCACGACCGGGCCGTTTGGCGTGTCGAACGCCTGGCCGGCCGGTGACCCGTTGTATCGGGGTGCAACGCTCACTCAGGTCTTTGATCCGGCCGGCGGGCCGATCGCCGTGGATGTGGCATCTCTGCGGTTCGTGTTCCGGCCCGTGGCGAACATCGAGGGCACGTTCCTGAACGTTCCGAGCGCGTACGTGTCGAGCGTCATCAAGGAGATCGACGTGTTCCCGGCCGGCCCCGGCCAGCTTCCTGCCAACCGCGCCGATCTGAACGGCGACGGCAGCGTGAACCTGGCCGACTACGCGGTGTTTGAATCCCACCTGACCGGTCCGCCGGCGGTCGAGCTGTAATCGCGAGCGCGGCGGTGCATTCGCCGTGCGCGTGCCGAGGCCAACGCGCCTTTGCCCCTACTGCGGCGGCTCGATGGTTGCCTTGCCGTTGCGGATGGTCAGAGTCTTCCGCCGGTCCGCCCAGCACATGTAGGCGATGGACACGAAGAAGCACGCGGGCAGGCGATGAAGCTCGGCCATCTTCACGCCGAGCACGGTGGTCTTGCCGCCGAATCCCATCGGCCCGATGCCCAGTTCGTTGATCTCGCGGTGGAGCTGCTTCTCCATCTTGTCGAGTTCCGGGTTTGGGTTGGCATCGCCCAGCGGCCGGAAGAGTTGTTCCTTCGCTTTGATCATGCTCGTCCCCCGGTCGCCGCCGATGCCGACGCCCAGGATGCCCGGGGCGCATCCGAAGCCCTGGGCTTTGAAGGCTGCGTCCAGCACGGCCTTGCGCACGCCGCGGATGTCGCGCGGGGCGTCAAACTCCGCGGACGGGATGCTGTACTGGGCACCGCAGTTTTCCGAGCCTCCGCCCTTGAGCAGCAGGCCGACCTTCACGTAATCGTGCTCCCACTCGTCAAAGTGGATGGTCGGGAAGTCCACGCCGGTGTTGTCGCCGGAGTTCTTGCCGGACAGTGCCTCCATGGCGTTGGGCCGCAGGCACGCCTGTTTCGTCGCCGTGCGCACGGCACTGGCGATCTGCTCCCGCATCTGCCGTTGTGACAGCCCGGGCGGGTACCAGACGTAGAAGATCGGCGTGCCGGTGTCCTGACAGATGGGCCGGCCCGTCCGGCGGGACATGGCCACGTTGTCCAGCACGGTTTGTAGCGCCCCCTGAGCGGCGGATCCTGCCTCCTCCGCATCGCGGGCGGCCGTCAGCGCCTTTTCCACGTCCGGAGACAGGTCTGTCGAGGCCGATCGGATCAACTCCACCAGGTGTTCGGTCATGTCCTGCATATCAGGTCCTCACACGAGAAAACCATCCCGTTGTTCATCGCCTTTGGGGGGCGAACCCGCCATTATCCCCGTGTCGCTCCGCGAATCAATCGCCGCCGCCGGCGTGCCCTCGGAGCGATTCTGCGCGGATGGGCCCCGGAACGACTCGCGGGAACCGTTCCCGCAGGCGCGATACGTTCAGCGACAGGTCCGCCGGCCGGGGCTCGGGGGATTCAATCGACAGCCGCGATGACGCGACGAAGTTCGTGCTCATGATGCCCAGAACACTTGCGAAGTGCCGGGCCATGTCGTATCGGGAGAGTCGTTCGGGCCCTGCAACGTGGAGGATGCCCGCCTGTCCGCTGCGGCACAGCGCGATCAATGCCGCGGCCGCGTCGCCGAACCACATTGGCGTGCGGAACTCGTCGGTGAACAGCCGAAGGGATTCGCCCCGCCGCAGGGATTCGATTTGCTTTACGAATGTTGTGGTCCGGTGTGTTCGTGGGAACCCGTACATCAGAGACAGCCGAACCACCAGCGTGTTGTCCACCGCCAGCACCGCCTGCTCGGCCGTCACCTTGGATCGGCCATACTCCGATACGGGACACGGGGGAGCGTCCTCGCGATAGGGTGCGGCCGTCCCGTCAAACACCATGTCGGTTGACGCGAACACCAGTCGCCCGCCGTGCCGGGCGACGCATTCGGCCAGCACGGCGCTCGTCTCCACGTTGATCCGCCGTGTCGCTTGCGGATCGGCGAAGGCGGCGCCGACGGTGGTGACGCCGCCCAAGTGCAGAACGTGCGTCGGACGGACGGCTTCCACGCAGGTCCGCACGGCGCTGCGATCCCGCAGATCGATGCGCTGAACGGCGGCGCCGCACTCGACCACCGGCCCCGCACCCGCCAGCGCCGTGATACTCTGCGGAGAAACCTCGTGGATGAGCGACTCCAGCACGTACCCGCCAAGCTGCCCGGAGGCACCGGTGATGAGCCAGCGTTCCTCGTCCATGGCATCACCCCCAATTGTGCCACAGGCGTCCGGCTCCCACGTCGGGGGCCGGACGCCTGTGGAAGGTCAATCCACGTTTCGCCGCGTCGGGATCAGCCGCCCGGGTAGTATTTCCGGATGATCTCGCTGGCCCGGTTGTCCGAGAGATTCAGCGCCCCCAGGGCCTTGCTGGCGGCCGTCCGGATGTTCATTACGGGGTCATCCGCGGAAACCTGGATCAGGCCGGCCACTCGCGCCGGCTCCAGCTTGTTGCCGTTGTTCTTGGCGGATTCGGCCAGGGCCGCGAACATCTCGATGCGCAGTGCTTCGGGCCGGTCCGCGTTCAGGGCCGCCTGGGCCACCGCGTCCTGGGCCTGGGCCGAACGACACAGGCTCAGCACGCCGGCGGTCTTGGTCTGCAGTTCTTCGCTCTCGCTGCCCAGGGCCGCAATCAGAGCCGGCTCGACGGCGTCCACGTTGATGACCGTACGCCCGTTCAACGCCACGCGCCGCAGCACTTCGGCCGTCTGGATCGCCAGTTGAAGGGCGGTGGCCGGCTCGAGCTTGATCCGACCGGTTTCTTCCTCCGCGATTCGCAAGGCCGATTCCATTTCATCGGCCGACGCACTCGCGTCGACGCGTTCCAATGCCTTCACTTGCTGTGCCATTTGGTCGGCCGACGATATCTCGGCCGGCCGGACAAGTAGGACGATCGGCGTGGCGGCGAACCGGAACTCATCGCGAATCTGCCGGACGGCGCCCGGCAGGTCCGGCGCCCCGGCGTCGGTGGCCAGGAAGAAGCCGGCCACCTGGTCAATCGTCTCGCGCGTCTGCTTGAGCGTGCCGTAGAAGTCCGTTCCGCCGAGCACTGTGGCGCCCTTCGCACGCAGGGCGCCCATCACGCGGTTGAGGTTCTCTTCATCCGAATCGATCACAACGTACTGGGGAGACCCCGGCTGGTGGAGGGCTTCGGAGAGAACGGGCGGGACCAGCTCGGCCCCGGCGAACGGCATTTGGGGCAGCGCGTCGGACAGGGCCAGGGCCGCCTTGATCCGCACCACGCGGTCCGGGAACTGAAGCGCCTGCACAAGCGGCTGCTTGTAGTCCTCCGTGCCGACCAGCGAGGTTGCACCGGCCGTCGCGTGCAGGGCGGCAATGGCGCCCAGCGCAACGGCCGAATCCCGATCCCGCACCGCCCGCTCCAGCACCGCGTGGCAGTGACGCGGGCCGGCCGTCCGGGCGAAATAGATGCTGCGTGGGAAGTCCGACGGCGTGCTCGGGTCGCGACCGGCCAGCTCCGGGTTGGGCTCGCCGCTTTCCACGTCCATGCCCAGCCGCGCTTCACGACGAATGTTGGCGGCCAGCCATAGGGCGATCGCGTCACTATTGTCCGGCGCCAGCCGCAGGGCCTGCTCCGTGCAGCGCATGGCCATCACCGAGCCGAAGATCTCGGTGGGAACGACCACGGGCTGGAGAAACCCGTCCCGCAGGTACCAGAGGTTGGCCTGCGTCAGTCGTGGGTCGGCCTGAACGGAACCGTCCTCGTTGTAGTAGCGATCGGCCAATTGGGTGAAGCCGATGGCAGCCGATGTGGGCAAGGTCCGCCCCGAGTTTCGCTCGATCTGTTCGATGGCGTCCGCCGCCGCCTGCTTCACGATGTCCAGCACGTCAGGGCGGTCCATGAGTCTCCGGAGATAGGGCGCTGCCTGCACGTACCCCAGCTCACCCAGCGTCTGGGCGACCACCCGCTGTATTTCGCCGTTCTCCGTCTCCAGTGCTTCCACCAGCGGCCGAACGGCTCCCCGGCCGATCTGCGGCAGCGCCCGCACGATCCGAGGCCACAACGCCTTTCGATTGGCGTTCCCCAGCGCGTCGATCATCCAGGGTATGGCGTACTCGCCCGACTCCTTGAGCCGCTGAATGGCGTTGTGTTCCATCTGAGGGGGACCGCCGAGCTTGTCGATGTTCTCCCGGATCCGGGCGGGATCCCGCCGCAGTTCGTACTCTCCCTTCCGAATGACATCGAGAACCTTCTGGGCGGTCGTGCTGATCTCCGTCCGATTCACGATCAGGAGCAGCGTGTCAATGGCCCTCGGGTCCGTCTCGGCTGCCTTCAGCAGTTTCACGGGGTCCAGATCCGGCAGGCTGAGTAGTTGCGTGGCCGCCGCCTGGGCCGCGTCGAACCGGCCGATCCGAGCAAAATGCACGAAATCGTGGAACTCCTGGTATGCCGGCTGCGCGGCTGCGGGGTCCGCGGCGGGGGCTTCCGCCGCCTGGTCCTCCGGCTCGGTCTGGGCCAGGGCTGGGCCGGACAGGCCGGCCAGGATCGCCAGCGTCAGCGCCCAGATCAGCCCTCTGAACGGAATGAAAACGCTTGAATCGCGGGGCAGGAGCATGAGACCCTCCACAGCCAGGACAGAAGGAATGGAAACAACACAGCGGCGCGCGAACCACCAAGGCGGGCTGCCGCGCGAGCACTCGTTCTGCATGCGTCTGCGACCGAGACCAGCGGTTCGCACTCCGCGCCCACCGCCTCCCGGACGGACTAGGGGCAGTATAAGTGCGGCCGAACGCCCGTCAACGGGACAAGCCGGTCTTGCGCCTGCTGCAATGGGGGTGCGGCACGGCGGCGGGCAGACTGCCAGTACTGAAAACCGGTCGTGCCGTACCGACTCCCGGCATCAGGCGTTCTGGATGAGCACGTAACCACCGGCCGCCGTGATGCCCAGCAGGATGGTCTGTACCAGTTCAAGCAGCACCGATCCTGTGGTGTTGGTTTCCGTGCATCCGCATAGCATGGTGGTACCAAGGGCACATGCCGCCCATACCGCTCCGCGAGTCCCGAGTCGACGCATCATGATCTGGCCTGAATCCTGTGTTGTTGTTTGGGTTTTGTCCGATCCCGGCGGGCCACCGCGCGGCCGACCCGGGATCGAAGTTCGTACCTGCAACGGAGTGTACCCGGCACCCTCCGGGCGTCAATGTGCCTGTGTCCGTCGCCTTCCCCGGCCTGTGAGTTGCATTCTGGAGGTCCGCGCGAACTCCCCTATCGCACGGGACGAAGATACGGTACCATACGACCCGATCGCGCCCTGAAACCGGCTCGTCTGTGGGTCCGGGCCGGGGCCTGCATGATATCGACGGGAAGTGCCGATAACTATTGGCGACGATCAGAGTTGCGCGGCGCGCCGCCGGGAGGGAGCCCCCGGGCGCGGAGTGACGAGGAAGCAACTTTTAATTCTATTCTGGTAAAGATGTTGCATACGATTCCCACATCGCAGAAGCCGCGTATGCGTTGGCCGCGAGTCCCGCGCCGTCGACAGCACGGCGAGCGGGTCAGGTTTTGCCTGGTCTGGGTCGGTATGGCGGCGGCGTGTCTGTCCGCCGGATGCTACAGCTTCCGGAACAGTTGGCTGGATCCCTCCCAGGTGGGCAACTACCTGGACGAAGGCACGATGGAGATTCGCACGTCACTGAGCATCCAGGACTCCCCGACGGGCATTCCGGGTGCGACCGATCCCACGCCGGAGGATATCATCCCGCGTCCGGTGGTGTACCGACTGAGCCCCGGCGACGCGCTGAACGTTCGTATCCTGGATCTCGTAATTGACAACACCGAAACATCCATTCAGGTGTTCCTGGATGAAGAGGGGATGATCTCCCTGCCGGTGCTCGGTCGCATCCGCGCGTCCGGGATGACGGCGGCGGAACTGGAAGCGGAGTTGAAGGACATTCTGCGCCAGCGCCAGATCGTTCTGGACGCGTACGTTCAGGTGGAGCCGGTCGTCAAGCGAGGCCAGAGCTACACAGTTTACGGTGCGGTTGCCCAGCCTTCCTTGTACCCCATCGCCCGGCCCAACTTTCCGCTGATCGAGGCCCTGGCCCAGGCGGGTGGGCTGGTGGAGACGGTGACGGAGATATACGTCTTCCGGAATTCCCGCCCGCAGACTCCCGACGGCCTCGGTGGGCTACCGTCCCATGTGGACATGGGGCCGGCGGCCGCCGAAGCCAGGAATGCTCCGGTTGCCCAACTCACAATGTCCGACGGGTTTGGCGACGCTCCTCCGTCCGTAGCGTCGCGTCCGGACGAGCCGACGACGAGCCCAGCGGAGCCGTCCCCCCTGCGACCGGTGTTGGGGGAGCCTGGCGCCGAGCGGGAAGTCATTGACGCCGTTCTCCGCGGCCACGATTCCCAGACCCCTGCCGGAATCTCCGAGCCGGTCGAGCCGGCATCCACCATCGACACGGCACCCAGTTCGGTGCCGGCGGCACCGGAGGACCTGACCGCTCAACCACCCGCGCAGCCCCGGTTCATCTTCCTGAACGGCAAATGGATTGAGGTGAAGCCGTCCCCCACAACGGCGACGGCCCCCGATTCTCCCCCGACCGCCGAGCCGGAGGGACCTGTGATGCTCCCGCCGCCCCCTCCGGAGGCCCAGCCGTCCGTGGACTGGAGTCAGATCGCCGGTGAGGTCGAGCAGCGGATCATTCGCATCTCCGGCGACGCGCTGCGCAACGGGGACGTGCGGCAGAACATCATCATTCGGCCGGGTGACTCCATCCGCGTGATCGCCGGCGAAGTCGGCGAGTACTACATCATGGGGCAGATCATCCGACCGGGCGCCTACAGCCTGACCGGGCGTCGGATCACGCTCAAGCAGGCGGTTGCGGCCGCGGGAAACATCGCTCCGCTGGGGTGGCCGGACCGCTGCACGATCTACCGCCGCTACGGCGACCGCGAGGAGATGAAGCAGGTCAATCTGGATTCCATGTTCGCGGGCAAGGAGGCGGACGTATTCCTGAAGAAGGACGACCTGGTTGTGGTGGGCACGCACCCGGTGGCGCCGTTCCTGGCCGTCATTCGCAACGCGTTCCGTATGACCTACGGGTTCGGGTTTGTGTATGACCGCAACTTTGCGGACATCGACTCCTACGGGTCGCAGCCGAATCCGGTGTATACCGACACGACAAGGCAGCGGTTCCCGAACTTGTTCCGGTAGGCTTTCCCGATGACCGTGGTGCGAACCGATTCCAGTTCCATGCACGCGCCTTCAACGGCTGTCGGACGGACGCCGATCTGGACGCACGGGATTCGGGCTGGCGTTCTGGCCCTGCTCGTGGTCCTGGCGTACTGGCCGGAGCTGCATCGCATTGTGGACAAGTGGCGGACGGACGGAGATTGGTCTCACGGCTGGCTGGTGCCGCTGTTCAGCCTGTACTTCTTGCACCTTCAGCGGGAGCGTCTGGCCCGCGTCCGTTCCCAGACCAGTTGGCTCGGGCTGATCGTCCTGGTGAGCTCGCTGGGGGTCTATCTCTGGCATCTGTTCATCACGCCGATGGGATATCCCCGCAGCCTTTCGCTGGTCGCGACAATCGGCGCGATGGTGCTCTTTCTCGGCGGTAGGCAGGTGCTGCGCGTGGTCTGGTTTCCCATCGTGTTTCTCCTGTTCGCGGTGCCGATTCCCGACGGGGTGTACGTCGACCTGACCATGCCCCTCCGCACGCTGGCGTCGCTGGTCTCGGCCTTTCTGCTCGGGTCGTTCATTCCCGATCTGCACGTGGACACGTCGGGCGTCGTGATTGATTACGTGTACCGCGGCGCGTCCGGGCAGTTGAACGTGGAAGAGGCGTGCAGCGGCATGCGGCTGATGATGGCCTTCATCACGCTGGGCGCCGCCATGGCGTACCTGGGCGACCGCCCGCTCTGGCAGCGGATCGTCATGCTGGTGTGCTGCGTTCCCATCGCGGTGTTCTGCAACGTCATCCGCGTGTCCACGACCGGGTTCCTGCACGTGTTCGGACACCGGGACTGGGCCGAAGGAACGACGCACGAACTATTGGGCCTGGCCATGCTGCCGGTTGCACTCGGGTTGTTCGCCCTGATCGGATACACCATGGACCATCTTTTCGTTGAGGAAACCGAGGACGAAGACGAACCGCAAGGCCGGCCGGACGTAGCAACGGCGCCGTCGGCCTCTGACCGCGGAAGCCAAACATGACCACCTTGCCTGCCACCATATCGGAACGCGTGCCCAGGCCCGGCCTGGCCGCGCCCGGCGCGCCGGCGACGGCCGGGCTGACGCCGGCGGACATTCTGCGCATGATCCGCAGCCGGCTCGTGCTGATCGTCGCCCTGTCGATATTCCTGAGCGCTGCGGCCGTCGGCGGCTTCCTGCTCTGGTACATCAAGTACCCGACGTACTCCGCGGAAGCCTACATTCAGTGCATTTCGAGTGTTCCGAAGGAGGCCACATCGCTTCGCCCCCCCCAGGTGTACGAGGACGAGCACACCCGCTTCCTCCAGGACCAGGCACTGTCCATCAAGCAAACCAATCTTCTGATGAAAGTCCTTCAGGCACCGGAAGTGCGGAGCACGGACTGGTACCAGCAGACCGAACCCGACAAGCGGGTGGACGAGCTGGACGATAGCCTGTCGGCCGGTCCGATCCGGGACACGAACTACATCCGCGTGGCGATGGGCACGCGCAGCCCGAACGACCCGCACAAGATCGTCCGCAAGGTCGTGGACGAGTATCTCAGCGAAGCCCGCGAGCGAGCGACTGCGCTGTACCGCACGGAACTGTCCAAGGTGGAGGCCGAGGCCAGCGAGCTCACCCAGCAGATCGAGGCCCAGAACCAGCAGATCACCATGTTTGCCGGTACGTTGCCCGTGGGTGTCTTGCCGGGACAGAACCGGCAGGCGACGACCGTGCTGGAGGCCCAGTTGCTGCAGACCCAGCAAGAGGTCACGGAACTGGAACTGCAGACGCAGGAGCTGCAGGGCCTTCTCGAGATCTACGAGAGTCCCGACTACCAGAGATTCATGACGGAAGACCGGCAACTGGTCGAGCTGAACCCGATGGTGCAGCAGTTGATTGCCCAGACGCTGGCCCTGGAGCAAGAGGTTATCGCCAAGCTCACCAAACTGGGTGAGAATCACCGTGACGTGCAGAACCTCCGCAACCGCCTGGAACAGAGTCAGCAGCAGCTTCAGCGGATGCGGGAGCAGAAATTCCAGGAAGCCATGGAGCTGAAGCACGAGCAGGTCCGCACGGCCACGTTCAACTCGCAGCACGCCACGTTCCTGGCCCAGGAACGCCTGGAGGGCATTCGCAGTCAGCAGCAGGACGTGGAACGAAAGCTCCAGGAATACCGCCGCATGCAGGACGAACTGGTGTTTCTCACCACCACGCGAGAGAGGACGCTCGAGTACCTGCGGGAGCTCCGGCGCATCGTGGCGGAGCGGTCCGCGGTCCAGATTGAGTTGCGGCAGCCTCCGGTCAAACCGATGGAGCGCAGCGCTCCGCGATTGTACTTTGCCGTGGTCGGCGTGATGCTCGCCGTCGGTCTGGCGGTCGGCATCGGTGTGCTGCTCGAGCTGATGGACACCTCGGTGCGGACCGCCCGCGACGTGGTGCGCCACCTGGGCGTTCCCATTCTGGGCACCGTTCCCGACGCCGACGACGAGGAGGTTCACATTGACCGCATCGAGACCGTGGTGCAGGATCTGCCCCGCTCCATGGTCTCCGAGGCGTTCCGGGCGATCCGGACCGCCCTGCAGTTCAGCGCTCCGGCGGAGCGGCAGCGCACGCTGGTGGTGACCAGTCCGCACCCCGAAGACGGCAAGACGACCGTTGCCTGCAACCTGGCCGCTTCGCTGGCCCAGGGCGGACGCCGCGTGCTCGTGGTGGACGCCAATTTCCGGCGACCGGCCCTGCACCGCATCTACGGACTGGACAATCCCGCGGGCCTGAGCAACATCCTGATCGGAGCCGGCCGCGTGGAGGACTATGTCCGCAAGGCCGAGCCGGGAAACCTGGACGTGCTGGTGAGCGGTCCTACACCCCCGAACCCGGCGGAGCAGCTGTCCAGCGCCATGATGCGGCAGTTCCTGGACGAGGCCGTTCGCCGGTATGACCACGTGGTGCTTGACTCGCCGCCCGCTCTGCTGGCCAGCGACGCCGCCGCCCTGGGGACGATGGTGGACGGCACCGTGCTGGTTCTGCGGGCGAAGGCGAACTCGCGCGGCGTGGCGCAGCGAGCCCTGAATCTGCTGCATCACGTGAATGCGCACGTTTTCGGCGTCGTGCTGAATGCCGCCCAGGCACAACGAGGCGGCTACTTCCGCGAACAGCTTCGCACCTTCTACGACTACCAGGCCGAGGAAGACCAGGCGTCCCGGTCCGGCCGGGCGCTGCCGGCGGGGAAGAAGGCGTCCGCCCTTGACCGACGCCCGCGCGGAGACGAGGAAGACAACGAGGATTCCGGCCCCGCCTGACCTCGCGGCACGGATCTGGGCCGGCACGATCCGGATCGCCCGCCGGCCCCGACGAAGGCGACGGCGCTTCCCTGGGGGCCGGCTTTCAACCCGCCTCTCCCGGCCTTTTGGTGAAACCGGTTTTCCAGCCGGTCTCTCCATGACTCTCTGTGGGACCGGCTTTCCAGCCGGTCTCCATTCGCCTCGACGCAGACGGCGCCGTTGTCGGGTCGTCTCCGCGGTCGTATACTGCGGCCCGAAATCCGTCGACGACCGGCGATGAGCAGATGCCCGCCTGCCGACGGATCGCATAACGGAACGCATCATGAAACCGATCGGACTGTTGGACCTGGCCGGCGAAACGGCCCTGTTCCGCAAGGAAATTCTCGAAGGCATTCAGACGGTATTTGAGACCTGCCGCTTCGTGCTCGGGCCGCAGATCGAGGAGCTGGAGCGCCGGCTGGCGGAGCACTCCCAGTGTCGCCGCGGCATCGCCGTGAGCAGCGGCACCGACGCCATTCTCTGTGCCCTGATGGCCGCGGGCGTCGGGCCGGGCGACGAGGTGATCACCACGCCGTTCACGTTCTTCGCCACGGCCGGCTGCATTCACCGGGTCGGGGCCCGGCCGGTGTTTGTGGACATTGAGAGCGACACGTTCAACATCGACGTTTCGCGGATACAGGCCGCCGTGACCTCGCGGACGAAGGCCATTCTGCCCGTTCACCTGTTCGGCCAGTGCGCCGACATGGACGAGATTCTGCACGTTGCCGATCGCCACGGGCTGACCGTCCTGGAAGACGCGGCCCAGGCCATCGGGGCGACGTACCGCGGCCGGCGCGCGTGCTCCATGGGAAAGGCGGGGTGCCTGTCGTTCTATCCCACGAAAAACCTCGGGGCGTGCGGGGACGGCGGCATGATCCTGACCAACGATGAGGCGTTCGCGGATCGTTGCGTCGTGCTGCGCAACCACGGCCAGTCCCGGCAGTACGAGCACGAACACGTGGGCGGGAATTTCCGTCTCGATGCATTCCAGGGCGTAGTGCTGTTGGCGAAGTTTCGCCGGCTGGAGGAGTTGACCGCCCGGCGGCAGGCCAACGCTGAGCGCTACAACGAGCGCCTGGCCGACCTGCCCGTGCGGGCCCCGCGCGTGCGCGACTACAACGTTTCGGTGTACCATCAATACACGATTCTCTGCGACCGGCGCGACGACCTGATGGCGCACCTCAAGGCAGCGGGCATCGGCAGCGGAGTGTACTATCCGCTGCCCCTGCACATGCAGCCGTGCTTTGCGGCATTGGGATACAAGCCGGGCGGCTTCCCGAAGGCGGAAGAGGCGGCTCGTCGCGTGCTGGCGCTGCCCGTGCATTCCCTGCTGTCCACAGAGGACATCGATCGTGTGATCGACGAAATTGCGAAGTTCTACGGGAAGAAACGCTGAAGGACGGACAGGCGGCAAGTCCGGAAGAGCGAGGCCTTCCATGCGTATTCTGGTCACCGGCGGAGCGGGGTTCCTGGGCAGCCACCTGTGCGATCGGCTCATCCGCGACGGGCACGACGTGCTGTGCGTGGACAACCTGTTTACGGGCAATCGGAGAAACGTCGAGCACCTTCTGGGCCATCCCCACTTCGAATTTATCCGTCACGACGTGGTGCAGCCGATTCTCCTGGAGGTGGACTGGATCTTCAATCTGGCCTGCCCGGCCTCTCCCATCCACTACCAGTACAACCCGGTCAAGACCGTCAAGACGTCCGTGCTGGGCGCCCTGCACATGCTCGGCCTGGCCAAGCGCGTGCGGGCGCGCATCCTTCAGGCATCCACCAGCGAGGTCTACGGAGATCCGGCGGAGCACCCACAGAAGGAAACGTACTGGGGCAACGTCAATCCCATCGGCCCGCGAAGCTGCTACGACGAAGGCAAGCGAATCGCCGAAACGCTCATGACGGATTACCACCGGCAGAACGGCGTGGACGTCCGTATTGTGCGGATCTTCAACACCTACGGTCCGCGCATGGCGGTGGGCGACGGCCGCGTAATGTCCAACTTCATCGTGCAGGCCCTGCAGGGCGAGCCGGTCACGGTCTACGGGGACGGCCGCCAGACCCGCAGCTTCTGCTACGTCGACGACCAGATTGACGGCATGATGGCCCTGATGCAGTACGAAGGCGCTGACGCCCACGAGCCCGTGAACGTCGGCAGCAGCGAAGAGGTCTCCATGCTGGACTTGCTGCAGCTTCTCTCCGAAACGCTGGGCCGGCCCCTGCAAACGGTCTCTCGCCCGTTGCCCACGGATGATCCCCTCCGCCGTCGCGCCGATACCACACGGGCCCGCGAGCGCCTGAGCTGGCAGCCACAAATCTCCCTGCGGGACGGACTGACCCGCACTGTGGCCTTCTTCCGTGAGTTGCTCGGCGACTGACGAGCACCCGACGCGGGACGTCCCCGGCCGGATTCGAAGAAGGATTACCCGGAATCCAGGAATATGCCGGAACCGACAACCAGACGCGACGCCACCGACTGGTCGTCGGCCGCCATCGCAGCCGTCCCGGAGCCGACGGATGGCGTCTGGTGGGCGGCTCATACGCGACCGCGGGCCGAGAAACGATTGGCGGCCGACCTGGTCCGTCTCGGGCTGTGCTGTTACCTGCCCCTGCGCGAACGCGTCACACGGAACGCCCGGACGCACCGGCTGCATCGGTCGATCGTTCCGGTGTTTTCGGGGTATCTTTTCTTCGTGGCCAATGAGGCCCAGCGCAACCGGACCCTGGCCACGCGGCGTATCGTCAGCACGCTGACCGTGCCACGGCAGGCCCAACTGGTCGCCGAGCTTCGCCATCTCCACACGGTGCTGGCGGCGGATGCGTCCGTGTCGCTCCGCTCCAGCCTGCGCCTCGGCCGCTGGGTGCGCATCTGTGACGGTCCTCTGACCGGCGTGGAGGGCGTCGTCAGCGGCTGGCGATCGCGAATTCGGGTGGCGCTGAACGTGAACATCCTGGGACAGTCCGTCACGGTGGAAGTGCTCCGGGACCAGGTCGAGCCGATCGACCCCCCCTGGTACGCCGCCTGACCGATGGGTGGTCCGTTGGGCAAACGGCTCCTATAATGCCCGCCGGTGTTTGACCGTGGAAACCTGCGAACGAGGGCTCCCTCATGAAAGTGAGCGTGGTGGGCGTCGGGTACGTCGGGCTGGTGGCCGGCACGTGTTTCGCCGACGGCGGCAATCATGTGATCTGCGTGGACAGCGACCGGAGCAAAATCGACAAGCTCCGCAAGGACGAACTGCCGATCTACGAACCCGGACTGCTGGAGATCGTCCAGCGCAACGTGAAGGCGGGCCGGCTCGTGTTCACCACGGATCTGGCCGAAGCCGTGACGGATTCGCTCATCATCTTCCTGGCCGTGGGCACCCCGCCCGCGCCGGACGGCTCCGCCGATCTGTCCGCCGTGCTCTCTGTGGCGGAGCAGATCGGACGGCTGATGAACGGCTACCGGATCATCGTCATGAAGAGCACGGTGCCGGTGGGTGCCCACAAGCTCATCCGCGCGGCCGTCGCCCGGCACACCGAGCACAAGTTTGACTACGTGAGCAACCCGGAGTTCCTCAAGGAAGGAATGGCGGTGGAGGACTTCATGCGGCCCGACCGCGTGGTCATCGGAACGGACAATCCGGCGGTCAGCGAGATCATGAAGCAGCTTTACGCGCCGTTCATGCGACGCGAGGAAAAGTTCCTGTTTATGGATCCGGCCAGTGCCGAACTCACCAAGTACGCGGCCAACGCGCTGCTGGCGACGAAGATATCCTTCATTAACGAGATTGCCCTGCTGTGCGAGAAGGTGGGGGCGGACGTGAGCATGGTTCGCAAGGGCGTGGGGTCGGATTCACGCCTGGGTCCGGCCTTCCTGTTTCCCGGCGTGGGGTACGGCGGCTCGTGCTTTCCCAAGGACGTCAGCGCTTTGATTGCCGTGGGTGAGCAACTGGGGCACTCCATGACCATCGCCAAGGCGGTGGATGAGGTGAACCAGCGGCAGCGGAAGATCTTCGCCGACCGGATCATCGGGCACTTCGGCGATCGCTGCCCGCACACCTGCCTGGCGGTCTGGGGTCTGGCCTTCAAGGCCCGCACTGACGACGTCCGGGAGTCACCCGCGCTCTATGGTGTGCAGCGGTTTCTGGATGCGGGTATCCAGGTGCATGCCCACGATCCGGAGGCCATGCCCAACGCCCGGGCCGCCATCGGCGACCGGCTGGCCACGTTTGACGACGGGTACGAGGCCCTGCAAGGCGCCGACGCGCTGGTGATCTTCACGGACTGGCAGGAGTTCCGCACGCCGGACTTTGAGCGGATCGCCGCCACCCTCAGCCAACCGCTGATCTTCGACGGCCGGAACCTGTACGATCCGGCCCTGATGCGGCGGATGGGCATTCAGTATCATTGCATCGGCCGGCCGCAGGGCGACGCCTGACGTGGCCGCAGCGGGTCGTCGGAGTGGGTGTTATGCCCCGAATCATCGTCACCGGCGGAGCGGGTTTCATCGGATCGCACGTGTGCGAGGCACTGCTGGCCCGCCAGTCTGACGTGCTGGCTTTGGATAGCTTCGACACGTTCTACGATCCGCAGATCAAGCGGCGGAACGTGCACCGCTGCCTGGCCGACGGCCGGTTTTCCCTGGCGGAAGGTGACATCTGTGATGCCGCCTTCGTCGAGGAGACGCTGGCCGCTGGGGCGGACGTGCTGGTGCACCTGGCCGCCCGGGCCGGTGTCCGGCCCTCGATCGAGCAGCC
The DNA here is from genome assembly GCA_016929015.1 of Phycisphaerae bacterium. Taxonomy (GTDB): domain Bacteria; phylum Planctomycetota; class Phycisphaerae; order UBA1845; family UBA1845; genus JAFGJQ01. The sequence continues at coordinate 24,416 of JAFGJQ010000296.1, read as the reverse complement.
GCTGCTGTATCAGAAGGTGAACGTGGAAGGTACGTTGGTGCTGCTGGAAGCGGCTCGCCGCGCCGGCGTGCAGAAGTTCATCTTTGCCAGCAGCTCCAGCATTTACGGCAACAATCGCAAGGTTCCCTTCGCCGAGTCCGATCCGGTGGACCATCCCATCTCCCCCTACGCCGCCACCAAGAAGGCGGGCGAGCTGTTGTGTCACACGTACCACCATCTGTACGGCCTGGACGTGACCTGCCTGCGGTTCTTCACGGTGTACGGTCCGCGGCAGCGCCCGGACTTGGCCATCCACAAGTTCGCCCGGCTGATCGAGGCGGGCCGGCCCGTTCCGGTGTTCGGAGACGGAAGTGTGCGGCGCGACTACACGTACATTGGCGACATCGTCGCCGGCGTGCTGGCCGCCGTGGACCGCTGCCAGGGTTACCACCTGTACAATCTCGGCGAATCGAAGCCGGTTTCCCTGAATGACATGATCGCGGCCCTGGAACACGCGCTGGGCAAGCGAGCGACCATCGACCGCCGGCCGTTGCAGCCGGGCGATGTGGATCAGACCTATGCGGACATCCGCCTGGCCCGGACGGAGTTGGGGTACAACCCTGCCACTTCCTTTGAGGACGGCATTGCTCGTTTCGTCGCCTGGTTGCGGGAGCCGGCGTAGCGGTGCGGGGCACGGGTGCGGCGGGGGCCCGGCCTCCCGGTGCCGCGTGCGGCTTGCCCATCCGCCCTCCTTGCGTCACAATCTCTCCTCCCAGCCAAGGAGTTTTCACGCATGAAAGCACTCATCACCGGCGGAGCCGGGTTCATCGGATCGCATCTGGCCGAACGCTTGCTGGCGCAGGGCCATCAGGTTGTGGTCATCGACGACCTGAGCACGGGAAACCTGCGCAACCTGGCGAACGTCCTGGACAATCCCTCTCTGGAGTTCGTCTATGACAGCGTTCGCAACGTGGAGACCATGCACCTGCTCATCCGCGAGTGCGACCGGGTCTACCACCTGGCGGCGGCCGTCGGCGTGCAGCTTATTGTGGACCGGCCGGTGCACACCATCGAAACGAACATCCACGGCACGGAGGTCGTGCTGGCCACCGCGAACAAGTTCCGCAAGCCCGTGCTGCTGGCCTCCACCAGCGAGGTGTACGGCAAGAGTGAGGCCGTTCCCTTCCGGGAGGATGACGACACCGTGCTGGGCTCCACCCGCTTCTCCCGATGGGCGTACGCGTGTTCCAAGGCCATTGACGAATTCCTGGGGCTGGCGTATTGGCAGCAGTACGGCTTGCCGGTGGTCGTGGTGCGGTTGTTCAACACGGTGGGACCCCGACAGACCGGCATGTACGGGATGGTCATTCCGCGCTTCGTGGAACGGGCGCTGCGCCACGAGCCGCTGATGATCTACGGCACGGGCAAGCAGACCCGCTGCTTCTGCTACGTGGGCGACACGGTGGACGGCATCATTGCCCTGATGGACAACCCCAAGGCGCCAGGGCGGGTGTACAACCTGGGATCCGTCGAGGAAATCTCCATCGACGCCTTGGCCGACAGGATCATCAGCAAGGCCAAGAGCACCAGCCAGAAAGCGTATATTTCCTACGAAGAGGCATACGGGCGGCCGTTTGACGACATGATGCGCCGCGTGCCCTGCATCGAGCGGGCGGCCGAGCTGGTCGGGTTCAACCCACGCACCAGCCTGGACGAGACGCTGGACCACATTGTCCACGACATCCGTGCCCGAACGGAACGCGCCGGGTGACGAGGCGCTGCCTGATGGCGTTCGATGCGGCTCGGGATGCGCGGACGAGGGTCTTTACACCACGTCTTCGCTGAGCACTTGCGCCCAGAATTGCCGGGCGAATTGCGGGGAGAAGCTTCCCGCGCCCACGCGGATGCGCGGAATGCGAATGACCCGCTCCGGGCGCGACAGGCAGTGGTTCAGAAACTGCTCCGTTTCGGCCAGAATGCGGCGGCGCAGGTCACGGTACAGGTCTCGTACGTCCGGTTCCCAGATCATGACTTTGGATCAGCCGGTCCCGGCTCGCGACTCCGACGCCTTCCGGCCGGAAGCCCCGTGGACCGGACGACTCCAGAATGCGGCAAGCACGCCGGCCGTACCGACCGCAAGGTATTCCAGCGGCAGGGCCCGCAGAAACACGGTAGGCGGCACGCTGGCAATCTCCGCGTACGGCCCCTGGCCCTGAATCCGCACCATCGTCCAGAGGTATCCGATGATACACACGAGGGGTACGGTCAGACAACCGGGCAGGGGAGTTTGCACCGGAAACCAGCGATGCGCCGCGTAAGAACCCAGGAAAAACGCCACCGCGACCGCGAAATACACCTGTCCCTGCTGAATCGACCGAGACGCGTCTCCCGCCGCCAGCAGGCGGATCAGAACCAGGGCCAACGCGATGACCACCACGCCGTGCATCAGGCTGACCCGAAGCCGGGCGCCTTCACCGGGCGGCGTGGGCTTCCCGACCAGCCGGCGCAGGCCGGGCATGTCCGCCACGCACATGGCCGAGAGTCGGGCGTTCCCCAGCGCGTCCGACTCGCCACGTCCGAAGCACCACCGCATCACCAGGCCGGAAGTGATCATGGCGACCAGCAGAACGGCAAACCAGATGACGGCCTCCACGGCGAATTCCAGGCACAGCAGCCGACGCGGGCCGGGTTCCTCCGTGTACATCAGCAGGTAGCCGACGGATCGGCCCCTGAGGTTGGCGGCGGCCAGGCCGACGGCCACCGCAAACGTTCCCGCGTCCGGCAGCTTGCGGCCAACGGCCGCCGTCGCCAGACCCGCCACGACAACCGCCAGGGCGACCATTTCAACAAACACCCGCGGCCAGGTGCCCTCCGTGATCTGGACCACCCCGTGGGGGTCTATCGGGCTGATGGCCATCCAGCCCACCGTTACAAAAACGGCAATGGCACCACCCCAGGTGGCAAGCGTGGCCAGCTTGTCCGGCCATCGCAGACGGGGATACGGGCATGTTGGCTGAACTGTCATAAGCAGGGCTCGTGATGCACCGCGTTCGAGCTACGGTGCGTCCGGGGCCTCGATGGCCGTCGGGTCGGAATCGGGCTTCTTCTCGGCTGGCAACGTCGTTGGTGCCGGCGGGGCCGGCGGTTCCGGCGGGGTCGGCACGGGCCGAGCCTCGGCGCCCTGGGCTGCCTGCACAACAATGTCGATGTCCATGGTCCGCGGCACACGGTGTACGATCGCCGCCGTTCCATCGGCGTACTGCCGGAATGCGAGTATCTGCGTTTCGTACGCCGGTTTCAGTTCCGGCTCGGTCACCTCGCCGGCTTTCTCGCGGAAACGGTCCAGCTCCCGGTACCATCGATCCTTTCGGTCGAGGGCGGCCTGCAACGTGCCGACGGCGGCGGCGGTGGTCAGCGGGCCGATGGCGCTCATGTCGCATCCGTCCCGCAACATCATGGACAGGAACGGCTTGATGCCCTGCACGCCGGTGCTCGTCTTCTCTCCGATGGTGAAGCCCACCCCGCGCACGTCCGGCACGTTTTCGATCTGCAACTCGTATTTGTAGAACCGCGCCGGCGGCCAGTACATCGCCAGGGTGTTCCGCCGATCCGTGACGTACCAGGGCAGTGGGATCCCCTTCAGGGAAATCACCAACGTGTTCTCATCCGGCTTGCCGGCCGTCGCGGTGCCCACAGTCACGTCTGCCAGATCGCCGTCCCAGTCGGCCCGGATGAGGAACTGCTGGGGCTCTGCCTGCCACGCCTCCAACAATGCGTTCGTTGCCACGGCGGCGGCCACGGGAGTCGGCTCAATGCCGTTCGTTGCGTTCAGGCGAAGCAGGGCACTGGTCGGGTGCGCGGCTCGGTACTCGCCGGACAAGGTGTACCAGTCCAGGACGGGCACCTCGCACTGCTCGGCGACCTTGCGCACCGCCTCCGCGTAATCGCTCACGGTCTTCTCGAAGCCGATGTCACGCAGATCCGGCCGCATGGAGAGGTCCGGAGACAGCGGCGTGAGCACCCACACCCGCGCCCCCAGCCCTTTGCTCTTTCGAACCAACTGGTCCAGCTCAGCCTTGAACAGCTCGGTCTGTACCGGATCGGGCGGCTGTGCCCCGGGGTCTTGCGGCCCAAACGCCAGAACCACCACCGTGGGGGAGAACGCCGCCACTCGCTCGTCAAAACCGGCCAGCCCCTCGGAGACCGTGCCCGCCGGGCCGGACTGCTGGTGCAGGAACCACGTCCTGAGGTTCGGATAGCGCACGCGCACGAATAGCTCCGCCTGGGACCCGAATGACGGAGGCTCGACCGACCGACCGCCGTAGAAGATCACGCGGTCGCCGTCCGTCAACGCAAACGTACCCTGCGCGACAGACGCGGGAATGATCACAACCGCCGCCAGTAACAGCCCACACGCCGTTCTCATGATCCTGTCTCCCGCGGCTTGTACCGCTCCAGCAGTGCCTTCATCTGCCGCACCGCCTCCCGCATACCCACGAGCACCGCCCGCGAAACGACGGAGTGCCCGATGTTAAACTCCGAGAAACCCCGCATGGACGCGATGGGGCCCACGTTACGATAGGTCAGACCATGCCCGCCGTGCACGTCCAGACCCAGCGAATGACCCAACTCGATCCCCGCCTGCAGGTCATTCACCGCCTTCTCGAAAGCCTCGGCATCTGCGGCGTGGGCATACGCCCCGGTCCAGAGTTCCACCGCCTCGCACCCGACGTCGCGAGAGGCCCGAATCTGATCCGCGACCGGCTCGATGAAGGCCGAAACGACAATCCCCGCCTCGTGCAGCCGGCTCACCGCGTCACGAACCCGGTCGCGGTGCCGGACCACGTCCAGCCCGCCTTCCGTGGTCAGCTCCTCCCGACGCTCCGGTACCAGCGTGGCCTGGTCGGGCTGGACCTCGCGGGCGATGTTCACGATCTCATCCGCGACGGACATCTCCAGGTTCAGTTTCACGCCGACGGTCTGCCGCAGCAGGACCACGTCCCGGTCCGCGATGTGACGGCGGTCTTCCCGCAGATGCACGGTGATGCCGTCGGCCCCGCCCAGCTCCGCCTCCACGGCGGCCCAGACCGGATCCGGCTCGTCCGTACGCCGCGCCTGCCGAACGGTCGCCACGTGGTCAATATTCACACCCAGCCGTGCCATCGTTCACCATTCCTGCGGGGGTGGTGCAAAGGTCTTTCCCCGCACCCGGAGGGCCCGCGGCCCTCGGACGGCCATTATAGGTGTGCCTGTGGGTGTGTAAATGCAGCGGTGGGGCGGCCCTGGCAAGCGGCGCAGCGATCACCCCGCAGGTCGTTACCCGTCGCTTTCCTTCCGGGAAACCTCGCCGCGCGGCACCGTCAGCCGGCTTCGTCTGGCTCGATGGTGACGGTCAGACTGCACGCGGCGAACTGCTCCTGAATCAGCTCGGCCCGCTCTTTGTGCGTGACCATCAGAAGGGTGATGCCCGTCTCATGGGCCTCCAACGTGCGATGGATGGCCTCTTCCCGCGACAGCGGCGTCAGCTTGACGATGGCGGAGATGACGTACGTGAACTCGTTCACGTCGTCGTTGTGCAGCAGCACCTTGTATGGGGGCAGCAGGCGAGGCGCCATGCGAGTCGGCTGCTGCTCGGTCGCGACGGCACCGGCCGCGTCCTCGCCGCCCGGCTCCGCCGGCGGCTCTGCTGCTTGTTCGCCTCTCGAATTCTCTGGCATGGCTGCAAACCCCAGTGACGGTCAGGACCGCTTCCGAAACGATGCCCCGACCCTCTGCCTGTTAGGATAGGCACTTCCCGGTTCCTGGGCAAGATGCCGCCCCCCCGAAGCCGGGCCCGTCGCTCATCCCGCGGGGGCGCTTACCAGCGAAACCGCTACCTGCTTCTGGTCGGTGAACTCACGACCCGTCAGCCAGTCGCGAAACACCGCCCGCACCGTGACTTCCCGCGATTCCGGCGGGCCGACGCCCGGCTGCCAGCCGCATCGGATGGTGTAGTGGTCGGTCAGGAATCCGCTTTGCCAGGCGGCCCGGAGCTGGCCCGGGTCATTGACCACGTACAGCCCGATCTCCCGCGGCTGCCCTTCCCGGCTGAGGTCGAAAAGCTGAATCCGGATCTCGCCCGCCGCCTTGATCGGGTCTCCCTGCGCGTCGAGTGGCCGGAGGTAGACCGTTACGCCGTCATCCCCCGGCTTCCCGTCGTAGTCGGCGCCGCCGGTCAGTCGCACCAGTTCGATCTTGTGGGTGACGAAGAGATGATCCAGTCGTCCGGGTCCCAGGTCGAGCAGGTTGTTCATCTGGGTCCGCAGGCCCTCGATGGTCGCGTCGCGCTTGGCGAGTTCCTGCTTGAGTGACTCGTTTTCCGCGGAAACCTGGTCGACCTTCTGGGAGAGCATCGCCAGGTGATCCACATCGTTCTGCGCGCAGCCGGCGAAAGCCGCCGAAAGCCCCGCGGCGAACGCCGTTTCAATGGCACGTCTGATACGCATCACAGAAACCCTCTCGCCACGTTTCTGAACCCGTGCACTCAGATCAGGGGCACCCAGACAACTCCGCACACGGCGTACGCCGCACTCGGCGCGATTCTGGTTCCAAATCGGTGACTCGTCAAGACGCTGCAGGTTGTCTCCCCGATCCTCGCGGGTCAGATGCACAGGGCGGGGAAATGCACGTTGATCGGACTTCGGCGGCGGATCAGGTAAGAACGAACTCCTGCGGCGCGGCTTTCCGAACGGCCTTGCGGAACCCTGCGCGACGCGGTGTGTCGATGAGGTTTGCGATGTCGGGCAGCCTGACCGGCGCGAGTAGCTCAATGCCCAACAGCCTGCCTCGTGAATTGTAGTCGGCCAGAACAATGTCCTCGACAATCTCCACGGTCCGGGCAACCTTGCCCCTGGCCAGGCGGATGTAGACCGCTTCAAGCGTGCCGTCGCCGCGGGCACTGGTCGAGATCTCAAAACCCACGTCTGGTGTCGCCATGCTACTCAGGACCAAAACGTCGTAACGACCCGTACGAACGAGTGCTCTTCCTCGATGATCACAACAAGTCGCCGGCGCGCCGAAAACCGTTTCTCCAGCCTCGTCGCGCCCTCTCGCCTGGCAACGCGCTCCCCATCGGGGGAACGAACGGCTCTTTCAACCTGATCCGTCGATACACTCCGTTCGCCCATCCGTTTGAGGGCGTGTTTTTCATATCGGATGGGCTTTTCCTTCCGCTTCATTGTAGTGGGGGCATCTCAATCCGTCTGTGGCGCAATTGTCAAGGTGGTTCAGCAGTACTTGACTTCCTGGGTTCTGTATTGGTGTGGGCGGGTCGCGCGTGCAGAATAGCGAGTTGTTGGTTCGTGGCGATCACCGCCGCCTCGCCCGGATCGCCTGGGTGAGGACCGCCGGGCCGTTATCAGAACCGGGGGAGCCGCACCGACGGCAGTCAGCCGGTGCGAGTGCCGCGGGAACCTCTTCCCATCGGCACAGCACCCGACCGGGTCCGGAAACTCTCGCCGCGGTCCGGGGGCGATCCGCCGCCGGGCCGACGATCAAGGCGGCCAGATTTCCTGACGATGTTCCGAATGTGAGAATCCCCAGTTCCATCCCGCCGACCGGCACACTCTCTCCGTTGACGGAGACGCGGGGGTGGACCCGCTGGATGGCGTCGCTCGATCAGCATCGAAGCCGGCGCGTCTGCTGGCTGCTGATTGGGCTGTGGATCGTCAACCTCTTCGACCTGATCATGACCGTCCTGGCTCACCAGCATCGTTTGCTGGACGAGTCCAACCCCATCGCGGCGCGGATTCTCCCGTTTGGGCCGGGCATGCTCATGACGTACAAGATCGCCCTGGTGGCGATCGGCACGGTCGGGCTATACACTTTCCGCCGCAAGTTCATTGCCGAATTCGCGTCCGGCGCCCTCCTGCTCATCTACGTCTTCGTGGCCATCCGCTGGAAGAATTGCTTTGACATCTACGAAACGACTTGCGTCAACCTGGCGGACCTGATCGACAGAAGCCCGCCGCCCGGCTGGAGTTTCTTCTGACAACCGGCGCCGTCGGCCGGCCCCGATGCCCGGCGCAGCGCAATCGTCCCGCGGTCACGGGCGAACGAACTCCACCGCCTCGCACGTGAGCAGGTCCGCGATCCCCGGAACAACAACATGCGGCCGCTCGCGCGGGTCGATGTGGTGTGCCACGTCTGCGTCCGTGTATTTGCCCGACAGAACGAAGGCGGCCTTCATCCGCAGGCGCCGGGCCCCTACCAGGTCGGAAAACGGATCGTCGGAGACCACCAGCACGCGCTCCGGTGGGAGGGCCAGATCGGCCAGGGCCGGGCCGTAGAACTCCGGCGATGGCTTGCCCACCACGACCGGCTCGACCCGCGTCGCTTCGCAGATGGCCGCCACGATCGGACCGACGCTCGGCGAGCGGCGTCCCTGATCGTCCGGGAACAGCCGGTTGCGGTGCATCGCAACGAACTGGGCCTGGTGGTCCAGAATCGCCTCGCACGCCAGCCGCAGCCGCTCATACGTGAGCTGCGTGTCCAGCCCCACCACCACCGCGTCGACCCGGCTGTCCTCGACGCAGATAAGACCTGCATCCATCAGTAGTGCCCGCAGTGCGTCCGAACCGAGAACCAGGCACCGCGCCGCGCCCACCTGGTGCAGGTGGCGGACGCCTGCCGTCGTGCATGTGTGCAGTTCAGCGGGAGAGAACTCGAAACCGGCCACACGCAGCCGGTCCAGCAGCGCGGACGGCGCGTCGGTCGTGTTGTTCGTGATCAGCCGCAGAGGCAGTCCCCGTTGGCGCATCTGAACCACGAACTCCGGTGCGCCGGCCACCCGCTGATATCGCTTGTCTGCGACCAGTACACCCTCCACGTCCAGCAACAAACCCTGAATCTTCATCAATCGCTGCCTCTCCGTCTGTCGGGGGCGAATCTTGCCCCGGGCTATTGCAGCAAGCAAGGAAGTCGCCGCTGCGTTCCCGTTTGGTGCCGCGTGGACCCCAGCCGGGCACTCCGCGGGGGTTTGACGCGCTTCCGGCCACAGCCTACAACATTCGGGGCATGAGTACCGACCCCTCACAACCCGTTCTTTTTGAGATTTCCTGGGAAACGTGCCGCAAGATTGGAGGGATCTACACGGTCTTGCGGTCGAAGGCGCCCCATGCCGTCGCAGCCTGGGGAGACTGGTACACGCTGATCGGACCGTATGTCCACGAGACGGCCAGTGTCGAGTACGAGCCCCTGGAGCCGGGGGAACTGCTCAAGCCGGTGCTGGCCACACTGCGACAGGAAGGCATCCAGGCCCACTTCGGACGGTGGCTGATCACGGGCAATCCGCGGGTCCTACTGCTGGACGTCGGCCACGCGTACTTCAATCTCGATAACTGGAAGAGATGGTTCTGGGAGTCTTGTCGGCTCTCGTCGCCCGGCGGCGATCCGGAAACGAACGACGCCGTGGTCTTCGGCGCCATGGTCTGTCGCTTCTTCCAGGAGTTTGCCCGGTGCCACGGCAGCCGGCATCGGGCCATCGCTCACTTCCATGAGTGGATGGCCTCGATGGCCATTCCGCTGATCCGCCACCACAATCTGCCCGTGGCGACGCTGTTCACAACCCATGCCACATTGCTGGGACGATACGTCTGCGCGACGGATGGTGATTTCTACCGACGGCTGCCCTGGATGAACCCGGACGCAGAGGCCGGACGGCTGAACGTGCACCATCGCCACTCCATCGAGCGGGCGGCGGCCCACGGGGCACACGTGTTCACAACCGTTTCGGAAGTGACGGGCCGCGAGGCGGAGCATCTCCTGGGCCGCCGGCCGGAGGTGGTGCTGCCGAACGGCCTTCGCGTGGAGCGGTTCGAGGCGCTGCACCAGTTCCAAACGCTGCACGCGGAGTACAAGGAGAAGATTCACGAGTTCGTCCGCGGGCATTTCTTCGGGTCATACTCGTTTGACCTGGACAAGACCCTCTACACGTTCGTGGCCGGCCGTTATGAGTATCGCAACAAGGGCATCGATCTGTTCATCGAGGCGCTGGCCCGGCTCAACGGGATCCTGCGGCAGGAGGGCAGCGACGTGACGGTCGTGGCGTTCCTGGTGGTTCCGGCGGCGACGCACAGCATGAACGTGGACGTGCTGAAGAACCGGTTCATGATCGAGGAGCTGCGCAAGGCCTGCAATCAGATTACCAATCGGGTGGGAGAGCGAATCGTGCGGGCGGTGGCCGGCGGGCGGCTTCCCGACGTGGACGCGCTGATCAACGATGCGGAAATTGTCCGCCTCAAGCGGATGATCTACTCACGCCGGCGAACGGTCCCGCCGGCGGTCGTGACTCACAACATGGTGGACGATGCCCACGACCCCATCTTGAACCACCTTCGGCATCGAGGGCTTTTCAACACGGCGCAGGATCGGGTGAAAGTGGTGTATCACCCGGAATTCATCGTCTCGACGAATCCGCTCTTCGGAATGGATTACGAGGAATTCGTGCGGGGTTGCCACCTCGGCGTCTTTCCGTCGTATTACGAGCCCTGGGGCTACACACCGGCCGAATGCACGGTGATGGGCGTGCCGTCCGTCTGCTCAAACCTCTCCGGCTTCGGCGCCTTCGTGCATGCCCACGTGGAAGACCACGAACACAAGGGACTCTTCATCGTGAACCGGAGGGACGTGAGCACGGACGAGTCCATCGGCCAGCTCGCTCGCATTCTGCACGAGTTCACCCGCCTCAGTCGTCGAGAGCGGATTGCTCTGCGGAACCGCACGGAGCGACTGTCCGAACTCTTCGACTGGAACAGTCTCTACTCGTATTACCGGCATGCCCACGAACTGGCCCTGTCTCGGGCCTTCACGTCCTGATAATCTAGGCAAGAGAGGTTGACCCCGTTCTCGATAAGAAAGCAAAGCGTCAACCTCTGTTTCCCTTTGTACAGCAGAGTTTTACGGCAAATACCCCATTGCGGACGGGGGAAGAACAGCCGATAATGCTAAGTGTAAGGCTTCGGCCCCACCGGCTAACGGATTACCGTAGCTTACGTGTGGGGGGTTGGATCTGGGCGGGACAGGAGGGCCACAAACGCCGGGCCGGCGATCCTGAACAGAAATTCGCACGCTACGAAGCGAATGACGCTTCTTTCCCCTCCGGAAAGCACCGGATGCCCCCGTGGCGTTTGGTGCTTTCTTTATTGGCGCAGGTGCAAAGGCTCGTGTTCTCTCAAGGAGTGCCGCCCGGGCTATACGCCGCGGCGGCACCGTTTGAACCGATCGGCACACCGACTACACTGAGCCCCGCGGAATCGGGGCATGGCATGCACAGACCCGGAAGGACCGCCCGAACCCGCCGGAGAACGCGAAACCGTGCTGCTGCCGCTGGCGAACCTGATGCACCATAAGCTGCGGACCGTGCTCTGCGCCGCGGCCGTCGGAATTGGCGTGGGCATGATGGTTGTGCAACTCAGCCTCTCACACGGCACGCTGAACGAGGTGGCCGGCCGGATGGAGAGCGTGGACGCGGAGTTGATCGTGCTGCCGCGCCACGCCAACGTCATCTTCCAGGGCGGCGCCATTTTTCCGGACACGTACGTGCATCTCATCCAATCCGCCGAGCTGGACGGCCGCCCGGTGGTCGACCGGGCCGTGCCGGTCTTTCTGGACACCATCCGCCTGGGCGGGCAGCAGCAGCGGCTGTTCGGGATCGACCCGGACGACATGCCGGGGTTCCTGGGCAGTCGGCGCCTGGAGGCGGGGGAAGTGTTCCCCGGCGGCCGGGCCTTCAAGGATCGCCTGGAGACTCTGCGCGGCGACCAGCGCCGGTACGACCCGGAACTCGTGCGGCCCGAAGACCTGCACGCGGGCTGCGAACTGCTGATCGACACCCGGCTGGCCCGTGTGGGGGGATACAAGGTCGGCGACGAGACCGACGTATTCGGCCACCGTTTCCGCATCGTGGGCATCGTGGAGGCGGGCGTGGCGGGGCGCGTGTTCGCCCCCATTCAGACCATCCGGCACATCCTCAACGGGGGCGTGCCGTGGTCGAGCATGTTTTTCGTGAAACTGCGTGATCCCGAGCAGGCGGAGGCGGCGGCGGACCTGCTGTCCGGCAAGCTCAATGCGACGGTGGAGCTCAAAACGCAGTACGGCTCGCTGCTGCGCGACAGCTTCGCCCAGATGTACACGTACATCAACCTGGCCAGCGGCGTGGCCCTGGCGGTGTGCTTTCTGTTCATCATGCTGACGATGTACACACTGATCCTGGAGCGGACCCGGGAGATCGGCGTTCTGCGCTCGCTGGGGGCCACGCGGCGATACGTGCTTCGCACCGTGCTGTGCGAGTCAATGCTGATCTGCGCGTTGGGCACGGCGTTCGGCATTGCGCTGGCCTACGGCGTGCGGGCCGTCGTGACGGTGGCGATGCCGCTGTCCACGGTGGACATCCAGGCTCGGTTTCTGTTGCTGGCGGTGGGGGTGGGGCTGGTCGGCGGGGCGGTCAGTGCGTTGTACCCGGGCTACCGGGCCGCCCGGCTGGACCCGGCCACCGCCCTGTCATACGAATAGACCCTGTGGGGAACGGCGTTCAGCGGAGGATTTCTTGTCTCGGCCCATGGTGACAGCCCGGAGCGTCTGCAAGTCTTACCGCGACGGAGATCGGGATGCGCCCGTGCTGCGCGGGGTTGACCTCGACATCCGTGCGGGGGAATTCGTGGCCGTCATGGGGCCGTCCGGCTGCGGCAAAACCACGCTGCTCAACGTGCTCGGCCTGATGACGCCGCCCACGGCGGCGGAAGAACTGCGGATTGACGGGGTGGACTGCCTGGACCTGGGCGAACAGGGCCGGACCCGCATCCGCCGTGACAAGATCGGATTCGTCTTCCAGCGATTCAACCTGCTCCGCACCCTGTCCGCCCGGGCCAACATCGAACTGGCCCTGCGCCTGCGCGGCGGCTCGCCCGACGGCCAGGCGACCCAGGCCCTGCGCGACGTGGGCCTGCTGGAATGCGCCCATCGCAAGCCCGGGCACCTGTCCATCGGCGAGCAGCAGCGCGTGGCGATTGCCCGGGCGGTGGCCTGCCGGCCGGCCATTCTTCTGGCCGACGAGCCGACGGGCAATCTCGACTCGGCCAATGCCGAGGCCGTGATTCGCCTGTTCCGGCGATTCCACGAAACGAACGGCCTGACCATCATCATGATCACACACGATGCGGAGTGTGCGGCCGCGGCGGACCGCCTGCTGCACATGAAGGACGGCATCCTGGAGCCTGCCCGGTGAGCGTTTCGACCCTGTGGCAGCGCTTCGGGCGGGTTCTGACGTCCACCGGCGAATCCAGAGAGGACCGGAAGAACCTGCGCCTGTGGTTCGTGGTCTACCTGTCCTGGCTGCTGCTGCTGGCCGGCATCTGCACAGCCGCGATCGGCCGGGCGGAAGCCGGATCAAACGGTCACCTGGGCCTCTGGCTTCTGGCGCTGGGGGTGTTTTACCTGTCGCTGTGCTGCCTGTTTTTTCCGCTGCCGACGGCGTGGATGGTCATGCTGCTGGCCAGCAACGAAGTGGGGTTGCTGGATTCGGTGCCGGTGCGCGTTCTCGTGGTTGCCGGGACCTGTGCCCTGGCGACCGCCATGGCCAATCTCAACGAGTATCACATCCTGACCTTCTTGCTGCGATACCGTTCGGTGGGGCGGGTTCGCCAGACCCACGTGTACGACATCGCGGCTCGCTGGTTCAGCGTATCACCGTTCTGGACCATCACGGCGTTCAGTTTCATCCCGATTCCGGTGGACGTGGTCCGCGTGCTGGCCGTGGCGGCCCGTTACGACCGGTTCCGGTTCGCGTCGGCGTATTTCGTGGGCCGTCTGTTTCGATATGGGCTTTTTGCCTGGTCCTCGGCTGCGCTGAACCTCAGTCCGGTTGAGATTGTCGTCATCCAGCTTGTCCTGGGGTTGCTGGCCGGATTGAAGGTTATCGTCGGCGTTCTGATGCGTCGGCGGGCGGCGCGGCCCGCATCGGAGGACCCACCTGGGTGATCCGTCGCCCGCGAAGGTGACTCGAACTCCTCTTCGGCTTGCCCGCCTGAGAGAAACTTCTTAGCATGACGGCGCGTCGTAGAGGAGCGGGAGGACGTTGGCCCGCACTAATGCCGTGCCCGCCCCGGGGAGACTGTATATGCCCTTCTGGCTGATTATCCTGTGTCTGGCCGGCGAGCCTCCGGTGGCCCCACCGGCCGATTCGCAACCTGCGACCGCCCCGGCATCCCAGCCGGCGGTGACGGAACCGGCAGGCGTCTCGACGCCGGAGGCCGAGGCCCGGATCCGCACGGTTCTGGAAGCCATGGAGGCCCGCGGCGAGAGCGTGCAGAACCTCCGGTGCCGCGTCGAGTATACGGTCGAAGACCTGATCGGCCTGTCCGACTTCACCAAGTTCGGCGAGATCCGCTATCGCCGGGAGAAGCCGAACCCCACGTTCTTTATCCTGTTCGAGAAGATGCATGAGGGCGGTATCGTCGTCCGGAAGAAGGAGTGGTACCTGTTCCGCGACCGCTGGCTCTACGAGGCCAAGGAGGCCAGTCAGACCGTCATCGAGCGAGAGGTCGTCCGCGTGGGCGAAACGATCGACCTGTTCAGCCTGGAAAAGACCCCGTTCCCCATCCCCTTCGGACAGCGCAAGGACGAAATCCTGCGGCATTTCCAGGTCACGCTGAGCGCGGCGGCGAAGGAGGACCCCGCCGACACGGACCACCTGGTCTGCATCCCGCGGACCGGCAGCAAGCTGGCCGAGCAATACACGCGGCTGGAGTTCTTCGTCGACCGCACCGTGCACCTGCCCGTCAAGATCGTGGCGTACGAGGCGGATCCCGCCAATCGGAGCGGCCCGCCGGCCAAGATCATGCGGGCGGTCTTCCCCGACCTGACAAAGCAAAGCATCAACACGACCGACGTGGAGAAGTCGTTCCAGCTCCCGCCGGAAACGGAGAAGTTCAACCGAGTCAAGGAACCCCTGCCGGAGCCGGTGGCGCCCGCCCCGGAACGCAACTGACCGGCAAGCGCAGTATGGAAGCACAGCAAAGGAAACCGTATGCCCCGGACCATGCCCGCCATCCGCAAGAAGCGTGCGGAAAAGGGACTCATCATCGAAGACATTCCGATCCCCGAGATTGAGCCGGACGAAGTGCTCATCCAGGTGGAGGCGGCCAGCATCTGCGGCACCGACCTGCACATCTGGTCGTGGGACGAATGGTCGCAGCACCGCATCAAGCCGCCGTTGACCATCGGGCACGAGTTCGCCGGCACCATCGTCGAAGTGGGTGCCAAGGTGGAACATGCCCGGGTCGGCGACTTCGTCTCCGCCGAGTCGCACGTCACCTGCGGCATGTGCCGCCAGTGCCGCATCGGCCAGCGCCACCTGTGCCCCAACACGCGCATCCTGGGGGTGGACCGCGAAGGCGCGTTCGCCAGCTACCTCGCCATCCCCGAACAGGTGGTCTGGACCAACGACCGGGCGAAGCTTTCCCCGGAAGTCGCCTCCGTCCAGGAGCCGTTCGGCAACGCCGTGTTCGCCACGCTTAGCAACGACCTGGCGGGCCAGTCGGTGGCGGTCCTCGGCTGCGGGCCGATCGGCTGCTTCAGCGTGGGCATCGCGAAGGCATCCGGGGCCTCCGTCGTGTTCGCCACGGACGTCAACGAGTTCCGCCTGGACCTCGCCCGCAAGATGGGCGCGGATGCGGCCTTCAACCCGATCGAACTGCCCGGCAAGGACGTGGTCCGTGCCCTGGTCGAGGCCAACGGCAACCTCGGCATCGACATCATCCTGGAGATGAGCGGAGCGCCAGCCTCCATCACCGCGGCGTTCCAGGCCGTCCGAAACGGCGGAACGGTGGTGCTGTTCGGCATCCCCTCCAAGAAGGTGGAGCTGGACGTGGCCGAGAACATGATCTTCAAGAACCTGACCGTGCTGGCGGTTAACGGCCGGAAGATTTTCGATACGTGGTACAAGACGCAGTGGCTCCTTTCCTCCGGCGCCGTGGACGTCCGGCCACTGATCACCAAGACCGTGCGGTTTGAGGAGATCAACTCGGCCATGGAACTGCTGGCCGGCGGCCGGGCGTGCAAAGTCGTTCTCAAGCCGGATCAGCCGGCCCCGCTGCCCGTCCGCGAGGATTCGCTGGATCGCGATCCGGACATCACCGGCCGGGTCACGCACCCGTGAGTATAGGCTGTAGGCTTTGGGCTGTAGACCGTAGGCTGTGGGCTATAGGCCGTAGG
Source organism: Phycisphaerae bacterium (assembly GCA_016929015.1). Lineage (GTDB taxonomy): Bacteria > Planctomycetota > Phycisphaerae > UBA1845 > UBA1845 > JAFGJQ01. Next base: position 8,189 of record JAFGJQ010000296.1, on the reverse strand, counting down.
CTGTAGGTCGCCGCAGGTTCCGGCGCGCCGGGTCTCCGCAGGCGACTCGTCGTGGCGAGATGGCGAGCTGTGGGTTGTAGGGGTTGCCGGGCGGATCGCCGCCGGCGAATCTTGGGGACAGGGCAGGCCCCGTAGGAGGTGGACTTATGTTCGGGCGAATGAAGCAGGACCTTCAGGCAGAACTGCAGAGCATCCGGCAGGCGGGGCTGTACAAGGAGGAGCGGGTCATCGTCTCGCCGCAGGCGGCGGACATCCGCGTGGTGTATCCGCAGGGTCAGCCCCCGGCGGACGTGCTGAACTTCTGCGCGAACAACTATCTGGGCCTGTCTTCGCATCCCGAGGTCATTGCGGCGGCCCGTGCCTCGCTGGATCGCCGCGGGTACGGAATGAGCAGCGTCCGCTTCATCTGCGGCACGCAGGACATTCACAAGGAGCTGGAGGACAAGATCAGCCGGTTCCTGGGCACGGACGACACCATCCTCTACGTGGCGTGCTTCGACGCGAACGGCGGGCTGTTCGAGCCGCTGCTGGGCAAGGACGACGCCATCATCACCGACCAGCTCAACCACGCCTCCATCATCGACGGCATCCGGCTCTGCAAGGCCACCCGTTACATCTACCAGAACAACGACATGGCCGACCTGGAGGCGAAGCTGAAGGAAACGCAGCACGCCCGCTACCGCATGGTCGCCACCGACGGCGCCTTCAGCATGGACGGCACCATCGCCCAGGTGGATCGCATCTGCGACCTGGCCGAGAAGTTTGACGCGCTGGTCATGGTGGACGATTCGCACTGCACCGGCTTTCTCGGGAAAACCGGACGCGGCTCCGCCGAGCACTGCAACGCGATGGGCCGGGTGGACGTCATCACCTCCACCCTGGGCAAGGCGCTGGGCGGGGCGTCCGGCGGCTTCACCAGCGGGCGGAGGGAGATCATCGAGCTGCTGCGGCAGCGATCGCGCCCGTACCTGTTCAGCAACACGCTGCCGCCTGTCGTGGCGGCGGCGGCCATCGCGGTGATGGACCTGCTCTCCGAGACGACGGAGCTGCGCGACCGGCTGGAGTCCAACACCCGTCGCTTCCGCGAGGGCATGACGCAGGCCGGCTTCGGCATCAAGCCCGGCGTCCACCCCATCGTTCCCATCATGCTCTACAACGCGAAGCTGGCCCAGGACATCGCGCGCGACTTGTACGCCGAAGGCATCTACGTCATCGGCTTCTACTACCCCGTCGTGCCCAAAGGCCAGGCCCGCATCCGCGTCCAGCTCTCCGCCGGCCACGACCCTGCCCACATCGACCGCGCCATCGCCGCCTTCACGAAGATCGGCCGCAAGTACGAAATCCTCGGTAAAACGCGCGAGGAAATCATCGCGCGCTACGGCGAGTGATGCGTTTCTGCCCGCCCCGCCACATGGAACCGGCACTGTTTGTGTGGGACCGGCTTTCCAGCCGGTCTTCTGTGGGATTGGCTTTCTCGCCATCTTGCCACGGCGAGTCGCCTGCGGAGACCCGGCGCGCCGGGACCAGCGGAGACCAGCCGGCCTCCGGTCACGCTTGCACCGATCCCCCTGGCACCACCGCCAGACCACACTCCGGGCACACACCGCTGACATTGCCGGTCAGATTGTACCCGCACCCCAGGCAGAATCCCTCGCGGATCGGCCACGGACGGACTGCCCGCTGCAGGAGATACACGGCACCCATGAAGACAGCCAGAATGATGTTGAGGAAAACCCCCTGGAGAATGGTGATCGCCAGTGTACCGGCAAACCCATTCGGATCCGCGAGGAAGAGTCTGACAATCTCTATGCTGGCCAGTCCCGTCCAGACATCCAAAAACAAGCCGACCGGGAATAAGACAGACATGGCAAGTCGCGTGCCGTATCCTATGTACAGGGTGGTCTTCACGAATGGCTCTGCCTTGAGGCGTCGAAAGCCCTGGGTCCCTGTGACGGCGGTGTATGCGAGAATGAAGACGGTCACGCCGGCGACCATCCCGGCGGTGTCAAACTCGTCGCGTGCCACGACGAAGCTGGGGACAGAACTGATCGCACAAATCCCGGTCCACTGAAGGAACCGGATGGGCAGGCTGCCCGTCTCGTCGAACGTGCCATCGTGCAAGGCCATCGTCATCTCCTCTGCATCACCCGCTCGCCACATTCCGGGCACACGCCCGAAACGTTGCCGGTAAGGTCGTAGCCGCAGCGCCGACACGCACCGATCGCGCGACGTCGCCTATTGCGCCAGGCCGCATACGCTGCTCCAACCAGTACGATCACCACCGGGACCCAGATCGGCAGAATCACGTGTTTTGTGCGTCCACCAAGGGAGGCGTCCGGCAACCAGAAGCCAAGGATGCAATTGAAGAACGTCCCGTACCGCATCGCCCGCGGGACTTGGCGCGCCTCGCGGCCCAGTAGCACTCCGACAGAGACCGTCCGTTCCTCATGTCGGCTCTCCGCACCATGTGAGAACACCGGCCAAGCCGCCCATGGCATCATACCCGCAGGGCTCGCGGTGGGCATATGGTGCAAGCATCGGAACGGTGCAGTTCATGGTCGGCTTCGGCCGACCGGCCAGTGTCGCCACTCTCAGGCGGGGGTGGGAGGAACCTTCATCACTCCCGTTCTTCCTCCTTCTGTGCGCAAGCCGGCTTCTCGGGCGCTCTCCGGCCGGCTGAAGCCGGCCGCGGCTCCCATCCCCGGGCCGTTCGACTCTCAGGAATGCCAGTGATAGCTAAGTGGCACTTGCATTCCTGCCAGGTGACTGTCTCCGATACCCAGATGGAAACCTGGGTCCAGCAGCGTCGGGGGGATCCTGATGGGAATCCGGGGCTGGTGGCAATCGTCTCACCGATCGCTACAATGCCCGTCGTTTCGGCCGCGGCAGGGGTGTGCGTAACCGAAGGAGCAACAGTACGAACTCATGCGAAGCAGTGTGATCAAAGCAAAGCTGGCTCGGAATGAACCCGTGCTTCTGGTTTGCCTGAATCTGCACGATCCTTCCGTTTTCGAGCTGACAAGTCTGATGGGGTTTGACGGCATCTGGCTGGACCTGGAGCACCACGCGTGCAGCGTGGAGACGGCGGCCGGCCTGATCCGGGCGGCCCGGGTCGGCCGGTCGGACGTCATGGCCCGTCCCGGCAAGGGAGAGTTCGCCCGGCTGAGTCGGCTGCTGGAGATCGGTGCGCACGGCATCATGTATCCGCGCTGCGACAGCGCCGAGGAGGCCCGCGAGGTGGTCGACTGGGCCAAGTTCGCTCCCCTGGGACGCCGGGGGATCGACGGATCGAACCCCGACGCGCCCTATTGCAGCATGCCGGCCGCGGAGTACATACGACGGGCCAACGAAGAGACGTTCGTCGTCATCCAGTTGGAGGATGAGGCCGCCGTGGATCGGGCCGACCGCATCGCGGAGGTGGACGGGGTTGACGTGCTGTTCGTCGGTCAGGCCGATCTGTCCGTGCTGAGCGGGATTCCCGGGGAGTTCGGGCACCCGCGAGTGGCCGCGGCCCTGGAGAAGGTCGCCGCCGCCGCCCGCCGCGCCGGCAAGCATTGGGGTACGACGAGCATGTCGCCCGACCACACACGCCATTTGCTCGACCGCGGCGCGTCGTTCATTTGCCATCAGGCCGACATCCTGCTTGTCAAACGTGGGTTCGAACAGGTGCAATCCCAGTTTGCGCCCCTGGGTTTCCGCTTTGCCAATGCGCTGCAGGGCGACCAGCCTGGAGCGGCTTGAAAGGCTCGGAGGATGGGAAGGCACGCGGTTCTCATCATCGGCGGGGGATCGATCGGCGAGCGTCACCTTCGTTGCTTCCTTTCAACGGGCCGGGCAGAGGCGGGCCTTTGCGAGCCGTCGGCCCAGGTTCGGTCCGCGTTGACGGAGCGATACGGCCTCCGCCGTGCATACGCCGGCTTGGAGGAGGCACTGGCCGATGCGGCTGCCGGGTTTGACTGCGCGGTTGTGGCCGCACCCACCCATCTGCACGTTCCGATCGCCCTGGACGTCATCTCGCGAGGATTGCACGTCCTGATCGAGAAGCCGCTGAGCACGACCATGCAGCGTGTCGATAAGCTGGCTCAGGCAGTCGCTGAGACGGGGAAGGTCGCGGCGGTGGCCTACGTGTATCGTGCGCATCCGGCCGTTGCCGCCATGCGCAAGGCCCTGGCGGCCGGGGATCTGGGCCGGCCGCTGGAAGTGCTGGCCTGCGCCGGACAGCCCTTCCCGACCCTGCGGCCCGCGTACGCGGGAACGTACTACGCAGACCGCAAACAGGGCGGAGGGGCCATTCAGGACGCGTTGACGCACGTGGTGAACACGGCGGAGTGTTTTGTCGGCCCGACGGACCGCGTGATGGCGGATGCCGCGCATCTGGCGGTCCCGGGCGTGGACGTCGAGGACACTGTGCACGTGGTCGCACGCCACGGGCCGGTGCTCGCCACGTATGCGCTCAATCAGCATCAGTATCCCAACGAGACCGTCATCACGGTGGTGTGCGAGCGCGGCGCGGCACGGCTGGAGTTCCACGCACACCGGTGGCTGACCAGCCGGGAGCCGTGCGGGCCCTGGAGGGTTGAGCAGAGCTTCGAATTGCAGCGGGACGACCTCTTTGTGGCACAGGCAAGCGCTTTTCTGGACGCAATCGAAGGACGTGCCGAGCCCCTCTGCTCGCTGGCGGACGCGGTGGCGACCTTGCGGGCGAACCTCGCGATCCTTCGCGCCGCGGAGCAGCCGGCCTGGGTCCCCACGGCGTCCATCCCGGAGGCCACCCGATGAACGCGCACGCGTCCGTGCAGAACCTGTTTGACCTTCGAGGGCGCGGGGCCATTGTCACGGGCGGGGCGGGCCACCTGGGCCGGGCGCTGGCGGAGGCGCTGGCAGAGGCGGGTGCAAGCGTCGTGGTTACCAGCCGGGACCAGCGCCGTGCCGACGAGGCCGCACGCTGCCTGCCCGTCGTGGAGGCCGCGCATCACGCGGGACTGGCGCTCGATCATCTGGTACCTGAATCCATCGAGCAGATGGTCAGCGACGCGGAGCGAATTCTGGGCCGCATCGACGTTCTGGTGAACAACGGTCATGACGTGCTGGCCGCGGACTGGACCACGGTGACCGCGGACGAGATGAATCGGCAGCTCGCCAACCAGACGGGGTACTTTCTCCTGTCTCGACTGGTCCGCGACCATGCGGTTCGGCAGGGCCGGGCGGCGAGCATCATTCTGATGGCGTCCATGTACGCCCAGGTCGCGTCGTATCCGGACGTGTACGAGGGCATCGGGCCGGCCAATCCGGTTGCGTACCAGATGCTCAAGGCGGGCATCGTGCAGATGGCCCGACATCTGGCGGTGTACTGGGGCAAGGACGGCGTCCGGGTGAACTGCCTCAGCCCCGGGCCGTTCCCGGCATCCGGGGCCGACGCACGTCTGGTCGCCCGGCTCGCCGAACGGAGTCCGATGGGGCGCATCGGGGGCCCGGCGGAACTGAAAGGAGCGGTCCTGTTTCTGGCGAGCGACGCGTCGAGCTACGTGACGGGTCACAACCTCGTTGTGGACGGCGGGTGGACGGTCTGGTAGTCGCAGGAGGTGCAGAGGATGGCGGGTGATCGAGTGGGATCGGTGATCGATGGCCGGATGCGGGTGGAGCCCGGGGCCGGGCTTCGCGAGGTCATCAATCCGGCCACGGGGCGGCCCGTGTCGGAGCAGGCGTGCGGTGACGCGGGACTGGTGGAAGAGGCGGTCGCGTCCGGCCGGCGTGCGTTCTTGTCGGACGGGTGGCGCAGGCTGGAGCCGTCCGAGCGGGGGCGTCTGTTGCTGCGTGTCGCCGACGCGCTGGAACGGAGTGCGGACCGCCTGATCGACCGAGAACTGGCGGACACCGGCAAGCCGATCACGCAGTTGCGAACGGCGGAGCTTCCGCTGGCCGCCACGATTCTGCGATTCTACGCCGGCGCCGCGGACAAGATGGAAGGCACGGTCAAGAACACCGCGGACGGGCTGCGCGTGACGGTCTATGAGCCCTACGGCGTTGTATGCGGCATTCTCCCGTGGAATTACCCGCTCGTGAACGCGGTGATGAAGACGGCACCGGCCATTGCCGCCGGAAACACAATCGTCCTGAAGCCCTCGGTGGAGACGCCGTTGTCTGCGGTTGCGTTTGCCCAGGTTTGCCACGAGGCGGGCGTGCCGGCGGGCATCGTGAACGTGGTTCTCGGCTCAGGCTCGGACGTGGGCAACGCGCTGGTGGAGCATCCGGACGTGGCCAAGGTGTCGTTCACCGGGTCGACACAGGTCGGCTGCGCGGTGCTGAAGCGGGCGGCCGACCGGATGAAACCGGTCAACGCCGAGTGCGGCGGCAAAAACGCGATTCTGGTTTTTGCCGATGCCGATCTGGCCCGGGCGGCGGATGCCACGCTGGTCAGCGCATTCGTCAACGCGGGGCAGCTTTGCGTGTCCTGTTCGCGACTGCTGGTGGAAGACTCCGTCTGCGACGAGTTCTCCCGGATGCTGGCCGAACGAGCGTCCCGGCTGCGGGTCGGCGACCCGCGGGATGAGCGGACGCACATCGGCCCCATGATCACGCGATCGCAATACGACATTGTGCTCAGCCACATCGCTGATGCGCGCAGAGAGGGCGCCCGAGTCCTGGCCGGCGGCGACCGGCCGAATGTGCCGGGCGAACTGAGCGGCGGGTATTGGATCACACCGACTCTGCTGGGCGATGCTCGTTCCGGAATGCGGGCGGTGGAGGAAGAGATCTTCGGCCCGGTGCTGACCATCCAGCGATTCCGGGACGAAGACGAGGCCGTCCGGATGTCCAACGCCTCCCCGTACGGCCTGTCGGGATCGTTGTGGACCTCGGACGCGGAGCGGTCGCATCGCGTCAGCGCGGCGCTTGACACGGGAATCATCTGGGTGAACACGATGTTGGTGGGCTATCCGCAGATATCCGTGCCGCCGCGAAAGCACAGCGGGACGGGCGTGGAGCTGGGGATGGAAGGTCTGCTGGCGTATTGCCGCCGCAAGAGCATCATACACGGCAGCGACCCGACGACGCCGGTGGGCTGGAGCCTGTCATGAAGCCGTTTTCGCTGAACGAGGCTGACACACCCGTGCTGCTTCTGGACGGTGCGGCCGCCGATCGGAACATTGCCCGCATGGCGGCGTTCTTTGCCGACCGGTCGTGCCGGCTGCGGCCGCACTTCAAGAACCACAAATGCGTGTCGATCGCCCGGCGGCAACTGGCGGCCGGCGGTGCGGTCGGAATGACCTGCGCCAAGCTTGGCGAGGCGGAGGTCCTGGCGGAGGGCGGCATTGGCGACATTCTGATCGCCAACCAGGTGGTGGGGGAGGCCAAGGCCCGGCGTGCCGCGGAGTTGGGCGGCCGGGTTCGGCTCCGTGTTGCCGCCGATGACGCCGGCCCGCTTCAGACGCTCTCGGCCGCGGCAACCGCCGCGGGAGTCGTCATCGGCATCCTCGTGGAGATCGACATCGGAATGGGCCGGTGCGGCGTGGCGCCGGGCGAGCCGGCGTTGGCGTTGGCGCGGCGGGTGTCGGACCTGCCCGGGCTGCGGTTCGACGGCCTACAGGCGTACGAAGGGCACGCCGTGTACACCGTCGACGCGGCGGAGCGGAGACAACAGACCCAGGCCGCACTGCAGCAGGCCGTCGCCACGCGCCGGCTGCTGGAAGCCGCCGGAGTGCCTGTCGCGGTCGTCAGCGGGGGATCGAGCGCCACGTATGCGGTGGCGGCGGCGACAGAGGGAATCGACGAGGTGCAGGCGGGCACCTACGTGACCATGGACTGGGTCTACCGGCAACTCGTTCCGGAGTTTGAAACGGCGCTTTCCGTTCTGACGACCGTGATCAGCCGCCCGCGGCCGGGCGTCGCGGTGTTGGACGTGGGCGTCAAGGGCGTGGGACACGAGTTCGGCCCGCCTCGCGTCAGGGGTTGCGCGGAAGCGCGCGTTCCGACGTTCGCCTCCGAGGAGCATTGCATCGTGCATCAGGCGCCGGATTGGCCGGTCGGCGCCCGGGTGGAGTTGATTCCCAGCCACGCCTGCACGACCGCCAATCTTCACCGCGCCCTGCACGTGCGGGACGGCGATCGCATCGTGGATGTCTGGCCTATCGAGGCGTCCGGCCGCCTGACCTGACGGCGATTATCGTCCGGGCGGCCGTCCGTTTGTGCGC
>JAFGJQ010000295.1 GCA_016929015.1 Phycisphaerae bacterium | reverse complement strand
TTCGCCCCCGCGGCCGCCCGCGCAAACATCCGGCCCGGCCCGCGAAGCAGCCAAGCAGACGCAGGAAAGATTCCTGACCCCTTTGGCCCTGACCCCTTTGGCCCGCTGACCCCTTTGGGCCCGCGCCCCTTTGGCCCGGAAAGTACGAATGAGGAAAGAGGATAGGGAGGAATAGAGGGACGAAGGGCCGCAGCGCGGTTCGTGCGGTCCTGAGCATGACCCGCAGCCCTTCGAGGCCGCCCCAGATGTTAGTGTCCGTGATGTCCGTTCTGCAGCCTCGCGCGTTGATGTTGCCCACCGAAGTCCGGTTCTTCCGTCCCAACCGCGTCCATATCTTCGTACACAGCCCGGCGTCAAGCCGGCTTCTGCGGGCGCCTTTTGCGTTTGGTCTTTCTGGGCGGACGCGTTGTGGTCGGGGTCGAATTCAACGCCGGCTTCGACGGCTTCGGTGACACTGGCTGGCCCGACTCTTCACCCGGCTCACCGGACGAGCCGCTCCCGAACACGACCTCCACGTAGTGGGCGGCACCGGGATTCAGCACCAGCACCTGCGGATCCGTATACATCAGCGTGCCACGGGAATCCTCGACCGTTACTTGATACTCTCTTGCCTGGCCGTCGTCATCACAGCACTCGGATTTCGCGACCCGCAGGCGGAAATCGCCCAATTCGTCACTGACCGTCGGCGCCGGCCCTCCGCTCTCCGGCGACACTCGCGGGACCAACCGAATGCGCAGTTGCGGCATGACCTTGCCATTCGGATCGAGGACGCGTCCCAACACGTATCCTGCATCAGCCGCAATGCTCGGCTGTCGCTCCGCGCGTTTGAGGTGGTTCCGAATCACGCTCGACGCTTCACGGTCGAAATCCGCGCGAGACCGCAAGGCGTTCACCTGGGGATTCTGCGTCTCCATCGTATCTGCGATGTCCGCAAGCCGCTGGGCAACAGCGGCATAGCGCTTGGCCCGGGCCTCACACCGGTCCGCGAGCGTCTCCAGACACCTCTGTGGAGCCCCGGCCGCGCGTTCCAGTTGCCGATCCACACTCTCGGCGTCGCGAGCCAGCTCCGTCAAGCTTTCCTTGGTATCCATGGTTCACCCTCCCCCACGACGCTTTTGCATCGCAATCCGATAGTGGTCCAGCTTCCTGCACTCGGTGGCGTAGATTTCCTGGTTGTGTTCCACGATCGCGTGTGCCGCATCGACGCCCAGACAATGCGAACTCTGGTTACCGGCGAGCACGACCCGCCCGCCGGCCGCATAACAGGAGTAGTACGCCTGTTGCGGCGTTTCCGCAAAGCGGTTCGAGGAAATTCGTACGGTGACGGCTTCAACAAGAACGTGAACTCGCAGCAGGCTCGTCAGATGGGCAACGAACTGATTGTCCTGGAGGGATACGTCGTCATTGCTGATGAACCTCACGAGCGGGAAGCCGTGCGATGGAGGCGTCTCGTCCAGCGTTGCGAACGTAACCTGGTTCCCGTGAAACAGGATGCGGCCGTCCAGCAGCCACGTCCGAGCCAGTGCAGCCGGCGACGGCGACGGCCTCACCGAGGCATCAGCAGGGCCGGCGTTCAGCGCGGCTCTCCGTTCCGCGAGAGCGTCGGGCAAGAGCGACTTGACGAAGGGCAGAGTTTTTGTTGAAGCAGCGGGCGGCATCACAACGCGAGAGAGCACGGCGACACGCAAGCCGGTCCGGGCCGTTTCGTACGCCATTCCGCAGTTGTTCACGGAGACAATGCTGGTAGATCCCTGGTCCGGGTTCAAGGGATGGGCAGCCAGCGACACCAACGTGTTGTCGGTGATCGACATAACGCCGGCACCATGCACCCACAAGGCCGGTCCGGCCGGGCAGCATACCGTGTTGCCGTGGATGCAAACCGCCGGCTCGCCGGCGAGGAGCAGGCCGGCACTCTCCAACAAATCCCCGGACGCTCGCGGATGGCAGGGCGTGGTTGCGCCTGCGACGACGATGCCGCCCTGCGTGCCTTTGAGCTCGCTCGTGGTGAAGCAGAATTCCGTCAGCAGCGTTTCGTCTTTCTCCGGTGCGATGCAAACGCGGCCGATCGGGCCATATTCCGGACCGAATCGTATGCGAATGAGTTCATTCTGTGGAACATCCGTGAGGGACTCCTCATGCAGGCGGGTACCATCCGGTGCGAAGAGCGTCACCCGCGGCCCGTAAGCGGCATGGACGAACTCAAGCTCCACGGATTGAGCCGGGCTCGGCAGGGTGATCTCCGTCTTGTAGCCACAATGCAGACCACGGCAAGAATCGTATTCCCGGATGTAGCTATTCGATTGAGATTGGCCTTGGCGGTCGAAAACCTGGAACTGCACGTTGGATTCTTCGCGCGGGTTGGGGCCTGGACCCGTGTCACACCTGTGGAACGCGACGCAGTGCCGCACCGGCGCGCCCGTGTCCGTGCCGTTTCCGCGAATCGTGTTGTGAATCACCTGCAGGCCCTCTGTCTGCTCGGCGTAGATCCCGCAGGCGCGTCTGTCCTTTTCGACACCGTTGTCGGTAATGCTGTTGTGGTGGATGCGAACAAAGCGGGCGTGCCCGAGAACAATGCCGCCGGCGACCGCCGGTGTGGACGTCTGCCTGGACTCTGTCCGGGCGCAACCACGAATGACGTTGTGGGCGATTGTGACGTCTTCAAGGTCGCCGAAGTCGTCCTTCTCGCCGAACACGCCGACGATTCCGCTCTGCCCAAAATACTCGATCCGGTTGGCCACGATGGCCACCTCGCAGACGCCGGCCGCCGTCCTGGCGAGGGCGATACTGCCGGCCGATCCTCCCAGATCGATGCCGGAGTCCGAACCCTTCCAGAATTGGTTGTGAGTCACCCGAAGGCGCTGCGAGCCGTCAACGATATGCAGGCCACCCTTATCGAATCGGTTGCGATCAACCTCGATATCCTCGCCCTGTATTGCTGCGACCCAGGCACTTTTGTCTGCCTTCAGCACACAATTGCGGATGGTCAGACGCTTGCTCTCGGCTGCGATCAGCAAAGGCGCGTTGCCCTTCGACTCCACAGAGAGCGTATCAAACGTCACGGCCGTCCGCCCGTCGACCCGAAACGCCGGCTGCCCATCGGGACTGTGGACCGGTGCGGCGTCTTGGCAGCCGCGGATCGTGATGTCATCACGCTGGATCTTGACCGTCCTCGTCAACGTGTGCACGCCTGGAAGCAGGCATACCTGCACGGGACGCTTCTCATTTGCCGCTCTGTCGATGGCCTGCTGAAGGCTATGGCAGTCGCCGTGACTGTGCGTGCCGTCGCCGACCGTGATGGTGCAGCAACAGCGGCTGCCGACAGGCAGCTCGGTGAGCGGCGGGAACTTCGGAGAGCAGGGCACAATGTCGGCGGTCAGGCCGTGCGGACCCTCCACCCAGGTGACCAGCGCCAGAGGCGCGTAATGGTGGATTATGCCCTGCGGCGGTGCGGCATCCAGCTCGTCGAACTGTCGCGTGGCAGTGCGGGCGGCAAAGGTCCAGTAGTCACCCGTCAGAAAACGATCGCCGCTGAACTTCACCCGAATACCGTGCTCGAGGTCGATCCAGTCGGACGTGACCGGAATCGCGTCGCCAGCCTGGTCCCAACGTCGGATCTTGGGGTTTGTCGTGTTCTTGTAGGAGGAAACAGTGTCGCTGAGCCGAAGGCCATGATTGGCCTCGTCGAGGTCGTCGACGCAGACCAACTTGCCCGGTTTTCCGTTCAATTCGGCTTCGTCGCACAGAACCTCCACGCAGTCCTCACGCCGAAATGCGAGTTCCTGATCGCGGCCCAGGCGGCTGACGCGAACGCATTTTTCCTCGCCCGTCACGAACTCCTCAATGCGGCAGGCAATCGCCCCGTTGTCCCGTGACCATTTGAATTTGGCATTCTTGAAGTCGCCGCCCTCGTGAATCTCAACACGATAGAGGCGGTTTTCCAGCCCGCGGTAACCGCCGCCGAGCGGCGTTTCACACAGATTGTCGCGGCCCGGCGAAACAAAGCTCGTCGAAAGACGGCCGTCACTGGGCTTAGGCAACTGCGCCTCCTTGCAGGTGCGGGCAGGGACATCCGTGTTAACGCGAATCTGAAAGACGGTTTGAACGCGGGTGGTGGTGTCGGGACCGTCGAGCGCCGGCTCGCGGAGCGCCGGGTCCTCCAATGCCGTAACGTGTCGCTCCCAGACATCAAGGTAGACCAGGTCGGTGCGGTTCGCAACGGGCTGAATCTCCGGAGGCTTGAACAGGTACGGCTGCATGTTATACGTATACGGCTTGTCGGCCGGCATCTCGCAGAGAATCCCGTCCACGTAGATGCGTCCGGCCGAGATCGCCAGGTCATTGTCGCCCGCCGGAGAGATGACGAAACCCGGCCTGTGGATCGGAATCCCGACGGAACCGATCGCGTCGACGCGCGTCACTCGGTCCAGCGCATCAAGTATCTCCGCCTGCTCGTTCCAGTCGGCATCCAGATCAACCCGACCTTGCTGCTTGAGCACACGCGTATAGTGCTTGGTCGGATCGAACGTGAAGCGGGTGAAGTCGCCTTTCATGGCTCACCGTCCTTACGTCACAAAAACGTGGCCCGGTACCAGTCCGCAGGGCAGATACTCATCCATCCGCAGCTCGAGATTCGTGAATCGCTGCGGTTGCATCAGCTCGTGGAACGCTCCCATTTCCGAGCCGTCTTCCGCGCCCGTACGAATTTCGTCGGCACAGCCCGCGCCGAGCTGCGCATAGCCCGGCTGGCCGTAATGCACCGAAGTGAAGGTCGGCCGCAGACGTCGGCGCTGCCGAGCTTGCTGGGCCGCGACCGTGACTCCGGTCAGGGCCAGATCGGGCTGACAGTGGTATCGCCGCGGCGTCTGTGAAAGCGCAGCAACGCTGCTGAACCGCACACAGCCGACCTGACGCCGTTCCACCCTGACGGACTCTGTGAAAATCACCTCGGAAGCCAATGTCAGCTCGCGGACCTGCACCCGACCGAAGAACGTGGTTCGCTCAATCGTTGCCGGCGGACCCAGGGCTCCGCCTCCGGAGGCCCCGGCCAGGGCTGGATGAGCCGTGCCCGGCATCAGTACGGGCGGTATCGTCGGACCCAGTGGAACTCTGACCGTCCGGGGGATTGGTCTCACGCGGCCTCCGCGGCACGGCGAATCGACGATGCTGTCACGGATAAACACGCCGGCCGAATCGACAGGCAGCCACAGCGGGCCGCTGATCACGTGATCCAGTTCGCAGACCAGCGTCACGTTCTTGGATGCCACCCGCAGACTGGGTTCCTCGGGTTGCATCGGCTCGCCGTTTTCTTTGAGCCTCAGTCCAGGAACCAGCGTACAGTGTCGAAGCTGAAGCCGATCGAGGCCGCCCGTGATTCTCACATGGCCGGCGATCCACAAACCATCGAGGCGCAGGCGGCAGTCCTCCCCCGTCACATTTACGGTAATATCGCCCAGCAATGTCGGCCGGTGCTCATTGGCCGCCTGAAGCACCAACTCACCCCTGGACAGATTGATCGTAAGGCCACTCTCGCACGTGCGGCTGTCTTCGATCTGAATCACGAAACGGGGTTCACCGGGATCCGACCAACTCAGAAGCGTGTTCTGCCACCGCATCAACGCCTCTGTGACCGTCGGGATGTCCGTGGAAGGCACTTGGATCAAGTGCCCCAGAGCGGTCGGATCGAGCACGGTATCCGGCTCCGCCGGCGCCGTCTCGCCGAGTCGAGCCGGTTTCCGGCGGCGGTCATACGGTCCTCCGCCCAGGTTGGCGCTGAAGCCGTAATTGTACGAGACGCGCAGCGGGTGCGGTGGTTCAGCGCCGATGGCAAATGCCAGTCGCCCGCGCTGCACGTCCACCGCCACTTTGCTGGTCAGGCGAAGCAGCTCCGCAGCGGGATCAGCCCCGCTGCACTGAAACAGCACTGTCTGCCCCTCTGTCCCCGGAAGCACCAGCAGGCGATTCTCGACGATCAGCACTTGCGCAGCGGCGAACGCCGGATCCGGATCGGCTGTACGTA
>JAFGJQ010000294.1 GCA_016929015.1 Phycisphaerae bacterium | reverse complement strand
TTGTCTTCCCGCAGAGAGCCAAGGTGCAGCAGAAGAAGGAACCCGTTCAGCCCGTCCGGCTCTCGCTGCTCGTAGGCCAGGATGTCGCGGGCGATGGTCTGCGACGGCACGAAGGCGCGGTGTTCCTCCGGCGCCCAGTCGCGATTCGAACCCGTGCCGGGCGTGAAGTTGAACAGCACCACGCCCATCGCCGCCGCCCAGCGAACCTGGTCTTCATTAAACCACTCATACGGCGGAATGAAGTACACGGGCCCCGGGCCCCGGAGAGCCCCCAAGGCCCGCAGTGCATCCATGTTGGCCCGCAGATCCTGCTCAAACTGCTCCCGCGTCACCAGCGTTTGCGACCGGTCCTTCCAGTCGCAATACAGCAGGTGGGCGTCGGAGTGCGGGCCGAGGTAGTGCCCGTCGGTCACCATGCGGCGCAGCCACGGCCGGAATTGCGGCGTCTTGACGTACTGCCCGGTCACGAAGAACGACGCCCGGATTCCGCGGTCTCGAAGTGCGTCGAGAATGACTGGCGTGCCCTCGCCGTAGGCGCCGCCGGTGAAGATCAGAGCGATCGTACGCTGCGACCGGTCCGCCCGCACTACCGCGCCGTGGTCCAGCGTCCAGTCCGGCCGCGGCGTGAACGCCGCGATTTCGGGTCTCGGCTGACCGCAGCCGCCAAGGCACAAGAGCCCGATGATCGAGACGGCCAACGACGTCGTATGGTTGCTTGATGTTGCGTGCTTGTTCATCAGATTTTCACGAAGATTCGTTTGCGGTATAGCGGAATCATCAGCAGAAGCCACAACGTGACGTAGCTGAGGGCATAGGCCAGGGAGGCGAACTTGCCGTCCGTCCAGGACAGGTACAAGTGCTCGTACAGCCAGCTCTTGAGTATGAATTCGCCACCTTCGACCTGCCATCGGTACACGAGGATCCTGGCCCCGATGCTGGACGCGAAATACACGACGATGGCGTTGGTCCCGAACACGCGGAACGGCCACGCCCAGCGTCGGATGCCGTGGATGTCAATGAGCCAATAACAGACAGCGAGCCCGCAGGAGGCCAGCCCGGCCGTATAGACCGCGTACGAGCTGCTCCAGATCTTCTTGTTGATCGGGAACCCTTTGTCCATCAGAAGGCCCACGCCGATCGCCAGGACGCCGGCGAAAAACAAGCCCGCCGCTTTCTCTTCGCGGCTGCGTCCGGATTGCAGCCAGTGCCCGACCAGCACCCCCAACAGCACCGTCGCGATGGCCGGCAGCGTGCTGAGAATTCCCTCCGGGTCCGGTCGATGCCCGTACAGATGGTTCCCAAGCACCTGCTCGTCGATCCAGTTGTGCAGCAGGCCGGGTGATCCTTCCAGCTCGGCCGTATACCCCTGTGGCGCCGGAACGTGCAGCGCAATCACCCAGTACGCGACCAGGATGCCCACCACCCACGCCACCCGGCCTCGCAGCCCTGTGGTCAGAAGGATGGCCGCCGTGCAGCAGTAGCACACGGCGATCCGCTGCAGCACGCCGGGCACGCGCAGGGCCGCCTTCTGGAAATACGCAAAGTCGACTCCGAAGTACGCGATTGCGCCGAGCAACACTCCGGCACCGACGATCGTCATGGGCCAGAATCGCCCGGGGTAGCCCGCGGGCCGCTCGTGAAAGAACAGGCTCAGCCCGATGATGCCCGGAACATACGGCGCCATCAGCCGCCAGTCCGGGAAGCTGTACATGGTCAGGCCGAGAAAGAACAAGATGAGCGTCCGCCGGGCAATCTGGGCATACAGCCGTCCGCGATCGGCCGGGCCGGTCAGGCGCTTGCGGAACGAGAACGTCATGGCCACGCCGACGATGAACAGGAAAAACGGGAAAACGAGGTCCGTCGGCGTGCAGCCGTTCCATTTCTCATGGTCTAACGGCCAGTAGACGTAGTCCTTGCCCCCTCGCCCCGGATTGTTCACCAGAATCATGCCCGCGATGGTGATGCCCCGGAACACATCGAGAGAATCGAGCCGACCTCGCGGGGCGGGCGAAGCGGCCGGAACTGCGGTTGTCTGGCTCATGTTGACGTGCTCACTTCATCTTGCAGACAGGTTGACTCCGCCCTCAGTCCGGCAGTGTGGTGCTGCATTCAAGATCGGCGGCCGGCTCGCCGGTGGCCGTTATCAGTCGGGCCGCGAACCGCCACGGTCCCGACGGGTTGTGCAGTTTGATGACCAGCAGGTTCCATCCTTTGCGGAACGGCAACCCTTCCATGCGGTCGCTGTCCAAGACGAGTTCCCGCACAAAATCAAACCGGCCAATGACCGCGCCGTTCAGGAACGCCTTCAACCCTCCGTCCGCCGCGCCGAGCAGGGCGATCATGTCCGGCACGTCCAGCAGCACGGACCGATCCTGCGGAGAATAGACCCACGTGGCCGCGTACGCCACGCGGTCGCGCTCCGGCAATTCGCCCAGGGCGCGAGCCAGGTCAACCTCCGCGAAGGCGGATGATACCCGCCGCCACGCCGGATCGCCTGTCTTTTTTCCCGGCTCAGGCCGCATAGCCGCCTCGTCCACAAACGCGTGGTCCAGCGGACACCCCGCCTGCCCGGCAAACGGCCCCAGCACGAGCCATTGCGTGATGTAGCCGTCCGCGTTCATCGCGCGCGGCTCGCGCGGGGTCAGCGGGTTGACGTGCTCCTGCCGGGCCGCGCCCATCACGTCCAGCCAGCGCGACAGAATCCGCCGGGCCCGTGGCCGGAAGACGCCGCGCGCCTCCCGGAGCCGAAGCTGACTGACCAGAATCCGACCCGGTCCGCGCGGAATCTCCACCACCACCGCCCGCGACCCGCCGAACGCCTCCAGCCGGCGGTACATCAGGGCTGCCTTATGCTGTTCCGCGGCCGTCTGGTACCCCTCCCATCGCGTCGCCGCCGTCTGGACAAGCACGCGGCCGGTATCCGGCATATCCAGGGTGTGCCGGACGATCGGTTGCGCATCATCGCGAAGCACCCAGCACAGGTCGTAGTTGTTCAACCCGGCGGCCAGTGGAGATTCCCGATCCGCCCAGGCGACGTTGAAGCACACGTCCTCGCGCAGCTCC